>NZ_VTLD01000005.1:0-190770 GCF_020514285.1 Synechococcus sp. PH41509 | reverse complement strand
GTATGGATGCGGGATGCGGGGGCGGTGGAGGGCCTCGATGCGTTGTATGGGCTCCATGTGGTGCCGAATCTGCCGGTGGGCACGGTCGGGATCAGACGGGGCTGTCTCACCGCGGCGGCCGGCGAGCTGGAGATCCTGGTGCAGGGGGAAGGGGGGCATGGTGCCCGCCCCCATCAGTCGGTGGATGCTATTTGGCTTGCCGCCCGCGTGATCACGGAGTTGCAACAGACGATCGCTCGCCGCTTGGATGCGTTGCAGCCGGTGGTCATCAGTTTCGGCAAGGTGGACGGGGGTCGCGCCTTCAATGTGATTGCTGATCAAGTGCGCTTGCTGGGCACGGTGCGCTGCCTGGATCTGCAGCAGCACGCCCAGTTGCCGGCTTGGATCGAAGAGACGGTGCAGGGGATTTGCGCTAGCGGAGGCGGCATGGCTGTGGTGAACTACCGCTGCATTGCGCCGCCGGTGCACAACGATCCGCAGCTCACGGATCTCCTCGAGCGCTGTGCGGTGGATTGTTTGGGCCGCGGCAAGGTGCTGCCGGTGGAGCAACCCTCCTTGGGGGCGGAAGACTTTGCTGAGTTGCTTCGGGATGTGCCGGGAATGATGGTGCGGCTTGGGGTTGCTGGGCCTGAAGGGTGTGCCCCGTTGCATAACGGGGCCTTCGCCCTGGAGGAGGATGCCCTCGGTGTTGGTATTGCCGTGCTCACTGCCACCTTGCTGGCTTGGATCGCGGAGAACGCTTCGTCATGAACCAACGCCGCGCTGTGATTTGGGTTTCCCTTGGGGCACCACTGCTGATCCTTCTGGCCCTGCTGGCCTCACATCAGCGTCAGGGGAAAGATCAAGTCCAGGTGCTTCCGGCGGTGCTGGTTGGTTCGGGCCTGATGATCAGCAGCGCTCTCGGTCGGCAGCGTCGCCGCGCCAGGCTGTTAGCCGATCTTCAGCGGGCGCGCACCCCCGGCAGCAACCCATGAGTGAGACCGACCCCCAGAAGCCTGATCTCGACACTGTGCGCCTGGCCATCGCTAGCGGAGACCCTGTGAAGGCGATGCCAGCGATCACCCAGCTTCGCCATTGCTCGGATGCGGAGGCGGTGCCGTTGCTGGTGCTGGGCACAGAGCAAAAACCCTTTTTGGTGCGCTCTTTGAGTTGCAGCGGCCTGGGCTACAAGCGCACTGAGCAGGGCTGGGCCGTGCTCAGTAAGTTGATCACTGCGGATGAGGACCCCAACGTCCGGGCCGAAGCAGCTAACTCCCTGGCCAGTTATGGAGTCGAGCGGGCCTGGCCTCTGCTGCTCTCGGCTTTCGAGGCGGACAACGCCTGGCTGGTGCGCTGCAGCATTTTGTCCGCCTTGGCGGAGCAGCCCGGCATTGATCTGGGTTGGTTGCTTGAATTGGCGACGATTGCCGTTGCCGATGCCGATGGCATTGTGCGGGTCAGTGGAGCTGAAATCCTGAGTCGGATCGTCCGGGAAGGGGGAAACGATCCCATTGCCCTGCAGGCCAGAAGCTTGTTGCAATCTCTGCAGCAGGACGGTGATCACCGTGTCGTGGCGGCAGTTCTAAACGGCCTGCAATCAAGCTAAAGCTTGCTTTCAGGAACGCTTGCTAGCTTTTAGACATCACTAGGGGTGTCTGAGTTCAAAACGCGCTCAGACTGAGATCACACCCTCCGAACCTGATCCCGGGTTATGCCGGCGCAGGGAAGTGTTTGAGCGTGATCTACGGCCAAAAAGTCGACCCCTGGGCAATCCGTCGCACCTCAGATCATGCGCGCTTCCTGGGTTGAGTCCCGCAAGGGCCAGGCCAATGTCTCTCAGATGCATTACGCCCGTCAGGGGCTAGTGACTGAAGAAATGGCCCATGTGGCCAAACGGGAGAACCTGCCCGAGTCGCTGGTGATGGAGGAAGTGGCTCGGGGGCGAATGATCATCCCGGCAAACGTCAATCACGCCAACCTGGAGCCGATGGCGATTGGCATCGCCAGCAAGTGCAAGGTGAACGCCAATATCGGCGCTTCACCCAATGCGTCGGACGCTGCCGAGGAGGTGAACAAGCTCAAGTTGGCGGTGAAGTACGGCGCCGACACGGTGATGGATCTCTCCACTGGCGGAGTGAATCTTGATGAGGTGCGCACCGCGATCATCAACGCGTCTCCGGTGCCCATCGGCACGGTGCCGGTGTATCAGGCGCTGGAAAGCGTGCATGGCTCAATCGAGAAGCTCGATGAGGATGACTTCCTCCACATCATTGAGAAGCACTGCCAGCAGGGAGTTGATTACCAGACCATCCACGCCGGTCTGTTGATCGAGCACCTGCCCAAGGTGAAGGGCCGCATTACCGGCATCGTCAGCCGTGGTGGCGGCATCTTGGCCCAATGGATGCTCTATCACCATCGCCAGAACCCTCTCTACACACGGTTCGACGACATCTGCGAGATTTTCAAGCGCTACGACTGCACCTTCTCGCTGGGTGATTCTCTGCGCCCTGGTTGCCAGCACGATGCCTCAGACGCCGCTCAACTGGCCGAACTGCACACCTTGGGCCAACTGACCCGTCGGGCTTGGAAGCACGACGTCCAGGTGATGGTGGAGGGCCCTGGCCACGTGCCGCTGGACCAGATCGAGTTCAACGTCAAAAAGCAGATGGAGGAGTGCAGCGAAGCACCCTTCTATGTGCTCGGCCCCCTGGTCACCGACATTGCCCCCGGTTACGACCACATCACCTCAGCCATTGGCGCGGCTATGGCCGGTTGGCATGGCACGGCGATGCTCTGCTACGTGACCCCGAAGGAGCATCTCGGTCTGCCCAATGCCGAAGACGTGCGCGAAGGCCTGATCGCCTACAAGATCGCTGCTCATGCGGCTGACATCGCCCGTCACCGCCCCGGTGCCCGGGACCGGGATGATGAGCTCAGCCGGGCCCGCTATGCCTTCGATTGGAACAAGCAGTTCGAGTTGTCCTTGGACCCTGAGCGGGCCAAGGAGTATCACGATGAAACCCTGCCTGCTGACATCTACAAGCAGGCTGAGTTTTGCTCCATGTGTGGACCGAAGCACTGCCCGATGCAGACCAAGATCACCGATGAGGACCTTGAAGGTCTGCAAAAGGTGCTCGAAACCAAAGCAGGCGCTGCAGAGCTCACTCCGGTCAAGCTCGACAAAGCTGATTGATCAGGTCGTTTGTATCCAGTCATTTGCCCGGCGTCCTTTCGGACGTCGGGCTTTTTTGTAGAAGCCACTAACCCCCCTGCCTAAGCAGGGGGGGGTTGAAGGGTTCTGTGGGGATCAGCCGAGCAGAGCTTTGGCCTTGGCGACCACGTTCTCCACGGTGAAACCGAATTCCTTGAGGCAGGTGCCGCCGGGGGCGGAAGCACCGAAGCGGTTCATGGTGACGCTGTCGCCATCCAGGCCGATGAAACGGTGCCAGCCGAAGGACTCAGCAGCTTCCACCACCATGCGCTTGCGCACGGCGTTGGGGAGCACTTCCTCCTTGTAGGCATCGGTCTGCTCGTCGAACAGTTCGACGCAGGGCATGGACACCACGCGCACCTGCTTGCCTTCAGCGGTGAGTTGCTTGGCTGCCTGAACGCAGAGGTCGAGCTCGGTGCCGGTACCGATCAAAATGAGATCGGGAGTGCCCGCGCAGTCTTCGAGCACGTAACCACCAAGTGCCACCTTGTCGATGGAGGAATTGGCCTGGTTGGCCATGCCCTGACGGCTGAGGCAGAGGGAGCTGGGACGATTTCGGTTTTGGATCGCCACCTTGTAAGCACCACTGGTCTCGTTGCCGTCTCCAGGACGGAACACCAACATCCCTGGCATCGCGCGGAGCGATGGGATGGTTTCGATCGGCTGGTGGGTGGGGCCGTCTTCGCCGACGCCGATGGAGTCGTGGGTGAGCACGTAGATCACACCCAGCATGCTCAGGGCAGATAGGCGCATGGAGCCGCGCATGTAGTCGGCGAACACCAGGAAGGTGCCGCCGTAGGGGATCAAACCACTGTTGTGATAAGCGATGCCGTTGAGGATGGCGGCCATGGCGTGCTCGCGCACACCGAAGTGGAGGTAGCGCTTTTCAGGGCTGCTGGCCTGGTAAGAGCCGGTTTCACCCTTTATGTCCGTGTAATTGGAGTGGGTGAGGTCAGCGGAGCCGCCAATGAGCTCGGGCAGGTTGGGTCCCAGAGCACCCAGGCAGATTTGGGAGTGCTTCCGGGTGGCCAATCCACCATCTTCCGGGGTGTAAGTGGGCAGGTCCTTGTCCCAACCCTCGGGTAGCTCTCCGCGCAGCATCCGCTCGAACTCGGCGGCTTCCGTGGGGTACTTGGTGCGGTAAGTGGCCAGGGTCTGGTTCCACTCGGCCTCGAGGCTGGCGCCACGGTCAATGGCTTGGCGGAACTGGTCGTAGGCGTCCTGTGGAATTTCGAAGGGGGCGTAGTCCCAACCCAGCTGCTGACGGGTCAGGGCTGCTTCCTCTTCACCCAGAGCAGCACCATGCACGCCGGCGGTGTCGGCCTTGTTGGGGGAGCCGTAGCCAATGATGGTGGTCACCTTGATGATCGACGGCTTGTCGGTCACTGCCTTGGCGGCTTCGATCGCTTTGGCGATGGCATCCACATCGGTGTTGCCCTCGGCCACGTGCTGTACGTGCCAGCCATAGGCCTCGTAGCGCTTCAGCACGTCCTCTGTGAAGGACACATCGGTGCGGCCGTCGATGGTGATGCTGTTGTCGTCGTACAGGGCGATCAGCTTGCCCAGCTTGAGGTGACCAGCCAGGGAGGCAGCTTCGGAAGAGACACCTTCTTGGTTACAGCCGTCACCCATCACCACATAGGTGTAGTGATCAACCACGGTGGCGTCAGCTTTGTTGAACTTGGCCGCCAGGTGGGATTCAGCGATGGCCAGACCCACTGCGTTGGAAATGCCGGCACCCAGAGGGCCGGTGGTCACTTCAACGCCCGGAGTTTCAAAGGTTTCGGGGTGACCGGGGGTTTTGGAGCCCCACTGACGGAACTGCTTGATGTCGTCGATGGTCACCGAGTCGTAGCCGGTGAGGTGCAGCAGGGCGTAGAGCAGCATGCAGCCGTGGCCAGCAGACAGCACGAAGCGGTCGCGGTTGAACCACTTGGGGTTCTTGGGGTTGTGCTTGAGGAACTTGTCCCAGAGCGCATAACCCATGGGTGCGCAGCCCATCGGCAGGCCGGGGTGGCCGCTGTTGGACTTGTTGATGGCGTCGACAGCCAGCATCCGAATGCTGTTGATGCAGAGCGTGTCGAGTGACGCGGGCGCAGCGACCATGGTGTTAGTAGGAAAGTTGGAGCGATTTTGACGCACGGCGTGAGCGGTAAGGCTCAGCGGGCGCGTTTGAAAGCCAGGCAGACGTTGTGGCCGCCGAAGCCGAAGGAGTTGGACAAGACGGTTCCCAGTGTCTGATCCCGCGCCGTATTCGGCACGACATCCAGATCACAGTCGGGATCCGGGGTGGTGTGGTTGATCGTGGGGGGCACGACGCCGTGTTGCAGCGCCAGCACGCAGGCCACGGCTTCGATGCCGCCGGAGCCACCCAGCAGGTGACCGGTCATCGATTTGGTGGAGCTCACGGGAATCTGCAGCGCACGGTCGCCCAGTGCGCTCTTGATCGCCGAGGTCTCGTTCTTGTCGTTCGCCGGGGTGCTGGTGCCGTGGGCGTTGACATAGTCGATTTCCGAAGCATCGATCCCGCCATCGGCCAGGGCCAGGCGCATCGCTTCAGCTCCCCCGACGCCGCCGGGCGTGGGTGAGGTGATGTGGTGGGCATCGCAGGTCATGCCGTAGCCCACCACTTCGGCGAGGATCTTGGCGCCACGGGCTTGGGCATGCTCGAGCGTTTCGAGCACCAGCACGCCAGCACCTTCACCGATCACAAAGCCATCCCGCTCTTTGTCGAACGGACGACTAGCCGTGGCCGGATCGTCATTGCGGAACGACAAGGCCTTGGCGCTGGCGAAGCCGGCAACCCCTAGGGGAGTGATCGCCGATTCGGCGCCACCGCAAACCATCGCGTCCGCCTTGCCCAGCTGCAGTAACCGGAAGGCATCACCAACAGCATTGGAGCCGGCGGCGCAGGCGGTGGCCACAGCAGAGCTGGGGCCTTTGGTGCCCAGGGCAATCGCCGCTAAACCTGTGGCCATATTGGGGATCATCATCGGCACCGTGAACGGGCTCACCCGTCCCGGACCGCGGCCCTCGAGCACGTGGGCTTGGGTTTCCATCGTCAGCAGTCCGCCGACGCCGGAGCCGATGATCGTGCCGATTCGATCCGCATTCGCGTCGTTGATGTCAAGGCCGGCATGGGCCACAGCCTGCTTGGCTGCCACCACGCCGAACTTGCAGAACCGATCCCAGCGCTTGGCTTCCTTCGGTTCGATGAAACCTGTCGGATCGAAATCCTTCACCTCCGCCGCAAAGCGACAGGCGTGCTCAGATGCATCGAACAGGGTAATGGACTCTACTCCGTTGCTGCCGGAGGTGAGGCCGTTCCAGTAATCCTGAACCGTGTTGCCGATCGGTGTGACCGCGCCGAGGCCGGTAATGACGACGCGATGGAGACCATCCACCATTGCGTTGTTCAGGCTTGCTTGTCTTCGATGTATTTGACGGCGTCGCCAACGGTGGTGATGCCTTCAGCAGCTTCGTCGGGAATCTCGATGTCGAAGGCCTCTTCCAGGGCCATCACGAGTTCCACGGTGTCCAGAGAATCAGCACCCAGATCGTTCTGGAAGTTGGATTCCGGCTTCACTTCGCCGGAGTCAACACTCAGTTGCTCCGCAACGATCGAACGGACCTTCTCGAGGATCGCTTCCTGGGACATAGCCGTGGCAACGGGACGCTGCATCTTACGGGCACGCCCTCAGGGATCACCTCGCGAAGTGCCCCCGCCGTTAACAACGGTGACGGCATGGCCAAGGACTTCTCAGGGAGGGGTACGTTTGCTTCAAGCCTTCGTATGAATCGGGCACATGTCCCACGCCGTCAAGATCTACGACACCTGCATCGGTTGCACCCAGTGCGTGCGTGCCTGCCCTCTCGACGTGCTTGAGATGGTGCCATGGGACGGCTGTAAGGCCGGCCAGATCGCGTCATCGCCGCGCACCGAAGACTGTGTGGGTTGCAAGCGCTGCGAAACCGCCTGCCCTACCGACTTCCTGAGCATCCGCGTCTATCTCGGAGATGAGACGACCCGCTCGATGGGCCTGGCCTACTGATTTGAACCGCTTCACCTCATAAGCTCTGCCCGGCTTCAGCCGGGCTTTTTTTGTATGTGCGGAATCGTTGCCCTGGTGGGCTCCCGAGAAGCGGCACCCCAGCTGCTGGAGGGACTTCGTCAGCTGGAGTACCGCGGTTACGACTCCGCCGGGATTGCGACGGTTGATGCTCCAGGGGTGCTGACCTGTCTGCGGGCGAAGGGCAAGCTGCGCAACCTCACCGCCTTAGTGGAGGCTCAAGGGGCTCCCGGGCAATGCGGCATTGGCCATACCCGCTGGGCCACCCACGGCAAACCGGAGGAGCGCAATGCCCATCCACACCGCAGCAGTGATGGGGCTGTGGCCGTGGTGCAGAACGGAATTATTGAGAATCACCGTTCCCTGCGGGAGCAGCTGCAGGCTTCAGGGGTGGTGTTTCAGTCGGAGACGGACACCGAGGTGATTCCTCATCTTCTTGCTGTGGAGCTTCAGCAGCTGCAAGCAGGGGGCGGCACCCCAGGCGGTGGTCTTTTGCTGGAGGCTCTGCAGCGGGTGCTGCCCAAGTTGCAAGGGGCCTATGCCCTGGCGGTGATCTGGAATCAGGCGCCGGGTGCACTTGTGGTGGCTCGCAAGGCGGCACCCCTCTTGATCGGGTTGGGTGAAGGGGAATTCCTCTGTGCCAGCGACACACCGGCCTTAGCAGGTTTCACCCGCACGATCTTGCCGATGGAAGACGGCGAGGTGGCCTTGCTCTCACCCCTTGGCGTTGAGCTCTACGACGCCGCAGGGGTGCGCCAGCAACGCATGCCCACCCAGCTCAGCGGGGTGGATCATGTGGCGGACAAACGCGAGTTCCGCCACTTCATGCTCAAGGAAATCCATGAGCAACCGGAAACCGCGGAGCTGTGGGTGGCCCGCCATCTGCCCCAGGGGCTGGCGACTGAGCAGCCGGTGGCGCTGCCGATGGATGATGCCTTCTACGCAGGGATCGAGCGGATTCAGATCCTGGCCTGCGGCACCAGCCGCCACGCCGCGATGGTGGGGGCCTACCTGTTGGAGCAGTTCGCAGGAATACCCACATCGGTGCATTACGCCAGTGAATTCCGTTACGCCCCGCCGCCGCTGGCTCCCCACACCCTCACCATTGGCGTCACCCAGTCCGGTGAAACGGCAGACACCCTGGCCGCCCTGGCCATGGAGGCGGAGCGGCGTCTGGCCCATGGGGATCCGGCCTTTGCCCCCCGCCAACTGGGGGTGACCAACCGTCCGGAAAGCTCCCTGTCGCGTCAGGTGCCGCACATTCTCGATATCGGGGCCGGTATCGAAGTCGGCGTGGCCGCCACCAAGACCTTCCTCGGCCAGCTCTTGGCTTTCTATGGCTTGGCCATGGCGTTTGCTGCCCGTCGTGGCGCACGCTCCGCGGCTGAGATCAAAGCGTTGGCGGATGAATTGCGGACCTTGCCTCAGCAGCTGCGTCAGCTGGTGGATCTGCATGATCAGCGCTCGGAGGCCCTGGCCCACCGCTTTGCCGACACTCAGGATGTGATTTTCCTGGGCCGGGGCATCAACTACCCGATTGCTCTGGAAGGAGCGTTGAAACTGAAGGAAATCAGCTACATCCATGCCGAGGGTTACCCAGCGGGTGAGATGAAGCATGGGCCGATCGCCCTTCTGGATTCCCGGGTGCCAGTGGTGTCGATCGCCGTGCCCGGTGTGGTGTTCGAAAAGGTTCTCAGCAACGCTCAGGAAGCCAAGGCCCGCGACGCGCAGTTGATCGGTGTGGCGCCCCAGGGGCCCGATACCGATTTGTTTGACGAACTGCTGCCGGTTCCCTCCGTCAGTGAGTGGGTCAGCCCTCTGCTCACCGTCGTTCCGATGCAGTTGCTGAGCTACCACATCGCGGCCCATCGCGGCCTGGATGTGGATCAACCCCGCAACCTTGCCAAGAGCGTGACGGTGGAGTGAACCTCAGCTGGCACTGATGCTGAGATCGCTGCGGCCGTAGCGGTCTTGGAAACGCACGATGTCGTCTTCGCCGAGGTAAGTGCCGCTTTGGATCTCGATCAGTTCCACCGGGATCCGGCCGGGATTGGACAGGCGGTGTTTACAGCCCATCGGGATGTAGGTGCTCTGGTTTTCCCCCACCAGCTGCTCGTCTCCATCGCGCTCCACCAGGGCCGTGCCCTTCACCACCACCCAGTGCTCAGCGCGATGGTGATGCATCTGCAAGGAAAGGCTCGCGCCGGGTTTCACTGAGATTCGCTTCACCTGCCAGCGGCTGTCTTCCACGACACCGGTGTAATGACCCCAAGGGCGATAGATCTTGCGATGCGCCTTGCCCTCCGGACTGCCCTCGGCCTCCAGCTGCTTCACCACGGTCTTGATCTCCTGGGCTTTAGAGCGATCCGCAATCAACACGGCATCGTCGGTTTCCACCACCACCAGGTTTTCAACCCCCAGGCCCACCACCAGCCGGTGTTCGCTGCGCAGGTAGCAGTTCCGGCTGCCTTCGGAGATCACGTGGCCCTGCAGCACATTGCCTTGGGAATCCCGATTTTCAGAGGTTTCCCAGAGGGCACTCCAGCTACCGACATCGCTCCATCCCGCGTCCAGCGGCAGCACACTGCCCAGTTCTGTTTTTTCCATCACGGCCACATCAATGGCCACGTTGGGGCACTTGGCAAAGGCCTCCCGTTCCAGCCGATGGAATTCCAGGTCGGCCGTGTCCTGCTCAAGAGCCGCCCGGCAGCAGCTCACCACTTCTGGGGCCAGGCGCTCCAGTTCCGCCAGCATGGCGCTGGCCCGGAACAGGAACATGCCGCTGTTCCAGGTGAAGCGGCCGGTGGCTAGAAATTGTTCTGCCGTTGCTTGGTCGGGCTTCTCCACAAAACGCTTGATCGGCACATGCTCGGGTCCATTGAGCGAGAACGGTTCGCTGGCCTCGATGTAGCCATAGCCGGTTTCTGGTGCTGTCGGCACGATGCCGAAGGTCACCAGGCGCCCCTCCTCGGCAGGTTTGCGTCCAGCGTCGATGGCCCGGCGGAATTGGGCGGCATCGCGGATCAGGTGATCCGCCGCCAGCACCAGCAGCAGCGGGTCGTCGCCGTTGGCCGTGGCCTGCAGTGCGGCCACCGTCACGGCTGGGGCGGTGTTGCGGCCCATCGGCTCCAGAAGGATCGCGTTCGGCTCGACCCCGATCTGTCGCATTTGTTCAGCCACGATGAAGCGGTGATCTTCGTTGCAGAGCAACAGCGGAGCCGCGAGGGCCTCCAGACCATTGAGGCGTTGCTGGGTCTGTTGCAGCAGCGTCGCTTCGCTGTCACCACTTAACGGCCAGTACTGCTTGGGATAACTCGCTCGCGACAGCGGCCACAGGCGCGTGCCGGTTCCTCCGCAGAGGATCACAGGAATCAGCGGTGTGGAGGCCATCTCGTCCTGAAGGCGGTGACCCAGATTCGCTTGCCTCAGGGGCTTCTGTCGATGCCCTGGAGGGGATGGATTCGCTTTAGAGCTCCAGCAGGCCCGGCGGCGGGGTAATGAGCAGCCAGCCATTCTCGAGCTGCACCTCCGGAACGATCGCTTCCACGAATGGAATCAGAAGCTTGCGTCCATCGGCTGTTTTGATCTCGAGCAGTTCGTTGCCGCCGCTGATCAGGTCGGTCACCGTGCCGATGGCTGGGCCATCAGTTGTGAGTCTTGCCTCCAGCCCGACAAGATCGAGCAGGTGAAATTCCCCCTCCGCCAGTTCGGGCCGATCGTCTCCCGCCACCAGCAGCTCCTGCCCCACTAGGGCCTCGGCGGCGCTGCGGTTGTCGACTCCTTCGAACCGCACCACGAACAGCGACTTGCCAGGCAGTTGCCTGCCTTTCTTGAGCCGGATTTCCGTGGGCTCACCCCCTTGGCGGCTGCGCAGCCACCGAGGACCCGGTGCCGTGAAGCGCTCTGGGAAATCACTGGCGGGGTTGACCCGCAGTTCCCCCTGCAGCCCTTGGACCCCCACGATCTTGCCGACGCTCAGCCAGTCGTCGCTTTCTGCCATGCCATCCGCAGCACACTCTGCCGATAATGGCGCCAGATCCGTCCGCGACCGAGCCATGGCGTCTGCACCTGCTCCCATCCTTCCTGGCTCCACGGTGACCGTGGCTGATGCCACCTCGATTTACAACGGCTACACCGGCTTCGTGCAGCGGATCAGCGGCGACCGTGCGGCCGTTCTGTTTGAAGGCGGCAACTGGGACAAGTTGGTGACCCTGCGGTTGAAAGACCTCCAGCCGGCATAGGGCGATGGACACCGACCGCAGCCTGCGTCAACGCTTGCGGGCCACGGTGCTGGAAGCCAGCACTCCAGCGGGCAAGGCCTACAACGCCGTCATTTTCGGGGCAATTCTGTTGAGCGTTCTGGCGTTGCTGCTGGAGCCGGACCCCTTGGGCAACTCAGCCCTGCGCCAGACGAATGTGCTTTGGATCGATCTGGTTCAAAACCTTTGTCTTGCGGTGTTTGCGGCGGATTTCGTGCTGCATCTGGCCTTGGTGGAGAAGCCCCGGCGCTATTTGTTCAGCTTCACCGGATTGATTGACGCCTCAGCGGTGCTGTTCTTCTTCGTGCCGCAGGTGCGCAGTGAGCTGTTGCTGTGGGTGTTCAAGTTTGGCCGCATCTTGCGGGTGTTCAAGCTGCTCAAGTTCATTGATGAGGCCCGCGTGCTGGGCCAGGCGCTGCGGGGCAGTGCTCGCACCATTGGCGTCTTCCTGTTCTTTGTGTTTCTGCTGCAGGTCGTTCTCGGCTACAGCATCTTCGTGATCGAGAGTGTTCGGCCGGATTCCCAGTTCCAGACGGTGGCGAGTGGCGTCTACTGGGCGATCGTGACGATGACCACGGTTGGATACGGCGATGTGGTGCCTCAGACGGAACTGGGGCGGTTGCTGGCCTCGGTGGTGATGCTCTTGGGTTTCGGCATCATTGCCATCCCCACCGGGATCTTGACGGTGTCGGGAGTGCGGCATCACCAGCAGAAAGGGGTGGATGTGATCTGCAGCAGCTGTGGGCGTCAGGGGCATCGCAGGGATGCCCTTCATTGCGATGCCTGCGGTGCCTTGCTGCCCGCCAGAATCTGAAGGCCGGCAGCGGCGGCGTTCTGCTCCGCTTCCTTGCGGGAGCGGCCCTTCGCTTCGGCCAGCTGCCTGTCTTGGATGCTCACCTGGCACTGGAAGCGCTCAGGATCGCCGTGCCTCTTGCTGCGTTCTTCAGTGCGGTAGGTCGGCAGTCCAAGGCCCTGGCCCTGGGTCCATTCCTGCAGGCTGGATTTGCTGTTGAACTCGTGGGGAGTTGCCAGCACCGCTTCAGCTGTGGCGTGCCAGTGAGGGGCGAGCCAGCGGTGAATCGCCTGCAGGTTGCCAAGGGCGGTGTACAACGCTCCGATCAGCGCTTCGGTGGCATCGGCCCGCAGCCTCGATTGAGCAGAACGATCCCCCTGGGCGTGTCGCCCCAGCAGCAGATGCGTCTCAATGGCAAGCGTTGCACCCACGGCCGCCAGCCAGCGGTCGCTGACGAGTTGAGCCCGCAGGTTTGAGCAGGCCCCCACGCTGAGATCAGCATGGTGGCGGTCGATGAATTCGGTGGCGGCGAGCCGCAGCACCGCATCGCCGAGGAATTCCAGCCGTTCCAGGTTGCTGGCGCGACCGGTCGAGACGTGGGTGAGGGCCTGATCCACCTGGGCCAGCAGTTCCAGGTCGATTGGGATTTCAGCGTCCAGGCGCTGGATCAGGCCGGTGAGCTCTGCGGCGCGGGATGGATCCACAGGCACTCCTGAGCAACGCTGATAAGGGGTTGAAAGCAGGACATAAGCCGGGTTCTGTTCACGCCACCACAGAGTTTGATCTGCAGAGGGTGGGTGGCTATCTATCTGGGACCGCCGTTGCCGACGGCCTCGAGCGGCGCGTTCAAGCGGAACGGGGCCGATGGCCAGCCGTCGTTCCTTGGCCTTGCTCCCAGCCGGGGTTTACCGAGCCAGCACCTCTCGATGCTGCTGGTGCGCTCTTACCGCACCTTTGCACCCTTGCCTGTGCCGGTGAACCGGCCATCGGCGGTGTGTTTCTGTGGCACTCTCCTCACGGTCACCCGCACTGGGCGTTACCCAGCAAGCCTGGCCATCAGGGAGCCCGGACTTTCCTCAGCCGACACTCAAAGAGATCGGCCGCAACCACCTCGCCTGCTTTCAGATCTCATCATGCCTCGTGGGCATAATTCAGAGGTCTGGGGCTGTAGCTCAGCTGGATAGAGCGACGGTTTCCTAAACCGTAGGTCGTGGGTTCGAGTCCCGCCAGCCCCGTGAGAATCGCTGAAGAAGTAGTTAACGCTACATCTGGTGGGGTGGGCAGATCGCTCACCACCGCTAGGGTTGCTTCAACCGTGTGGGTGCCATGACCCAGCTTCACGATCTACGTCTGCGGCTGTTGGTGCAGCAGGAAAGCGAGCGGATTGCGGAGTCCCAGCCCACGGATCTCGATCTATCGGTGGTTCAGGCCCGTTGCCTCTGCTGGCTGGCTCTGTTGGCGGAAGCCCATGAAGATCAAGCCAGTGATGCCGAACGTCGGGGTGACACTGAACAGGCCATGGGGTGGTTTGCTGATTCGATGCGGCTGCGGGATGTGATCGGTGTGGTCTCCTCCATTGAGATCCCGCTGCCCGACACGGCTGGAGAGGATGGCCCTCAGTCTGAAGAGGATCTGGGACAGCAGGCAGCTTGATCGGTGGCATAGTGGGAGATGACCGCGAGGGACTGCATTGCCGGAAGAGCCCTGCCAGTGCCCGGATTGCCAACGGTTTTACCGAGAGCATGACCGGCTGATCCGGGAATCGCCCACGCTTCGTCAGCAGCAGGAGCTCAACTGGGCAGCCCTCCAATCGTTTCGCACCCTTTCTGGCCGGGTTCTGGAAGATCTCCAGAGACAGCACAGCTCCCGCCAGACCGCTGATGCAGCTGCCAAGCCGGCAGCACCGAGTTCCCCACTGCCTGAGGAATCGGGAGATTCACTTCAGCAGGCCATTGCCGATCTGGAGAACATCAACGCCCATCTGTTCTCGATCGAGGCCTTGATGGAGCGCGTGTTTGATGTTCGCGTCCCTGAGGAGATCGAACAGAAGTTCCGCGAATTGGCCGGTGAGTTGGCTCCTGACCCGTTGAATGTGGATCGTCTCCGGCTCAACCGTCTGTTGCATCAGACTCCCGACTTACCCGACCGCAGCTGATCCAGCTGTGCATTCAGAGGAGTTGTTAGGGGTGCTGTGGCGCCGGCATAACTGAGCAATCATTCCCTCCTCATTGCTGGTGTAAGAGCACGGAAAAGTCTCCCCACCAGCCCAAGGCCTGCTGCATTCCTTCTGAAGCTGCAGGACGTGTGTTCTGATTCTGAGCCTCATCCCAGATGAAAGCCCCGGTGGAATCCACCAGGGCTTGCTTGAGGCTGGAACTGCTCAGATTGATCTTTAGGCAGAGGTCGCCGATCAGCGCACGTCGCAGGTGATCTCCACGTTGAGTGGGTCTACGGCCCAGATGTTGTTGCAGTACTCGCTGATGGATCGGTCGGAAGAGAAGAATCCGGTGCGAGCCGTGTTGAGCAGAGACATCCGATTCCAGTGCATCCGGTCGCTCCAGGCGTGGCTGACTGCGTCCTGGGCCCGCAGGTAGTCGGCGTAGTCGGCCATGACATAGAAGGGGTCGTTGCCGGTGAGGTTGTCGAGCAGAGGGCGGAACAGCTCGCCGTCGCCGTTGCTGAAGTGGCCCATCTCGATTAGCCGCAGGGCTTCCTGCAGTTCCGGCAGCGCGGCGATCACATCGCCTGGGCGGTAGCCACCCTGCTTCAAGGCCGTGATTTCCTCCACGGTTTTGCCGAACAGGAAGAAGTTCTGGGCACCGACGAGCTCCCGGATCTCCACATTGGCTCCATCAAGGGTGCCAATGGTCAGGGCACCATTCATGGCGAACTTCATGTTGCCGGTACCGGAGGCTTCCTTCCCGGCGGTGGAGATCTGTTCAGAAAGATCCGAGGCGGGGTAAACCTGCTCGCCCAGCTTCACGTTGTAATCCGGCAGGAACACCACTCGCAGCAGGCCATCCATGTCGGGGTCGGCGTTGATGGTGTCGGCAATGCCGTTGATGAAGCGGATGATCAACTTCGCCATGTAGTAACCGGGAGCAGCCTTGCCACCGAAGATCACGGTGCGGGGTGCCATGCCGTCGGTCTGACCGTTCTTGATCCGTAGGTACTGGGTAATCACCTGCAGTGCATTGAGGTGTTGGCGCTTGTATTCGTGGATGCGCTTCACCTGCACGTCGAACAGGCTGGCGGGATCCACTAGCACGCCTGTGTTGCGGTGGATGTAGGTGGCCAGCTTGCGTTTTACGGACAGCTTGGTGTTGCCCCAAAGCTCGAGGAAGCCATGGTCGTTCTGCCTTTCCTCCAGCTTGCGCAAGTTCTCCATGTTGGAGATCCAGTCTGGTCCTACGTGCTCATCCAGCAGGGCAGACATCTCGGGGTTGGCCAGGGCAACCCAGCGGCGCGGGGTGACGCCATTGGTGACGTTGGTGAATTTCTCCGGCCAGAGTGCTGCGAACTCCGGCAGCAGGTCGGTTTTCACCAGATCGGAGTGAAGTGCTGCCACACCATTGACGTGGTGAGCGCCGATCGTTGCCAGGTGTGCCATGCGCACGGCTTTGCTTCCCTCTTCATCGATGATCGAGAGCTTGCGCTGGATGGCGTCGTTGCCTGGGTAGCGCAGTCGCACCTGCTGCAGGAAACGCCGGTTGATCTCGTAAATCAGTTCGAGATGGCGAGGCAGCAGGCTGCTGAAAAGGTCGAGATCCCACTTTTCCAGAGCCTCGGGCAGCAGGGTGTGGTTGGTGTAAGCCACGGATCGGGAGGTGATGTCCCAGGCCTTATCCCACTCCAGATGCCGATCGTCGATCAGCAGGCGCATCAGCTCCGCAACGGCGATGGCCGGATGGGTGTCGTTGAGCTGAACCGTCCAGTAGTCGGCGAAGTCTTCGACGGCTAGTCCTCGGTTGTCGAGGCTGCGCAGCATGTCCTGAAGCGAGCAGCTGACGAAAAAGTGCTGCTGCTTGAGGCGCAGACGCCGACCTTCATCGGTGCCGTCATTGGGGTAAAGCACCTTGGAGAGCGTCTCGCTGCCCACCTTTTCCTCAACAGCGCCGTAGTAGTCGCCGATGTTGAAGGCATAGAAGTCGAAGCTTTCGGTGGCATCGGCACGCCAGAGCCGCAGTCGATCGCAGATGTTGACCCGATAGCCCAGCACCGGCACGTCATGGGGGATGCCAATCGCGTGCTCCGCCGGGATCCAGCGCGAGCGGTAGTTGCCCTTGTCATCGATGTAGCTCTCGGTGCGGCCACCGAAGCCGACGAAGCAGGCCTCATCGGGCTGGGGCAGTTCCCAGGGCCAGCCGCCCTTGAGCCATTTGTCGGTGATCTCCACCTGCCAGCCATCCCTGATCAGCTGGTCGAAGATGCCGAATTCATAACGGATGCCATACCCGGTGGCCGGGATCTTCAGGCTCGCCAGCGACTCCATGTAACAAGCCGCCAGACGCCCGAGCCCGCCGTTGCCCAGACCCGGTTCCTCCTCCACATCCAGGATCTGCTGCAACGACTCAATGCCGAAATTCTTGAGTGCGTCCTCGGCCTCCTTCTGAATCCCCAGGTTCAGCAGGTTGCTGTGGAGTTGCGGACCAATCAGGAATTCCGCCGACAGATAGGCCACCGATTTCTGCGGGTGGGCCCGCATCGCCTCAGTGGTGGCGAGATATCGCATCATCAAGCGGTCGCGCACCGCATAGCTCAGGGCCATGTAGAGGTCATGGCGGCTGGCGGTGGGAGCGAGCTTGCCGAGCGTGAAGAACAGGTGCTCGGTCATGCCGTCGAACACGCTCTTGGCATCCAGCCCGGCGCGTTCGGGGTCGTTGTAACAGCCGGGGGTCGGCAGACGCAGATCGAAGGGTTGGGAGATGGTCATAGGTGTTCAGCGAGCTATGGAGCGTGGAATCACCGTCAGGCCAGGGGTGCTCGGAGCCCAACTCAATGAATTACTTGGACCGTAGCGATCACAACTAGGGCTGCCTGCAAAAAAGGGTGCTTCTACAGCATCTCCAGTTAATTGAGATCATCTTGCGAACAGTTCTCTGGCGGATTCACCATTAAGGTTCGGCGTGAGTAACGCCCGGCTTGATGCTGCTGCCCACTCTGCTGAGCGAAATCAGCAGCCATGACCTCGAATTGGCGGAAACGCTGATCGGCGTCCTTCGCTTCATGCTGATCTTTGTGGCGGCCCGCTCCCTCGCGGAGGTGCTCGTGAGATTCGAGCTGCCCACCATTCTTGGTGAGCTTCTTGCTGGGGTTCTAATCGGTGCTTCGGGTCTGCATCTTCTGGTGCCGCCGGAGACCCAAGTGCAACTTTCCGGAGCTTTTTCAGAGCTGGTCTCCGGCCTGTCACACGTTCCGGTGGACGAAATCCCAGCTCTCTACAACGAGAGCTTCGGAGCCCTGCAGGCGGTGGCCACGTTGGGTCTTTACTCCCTGCTGTTCCTCACCGGTCTCGAAAGCGAGCTGGAGGAACTGATGGCGGTGGGGGCCCAGGCCTTCAGTGTTGCCGTGGTGGGTGTGGTGCTGCCCTTCGCCCTTGGCACGCTTGGACTGATGGCGATCTTCCATGTGGATGCGATCCCAGCAATTTTTGCTGGTGCTTCGATGACGGCCACCAGCATCGGCATCACCGCCAGTGTCTTCGGTGAACTGGGTTATTTGCGTACACGCGAGGGTCAGATCGTGATCGGAGCAGCCGTGCTCGACGACATCCTCGGCATCGTCATCCTGGCCATCGTGGTGTCCTTGGCAGCTGGCGGAAATCTCGAAATTGGCCCCATCGTTCAGCTCGTGGTGGCTGCTGTGATGTTTGTGGTGGTCGCCCTCTTGCTCAGCCAAAAGGCGGCACCGGCTTTTGATTGGATGATTGATCAATTGAAGGCCCCCGGCGCCAAACTGATTGGTTCCTATCTGCTTCTTGCCGCCAGCTGTTTTGTAGCGTCAGCTATCGGCCTGGAAGCGGCGCTCGGTGCCTTTGCTGCTGGTCTCATTGCCAGCACCTCCAAGCACCGTCACGAGATTCAGGCGGCAGTGACCCCCATCGTTGGGCTCTTTGCAACAGTCTTCTTCGTGCTGGTGGGTGCCGGCATGGATCTGTCAGTCATCAATCCCTCTGAACCCGGTGCCCGTTCCGCTCTCGTGGTGGCTGCCTTCCTGTTCGTGGTGGCGATCATCGGCAAGGTGGCCGCCGGTTGGGCCATCTTTGGCAAGGAAAAGACCAACCACCTTGTTGTTGGTCTGGGGATGATGCCCCGAGGCGAAGTCGGCTTGATTTTCTTGGGCTTGGGAACCGCCTCCGGTTTGCTCAGCCCCAGCCTTGAGGCTGCGATTCTTTTAATGGTGATTGGCACCACCTTCCTCGCGCCTGTGCTGCTGCGCATCGTTCTGAAAGGCAAGCCCCCCGAGGACGGCAATCAGGTGCCTGAAGAATTCGCTGCTGATCCACTGGCTGGCAACTAAGCGTTAATCCTCCCGATTGAAGGCAACCAATAGAAGGCTCCAGCCAATGGCGATGGCCGCCAGGCTGGAGGCCCAGCCTGGACCCAGGGCCCAGCTGGCAACCAGTTGGGTGACCATTCCCACCACCAGCGCGAGCAGGAGACTGCTTGTCACCAGAGCGATTTGGCGCCACAGCTGCGGCAGGGGGCTATCCGCCAGGCTGGTTTCGAACGCTGCCAGAGGTGCACTTAAGGGGATGTAAAGGGCAATGGCCCAGAGCAGGGCACCCCGCCAGACCCCCCCATCGGCGAGAGGGCTGATGAATACACCGGTCTCCTGCATCCAGTTCCTCGAAACTGCTGCCTAGCATCGCTGCTCTTGCACAACGTTGTGGAGTCCACGCCCTGGAACCATCTCGGCCACACCGTTCATGCGGTGCAGCAACAGCCTGACGCCTTTGGAGATCGCCCGGCCCTTCTGTTGGTGCATGGGTTCGGGGCCTCCACAGATCACTGGCGTCACAACATTCCCGTGTTGGCTCAGACCCATGCCGTGCACGCCATCGATCTGCTGGGATTCGGTAGGAGTGCCAAGCCGGCAGAGCTGAACTATGGGGGCGCCCTGTGGCGCGATCAGCTGGTGGCCTACGTGCGTGAGCGGATTGGTCGTCCGACGGTGATTGCTGGTAATTCCTTGGGGGGATTCGCCGCTCTCGCCGCCGGGGCCGCATTGGGATCGGATTGTGCGGGGGTCGTGCTGCTTAATGCCGCTGGTCCGTTCAGTGATGAGCAGAAACCTCCGCAAGGTTGGGGAGCCATCGCCCGTCAGAACATCGGCACGGCGCTGCTGAAGAGCCCGGTGCTACAGCGGCTGATGTTCGAGAACCTTCGCCGTCGGGCCACGATCCGCCGCACCCTCAACCAGGTGTATGTGGACAAAACCAACGTCGATGACTGGCTGGTGGAGTCGATCCGCCGCCCGTCGCTGGATCCCGGTGCCTTCGGGGTGTTCCGTACCGTCTTCGATATCCCCCGCGGTCAGCCCCTCGATGAGCTTTTCGCGGAACTCACGGCGCCGCTGCTGCTGCTCTGGGGCATCCGTGATCCCTGGATCAATGCCCCTGGTCGCCGCTCCACTTTCCAGCGCCATGCGCCAGCTGCCACCACAGAGGTGGTGTTGGAGGCCGGGCATTGCCCCCATGATGAGGTGCCGGATCAGGTGAATGCAGCTCTTTTGGAGTGGCTTGCGGGCTTGACGTCGGCCACAGCACCGACAAAACCGGATCACGCCGCTATTTGATTGGGCCAGACTTTCCGCAACCTGGCGGATGCCGATGACCCTCACCCAGCAAGCTGCTCCCTATGCCCATTGGGAGTACGTGCACCCCACCAGCGGTGACCGGCTGCGGATCATCCCCGAGCGGGGAGGAATCGTCAGCGAGTGGCGTTGCGGTGAACGCGAAGTGCTTTATTTCGATCAGGACCGCTATGCCGATCCTGCGAACAGCATTCGCGGTGGCATTCCGGTGTTGTTCCCCATTTGCGGCAACCTTCCCGGCGACCTGCTCACCGTCGATGGCGTCGACCACACGCTCCAGCAGCATGGCTTTGCCCGGAATCTTCCCTGGAATTTGCAGCTGCTTGATGACCAGAACGGGGTGCGTCTCAGCCTTTCCAGCACCGATGAAACGCTCAAGGCTTACCCCTTCGCTTTCCTGGTGGAGATGGAGGTGCGGCCGGTTAATGGTGCGTTGGAGATCAGCACCACCATCCACAACCGCAGCGCTGCAGTGATGCCGTTCAGTTATGGCCTGCATCCCTACTTCAATGTGAGTGATCTGGCCCAGACCCGTCTCACGGGCTTGGCGGAGCGCTGCCTCAATCATCTGGAGATGGCGGATGCCGCCACGGCTGATCAGCTCACCCGGTTGCCCGATGGGGTGGATTTCCTCTGCCGTCCAGCCGGTGCTGTCACTCTGATCGATGACACCAACGGTGCCCAGCTGCAGCTCCAGCACCAGGATCCGATGGATCTCACGGTCGTCTGGACCGAGCCCCCCCGCCCGATGGTCTGTCTGGAACCCTGGACGGGTCCGCGCCAGGCTTTGATCAGCGGTGATCGAAAACTGGTGCTGGAGCCCGGTGCCCAACAGACCCTCGCCTGTCGCTACAGCGTCTCCTGATCCACCCCGGGGAGCCGGCCGCGGCTGAGTTGCAGCTTGGGATCGAATTGGCGTTTCACCGCTTCGATCAGCGATCGGGAGGGCCGGTCAACCCAAGCCGGCAGGGTCGATCCAGCGGTGCGTTTTAACAGCGTCATTTCGCCGCCGAGGCGACTCACGCTGCGGCGCAGTTCTTGCAGCTGGTGATCCGGTGTCGCTGCATCGCACCAGCCATCACCACAGCCGGCTCCGGCGGCCAGCTCCCAGCACCACGACTTCAGGGCCGTCATGGCCTCGTCCTGCAACAGCTCCTGCAATTGGGCCGGCGGTAGCACCAGCCGCAGCAGCTGCGCCGAGGGGCTGGCATCGATGGGGGTGGTCAGGGGATCAGCGCAAGCCTGCCGTTCTGTACTGAGCAGCTGGTTCAGCGCCAACGTTTCGAGCCGCAGCAGCTGGTCTTCCACCGCCTGGTCCGACACGCTGCTCACCACAAGCCGCAGCCGCCAGGAGCCATCGCCGCTGTTGATCCAGTCACAGCGTTCCGGGGTCAGGCTGGAGCGCAGAACTGCATTGCGGAAGTCGTCTTGCGCGGCGAGGTCTCCATCCACGAGCAGACCGCTTCGGGCAGAGCGCACCGGCTGCAGCCGCAGGGTGAGTTCGGTGATCAGCGCCAGGCTTCCCCAGCTGCCGCAGAGCAGCCGCATCAGGTCGTAGCCCGCCACGTTTTTCACCACCCGTCCACCGGCCCGGGCTTCGACGCCATCAGCCCGCAACAGGCCGATCCCGATGATCTGATCGCGCACCCCCAGATGGCGTTGACGCAGTCCCCCCGCCAGCCCCCGGGCCACCAGTCCGCCAATGGTTCCGGGCGCGCCGGCCCGGGGCCAGTCAATCGGTAGCCATTGCCCCTGTTCCGCTAGTAGATCCTGCAGGTCTTGCAGTGGCAGGCCGGCTTCCACCGTGATGGTCAGATCGTCCACGGCATGGTCGATCACCCGGTTGAGGTGGCGACAGGAGAGCACCTCGTGGCTGGGATGCAGCGGCGGGCCCCAGTCCAGGCGAGTTCCCAGGCCACTGGGACTCCAGGGTGTGGCGCTCTGATGCCACTGGCGCACCAGGTTGATCAGATCGCTGCGGTTGGAGGGGGAATGGCTCACGGCACGATGGTGCCATGAAGGTTGTGGTCATTGACGACGATCCCACCGGCTCACAGACGGTGCACAGCTGTCCGCTCTTGTTGCGGTGGGATGTCGACACCCTGCGCCGGGGGCTGCGCCATGCGTCGCCGTTGTTGTTTCTGCTGGCGGACACGCGGGCGCTGACGCCAGAGGATGCAGCCGAACGCAACCGCAGCATTGCCGCTGCGTTGGATCAGGCGTTGCAGCGGGAGGGGTTGGCGCGTGACCAGGTGCTGTTGGTCAGTCGTGGCGATTCCACCCTGCGCGGCCATGGGGTGGTGGAACCGGAGGCCCTGCAGGCATCCTTCGGCCCCTTTGATGCCACTTTTCATGTGCCGGCTTTTCTGGAAGGGGGTCGCACCACCGTGAATGGGGTGCATCTCCTCCACGGCGAACCGGTGCACACCACGCCGTTTGCCCAGGACCGGCTGTTTGGTTTCAGCAGCAGTGATCTGGCCTGCTGGCTGGAGGAGAAAAGCGATGGGGCCATTGCCGCGGCTTCGGTGCAGCGGATGTCTGGCCGGGAGCTCGATGCCTCCTGTGGTGCGGGCTTGCCGCTGTTGATCAATCGCCTCCGTTCTCTTCAGGCCAATGCATCGGTGGTGGTGGATGCCGAGCGTCAGGAGCAGCTCAACGCTTTGGCCGCAGCGGTGCGCGCCCTCCAGGGGAAGAAACGGTTTCTGTTCCGCTCCTCCGCCAGCATGGTCAAGGCGCTGGCGGATCCCGGCCCGCCGCCGTTCGATCCCAAGGGCTTGGCGGCGCTGCGGAGACGGGCTGACGACGGCACATCCCAACCGGGACTTGTGATGGTGGGCTCCCATGTGCCCTTGGCGGATCAGCAGCTGGAGAAGCTGCTGGCGGAACCGGGGTGCCAAGGGGTTGAGCTGCCGGTGCATCGCATCGCTCGGGTGCTGGAGGGACCGACGCCCGATCTGCTGCTGACGGATCTGGAGCGGGTCTGGCTGAAGCAGCTGCGAGCGGTGCTCGAGGCTGATGCCACACCGGTGCTGTTCAGCAGCCGCGGTGAGCTGCGCTGTGCCTCGGAGCGGGAGGGCCGGCAGTTGTCTTGCGGTTTGGCGGAGTTGATGGGACGACTGGCAGCTGCCCTCACCCCAGATTTGGGTTATCTGATCAGCAAAGGCGGCATCACCACCCAGACGTTGTTGGCCCGAGGCCTGGCCCTTGAGTCGGTGCAGTTGGAAGGTCAGCTGCTGCCTGGGCTGTCGCTGGTGAGGCCGTCAGCGGGGCCCTGCCGTGGCCTGCCGATTCTCACCTTTCCCGGCAATCTCGGCAGTGCTGACACTTTGCGGGACGCCTGGCAGCGGATGGAGGCCGGCTGAGGCGGCCAGCAGTTCCATTGGGTGCTGCACCCGGGCCCGATCGCCCAGGTGCCGCCGCAGTTGCAGGGTGCAACCGATGTTGGCGCTCGCTACGAATGCAGCGCCGGTACCGCTGAGGTCATCGGCTTTGATCCGGCCCAGTTCGGCGGCTTCCTCGTACTGCACCAGGTTGTAGATGCCGGCACTGCCGCAGCAGACCCCGGCCTCGGTCGCCTCCCGGAGTTGGATGTCGGGGATGGCCCGCAACAGCTGGCGAGGTTGGGCCTGGATGCCCTGGCCGTGAATCATGTGGCAGGCGTCGTGCATGGCCACGATTCCGGGAAGAGGTTGCAATTGCGTGCGGAACGTCTCCAGGAGGCCGCGGTCAGCCAGGAACTCCTGCACATCCAGCACCGGCGCACGGAATTGGATGTCGCCGTTCAGTAGCTCGCCGTAGGCCTTCATTGTGTGGCCGCAGCCGGAGGCGGCCACCAGCACTGCATCCAGATCTCCCTCAATAGCGTTCATGCTTCGCACCAGGTCGGCCGCAAGTTGGCGGGTGAGTTCCAGCTCTCCTTGGTGATGGCTCACGGCACCGCAGCAGCCCTGCTCCTGTGGAATCACCACCTCGAAGCCGTTGGCCTGCAGCACCTTGACTGTTGCCGTGCTCACGCTGGGATCGAAGCAGCGCTGCACGCAGCCCAGCAGCAGCGCCACGCGGCCGCGGCGTTCAGCTTTGGCGGGGCTGATCTGGGGCAGCCGGTCGCTGAAGCTCTCCGGCACCAGGGGCGGCAGCAGCTGCTCCATCGCCTCGATCTCCGGCCCGAACAGACGGGTGAGCCCGGAGCGGCGGGCCAGGGTTTGCAGCGGTGTGCCGGCATAGGCCCGTAAGGGTTGCAGCAGGGCCCGCAGTCGCTTGGGGTAGGGCAGCACCTGCAGCAGCAGCTTGCGGAAGCTGGTTTGCCAGGCGCTGCGTTGCCCGGCATTGATCAGTTTTGGACGGGTGGCCTCGATCAACTGGTCGTAGCGCACCCCCGAAGGGCAAGCGGAGACGCAGGCGAAGCAGCCCAGGCAGGTGTCGAAATGGCTCGCCACCGTGGCATCCATTTCCAGTTCACCGGCTTCGATCGCCCGCAGTGCATGGATGCGGCCGCGGGGGGAGTCCATCTCACTGGCCAGCACGCGATAGCTGGCACAGGTGGGCAAGCAGAAGCCGCAGTGCACGCAGGGGTCTGCAGCGCCAGGAGGTAGACCGGGAAGCTGGGTGGGAGAGGCCATCGCCTGAGTCTGGCGTGAATGCCTGCTCTGGCGATCAGAAGCGCTGGATGATCGCTTCTGCGAAGCCGCTGCAGCTCACTGGATCAACCTGGGGTTCCATCAGCCTGGCGAGGTCGTAGGTGACCTGCTTGTCGGCGATGGCGGCACTGAGGCCCTTGGTCACCAGATCGGCAGCCTCCTGCCAGCCGAGGAATTCCAGCATCATTACGCCGCTGAGGATCACAGAACCAGGGTTGATCCGATCGAGGCCGGCATGCTTTGGGGCGGTGCCGTGGGTGGCTTCGAAGATGGCGGCGTTCTCGCCGATGTTGGCTCCGGGGGCCATGCCCAGGCCTCCCACCATCGCGGCTGCGGCATCGGAGATGTAGTCGCCGTTGAGGTTGAGTGTGGCGAGGATCGAATACTCCTGGGGGCGGGTCTGGATCTGCTGGAAGATGCTGTCGGCGATGCGGTCATCCACCAGCACCATCTCTTTCCATTTGCCGTCACCGTGGCTGCTGCCGATGGCGTCGATCACCGCCTGCACCTCCGCATCGATGTCGGCTTTCTTCTCTGGTGTGAGGCTGTCGTAGCCCGGTTCGATCATCCGAGCGTTGGCCTGCACGCTCAGGTTGGAGTCCTTCTCGAGGTTGCCGAGGATCCAGCTCTCCCGCTCGGTGATGCACACATCGCGGAATTCGGTGGTAGCCAGCTCATAGCCCCAGTCGCGGAAGGCCCCTTCCGTGAACTTCATGATGTTGCCCTTGTGCACCAGGGTCACGTGGCGCTTGTTGCCCTCAAGGCGAAGGGCGTGCTGAATCGCCTTGCGGATGTGGCGTTGGCTGCCGTTTTTGCTCACCGGCTTGATGCCGATGCCTGATCCCTCGGGGATTTGGCGCTTTCCAAGCTTGCCGTTGGCGGGGATCACCACCTCGTTGAGGTGCTTGCGTAGCTCTTGGCCGACGGCGTCATCGGCTTCCCACTCCACCCCCATATAAATGTCTTCGGTGTTCTCCCGGTAGACAATCACGTCCAGATCCTGGGGACGCTTGTGGGGACTTGGGGTGCCTTCGTAGTAGCGGCAGGGACGCACGCAGGAATACAGATCAAAGATCTGGCGCAGGGCCACATTCAGCGAACGGATGCCGCCGCCCACTGGTGTGGTGAGGGGGCCTTTGATGGCCACGCCGTAGCTGCGGATCGCTTCGAGGGTGTCCTCTGGCAGGTACTGGTAGGTGCCGTAGAGGTCGCAGGCTTCATCGCCGGCATACACCTTGAACCACTCAATGCTCTTGCTGCCGCTATAGGCCTTGGCCACGGCCGCATCCAAAACCTTTTGAGTAGCGGGCCAGATGTCAACGCCGGTGCCATCGCCCCGGATGAAGGGGATGATCGGGTTGTCGGCCACCACGGGTTGACCGTTCTCGAAGCGGATCGGTGTGCCCTGGCTGGGGGCGGTGAGCTTCTCGAACTGGGCCATGGCGGTTGGTCGGGCGTCAGCAGGCCGAGCCTATGACTGAGCCGGTAGCCCTACCGTTCCGGATAGTGCAAACCGCGCATTCATGGCCAGCGAGCAGGTGTGGGTGGTGGCGGCCTGCTTCAACGAAGCCGACGTGATCAGCGCCTTCATCGAGCGGGTTATGGCCTTGCCGGATGTTGACCGTCTTCTGCTCATTGACGACGGATCGTCCGATGCCACGGTGGCCGTGATCCAAGCCTGGCAGCAGAGGCATGCCGACCAGGCCGTCACGCTGCTGGAGCTCACCCGTAACTTCGGCAAGGAGGCGGCGATGCTGGCGGGGCTGGACTACTCCAACGGACGCTGTGCCGCGGCGGTTTTGATCGATTCCGATCTTCAGCACCCTCCGGAACGGATTCCGGCGATGGTGGAGGCCTGGCGCAATGGCTCCGAGGTGGTTACTGCCGTGCGGGATGACCGCGATGCCGAAGGGCTGGTGAAGGTCGCCACGGCATCCTGGTTCTATCGGGTGTTCAACCGCCTGGTGGATTCGATCCAGCTTCAGGAGGGGGCGGGTGATTTCCGTCTGCTGAGTGCACCCGTGGTGGAGGCGGTGACCCAGTTGCGTGAGGCCACGCGTTTTTCCAAGGGGTTGATGCCCTGGACCGGTTATCGCAGCGAGGAGATCGCTTACAGCCGTGTGGCTCGCGTCGCTGGTGCCACATCCTGGAGTTCTCTCAAGCTATGGCGCTATGCCCTGGACGGCATCTTTTCGTTCACGGTGAAGCCGTTGAAGGTTTGGGGCGTGATCGGTGTTCTGATTTCGTTCCTGAGCTTCATCTATGCCGCACTGATCGTTCTGCGCACCCTGCTCTTTGGTGTGGATCTGCCGGGCTATGCATCACTGATCGTGGCTGTTCTGTTCCTCGGGGGGATTCAGTTGATTGGCATCGGTGTGCTGGGCGAATACATCGGCCGGATCTACATCGATGTCAAACGGCGGCCGCACTATTTCGTCAGAGCCGTGCATCAGGGTTCAGAGCTGTTGCGCTGAAGTCCACTCTTTTTGGCGGTGGGAGGAGTTGAAAAAGGCCACGGACTGCTGAAAGGTCTCCTGATCCATGCCCGATGCGGCATGGAGGCGGGCCGGGTGGATGAGCACAACGGGCCTTGATTCGCGAGGGATCGTGCTGGGGCTGTGGGCCGTGATCCAGCTGCGACGCAACGCATTGCCGAACATCGATCCACTGAACAACACACCGGCGAAGCGCTGGTTGGTTGGAATCCCGGCCCGGCGTAGCCGGGGGATGGCCAGCCCGCTCAGCAGCTGCAGTACCAGCCACTTGATCAGCCCTCCTGTTTGCAGGCTGCGCCACCAAAGTTTCAGGGACAAGCCTTCCGGCAGGGGTTCCCGCGTCGTGCGCACCCAGGTGATCGATTCGGAACGGGCCAGATCCAGCACGGTATCCAGCACCAGGGGCACGAGATGGATGTGCTGGTGGCCATCGAGTCGGATCCGCTGCAGCCCGGTGAGTTGGCGGTAGCGGCTGATCTGTAGCAGCAGAACCGTGCGCAGCTGGGGTGCAATGCGTTGGCGTTGCCACGGCAGGATCGAGGCCAGCAGCAAGGTGCCGAATCCGGTTGGCAGATCCGGAGAGTTGGGCATGCGATGCCCTTCGGTCAGGCAGAGGTGAAGCGTGAGTGGTGGTGGATCAGCAAGATCGCGCCAGGCTTCGACAGCGGCAGCTGCACTTGGACCATTCACCAGAAGACTGGCTCCCTGGATCTGTCCTCTTCGGGCGAGATCGATGATCGCTGCATCAACCCCGTCAGCCAACCCGAGGTCGTCGGCATGTAGCAGCGGTGGTTGGCCGTTTTGTTGGTGGCGGGACTTGGCACTGAAGCGGGCCGCTCGACTCCAGATCAGTGCATTCAGCACCGTGGGTGTGAACACCAGCACCAAGATCGGGGCCTTGAGCAGCGGCAGCAGAGCGCAGACGCTGATGTTGACGACGTACTGCAGCAGCAGCCAGCGACGGGCGAACTGGCGACCACCGGTCTCTTCCCGGAAGGTCAGTAAGGCGTGGCCGAGATACCCCGCTACTGAGGCGGCCAGGAAGGCGATGGGGTTGGCCAGGCTCAGGGTCATCCACTGGCCCAGCAGCAGAAGCACGCCAATGTGAAACGCGGCGGCCGTGCCCCCCACGACGCCGTACCGCAGCAAGCGGTTCAGCAGAGGCATCATGCGCATCGTTGGGGCGTGTCATTGCAGCGTTGCAGCAGGGCCTCAATCAGCCGCCATGCCTTCTCCTCGTAGCGTTTGACGAAGTCTTCAAAGCTCTGGGCTGCCGCCTCATCGGCACCATCGGAAATCACCCGAAGCACAAGCCAGGGGACGCCCTCCTGCTCGGCCACCTGCGCGACGGCGGCGCCTTCCATCTCAACGGCCAGCAGATTGGGAAGGGCGTCCCGAAGTGTTTGCAGCACCGCGGGATCGCCGATGAAGCGATCCCCCGTGGCGATCAGACCGCTGCGTGGACGTGCGAATCCGTCCAGTTCGCTGGCGCCGTGAGCCTCCTGAAGAGCGGTCTTGGCCCAGTGAAACCAGGTCGGCTGAGGTCGGAGCTGGTCCTGATTGAGCGCTGGCAGCGTGAACCGTGGGAACAGGGGTCGGGCATCCATGTCGTGCTGCACCACGGCATCGGCCAACACCACATCCCATTGACGCAGGGCTGGATCCGCAGCGCCGGCGACACCGGTGAACAACAGCAGATCGATGCTGGGATCGCTGGCGAGCAGACGTGTGGCGGCCCGCGCAGCGCTCACCTTGCCCCAGCCGCTCCAGGCCAGGCTGAGGCGCACGTTGTCACCCCAGGATCCCCGATGGATTTTGAGATCTCCATGTTCGCTGCAGCTCAGGTCCTTGAGGTGGCTGAGATCGGAGCCGATCTCCTCCGGCATCGCGCCAAGAAGGGCAATGTGCAGCGGTTGCGTCATGGTTTCTTAAACCTCGGGCAACCGTAACGGCGACCTCTTGCATCTCCCTGCACACTGTGCGGAAGTTGGAGGGTCCAGTGAACGCGGGTGAGTCTGTACACAGCGTGGCCCGGATGCGAGCACTGGCCTCCACGATCACGCTGGTGCGTCAACAGTTTCCTGCTGCACAGGCCAACCTCAGCCCCTGGCGGGATGACCCGCAGACTCGGCAGTGGAGTGAGGAAGAATCGTTGGATCTTTCATTCCACTTTCCTGGTTGGAGTCCACGGCTGGAATGCCGCAGTTTGCTGATGCAATTGCGCATCAGCGAAGAGAGAGATGATGAACAGCTGCGTCTGCTGGGGGTGTTGATGCGGGGCATGACCTACGACGGCGAACGCTGGCGCCTGGCCACGGTCGGTGAGTGGCTGCCGGAAGGCCGCCATTTGCCCCAGCAGCAGCAGGTGAAGCAGCTTCAGCAGATCTGTCGTCAGTTGTTTGAACTGTTCGACGGACATGCTGTATCTGATACAGCGGCGTAACCCTTCGCAACGCTCAAGGCCACCCTTCCGTGGACTGCTTATAGGGTCCTTCTATCGGTCCAATCAAAAGCATTCATGTCCGTTGCACTGGCTGCCCAGATCCGTGAAGGCACGAAAAAGTCTCACACCATGGCCGAAAACACCGGCTTTGTGAGTTGCTTCTTAAAAGGCGTCGTCGACAAATCGAGCTATCGCAAGCTTGTTGCAGACCTCTACTTTGTCTATGAGGCGATGGAAGAGGAGATCGACAAGTTGGGCGATCATCCTGTTGTTGGACCGATTGGCAAGAAAGAGCTCAATCGTCGTGAATCTCTCGAGCAGGACCTCACCTACTACTTCGGTGAGGGTTGGAAAGAGCAGATTCAGCCGTCTCCGTCGGCAGTGGCTTATGTCGAACGAATTCATTCTGTTGCGAAGGAGTCGCCTGAGCTCTTGGTGGGTCACCACTACACCCGTTACCTCGGTGATCTCTCCGGTGGTCAGATCCTCAAGAACATCGCTCAGAAGGCGATGAATATGGATGGAGACGATGGTCTTCGTTTCTATGTCTTTGATGACATTGCCGACGAGAAGGCGTTCAAGACCCAGTACCGGTCAGCCATGGATAATCTCCCGATCGATCAGGCCACGGCTGATCGCATTGTTGAGGAAGCCAACCATGCCTTCCACCTGAACATGAACATGTTCAAGGAGCTTGAGGGCAATCTCGTTGCCGCGATTGGCAAGGTTCTGTTCGGTTTCCTGACTCGGCGTCAGCGGACTGGCAGCACCGAGGCCGCCGCCGCTTGAGTGTTCGCTGGTGCCCACCGAACTGATTCGTTTTCTGGTCCCCGGGACCAGTCGCCGCTTTCGTTGTGGTGGGCTCAGCGTCGAACAGCAGACCGCCCGACTGGTGGCGAATCTGTGCCCGACCGAATTGGTCACTTATCGCGAGCGTTCACCCGATCATCCGCACCTGGATGATTGTCTTCGCAATGAGCCCCCTGATGCTCAAGTTGTCTGGGTGGTCAGCTGGGGCTTTGACGTTCCTGGTTTGATCCGTCGGCTGAACGGCCGTCGAGTTGTGTACCACGCCCACAGCAGCCAATACGGCTTTGGCTTGCCGCCTGGAGTTCCCGTATTGGCCGTCAGCCGCAACACCCTGGGCTATTGGGGTGACAAGGCTCCCCGCAATCCCTTGTTCTTGGTTCCGAATGCCCTGGGCCAGGCTTGGCTTGACCGTGGCGACCGTTCGGCACGCCAAGGTCGAACCATCGATGTGCTGGTGCAAGCTCGCAAGAGCAGCCCCTATGTGCTGAATCAGTTGGTGCCGGCGTTGCGGCAGGCCGGTCTTGTGGTGGAGGTGCAGGCCGGCTGGGTGGATGACTTGGTCGAACTGTTCAATCGCTCCACGGTGTACCTCTACGACTCAGCGGAGTACTGGCGCGGCCGCGGCGTGACCGAGGGTTTCGGGTTGCCGCCGCTGGAAGCGCTGGCTTGCGGCTGCGTTGTGTTCAGCAGCCTGAATCATGCCCTGGCCGACTACGGCGACCCCAGTCACACCGTGCATCAGGTCGGTTGTGGACGTCTGAGTTTCGATCTCGAGCGGATCAAGGGCGCTGTTGCTGCTCCCCAGAGCTGGCGCCCTTCAGTCGACCGTTTGGAGGCTTTGCTGCAGGAATGTTCAGAAGCTGAGCTGCTTAAGCGCTGGCGAGACGCCTTCACTCTTCTGGATGCCCTGCAAGCTGCATCCGGGCCAGATCTGAGTAGTGCCCCCACGTGGCGGTTGCAGCTGCAGCAGCTGCTCTCACGGCTTCAGCGAGTGGTCAATCGGTTGCCCGGCTGGCCGAAGGGATAAATCCATCTCCCATAATCACGACTTAGGTTCTTGGCATGAGTTGTAAGAACTTGAGTCGGACCAAAGTTCTGCACGATCGAACATGTTGATGCAGAGCAGAACCCTCAGTGATCTTTCGGTTCTCCTGAAACATTTGCCGCGGCGGCGTCTGCGGCTGATGGGGGTGGTTCTTGTGGCCTCCTTCCTTCAAGGCTTGCTTGACATGTTGTTGGTGGGCCTGATGGCTCGCATGGTTGGTTTGCTTGCGGGCGTGAAGTTGCAGGATCAGATCCCGGGGATTCGCGTGTTTGGTGGATCGTTGCTGGATCAGGCAGGTTGGCTGATTGGTCTGCTGATCGCAGCATTTTGGTTCACCTCCATCATTCGTTTTGGTGTTTCGCTGATGCAGAGCATGCTCAGCGCAGAAATCTGGAACGATTTGGTTAACAGGGTGTATGCCAACTTGATGCGGCAACGCTATGCATTTTTTACGCAAAATCGAACAGCAAATCTCTCGGAAAGTTTTAACCGAGTTTTGAATCGCATCTCGACGGCAGTGATTAGTCCTCTAATCACTATTGCTGGCAATTTGTTGTCTGTTGTTGTTCTCCTTGTAGGCGTAAACATCATTCTCGGCTGGAAGGCCTTGTTGATGTTTGCCTTAATGTTGATGGCCTATGTGGTGTCGTCACGTTTGATAACCCCTTATTTGCGTTTGGGGACAAAGCAGCGGGTTCGCTACACCAGGCGAATCAACATGATTCTGATGGAATCCCTTCGCTCGATGCGGGATGTCCAGCTTTATTCGGCAGATCAATATTTCACATCTCGTTTTTCCCGTGATGGGGTGATCGCCAAGCGGTACGACCGTCTGACACGGCTGCTTCCTGATGTTCCGCGTTATGTGATCGAACCCGTTGCTGTCACCGTTCTCTTCGCCATTGGTTTGGGTCCTTCCCTGATGGCAGGGGATATGGAGAGTGTTCGCGAGAGTTTGCCGTTGATTTCAGTGATTCTTGTGACGCTGCTGCGGATTTCCGGTCCGCTTCAGTCCATGTTCCGCAGCGTGAACAAGTTGCGTGGTGGCTTGCCGGAAATCAAGGATGCTCTCGATCTGCTTCAGCTGAAGCCGGAACGTCTCACCTTGCAAAGCCCAGGTGTTCCCTCTCCCAGTGGGGTTTCCCCCCGTCGCCTGATTCAGCTGGACAACGTTGGTTTCACCTACACCGGCCGTGATCAGCCTGTTCTTGAGGGGATCAATCTTTCGATTCCTGTTGGTTCGCGCATTGCGCTGGTGGGCCGCACGGGCAGTGGCAAAACAACCTTGGCCCACATCATTCTTGGCCTCTACACACCAAGTTCAGGTGAGCTCTGCCTCGACGGGATTCCTCTTACTGCGGAGGAAATGCCCGCCTGGCAGGCCAATTGTGCCTTGGTCCCACAAGACATCCGTTTGTTGGATACCAGTGTTCGCGAGAACATCGCCTTCGGTCAGTCTGGTGATGACATTGACGATGATGAGGTTTGGAATGCGCTGGCAGCAGCTCAATTTGATGATGTTGTGAGCCAAATGCCCTATGGGCTTTACACGATGATTGGCGAGAATGGTGTGAAGTTGTCGGGGGGGCAGAGGCAGAGGCTTTCTTTGGCTCGTGCTTTTTACAGAAAGGCAAGTGTTTTGATTTTGGATGAGGCGACGAGCGCTTTGGATAACAAGACCGAGTATGAGGTGATGCAGGCTCTAGATATCGTTGGGCGTCGATGTACCACGATTGTGATTGCGCATCGATTGTCGACTGTTCGCAAGTGTGATCAGGTTTTTGAAGTCAGTGGTGGTCGGATCAAAGCCTCCGGAAGTTTTGAAGATCTCGTCAAAATTTCAGATAGTTTCCGTGAGATGAATCGATTGGAATCAACTTGATCACAGATGGCTGATTTCGTTGTCTTGGCAACGGCGGATTGGGATCACCGCCTGTGGACGAACAAGCAACACACCGCGCTTTCCCTGCACCGGGCTGGCCACCGTGTGCTCTATATCGAGTCTCTGGGGTTGCGTCCCCCACGTGCTGCTGATCGGCAGGACCGGCAGAGGATCGTCAAGCGTCTCAGGCGGATGTTCAGCCCGCCGCGCCAGGTTGAGCCGGGCTTGTGGATCTGGTCACCGATGGTGATACCCGGTGGGACACGCGGGGTGTTGATGCGGATTAACCGGGTGCTGTTCAGCGGCGCTCTGCCCTGGGTTCTCCGACGTCTGCGTTTTCGTTCGCCACTGTTGTGGACGTACAACCCGCTCACCAGTCGTTATCTCAACCTCAAACGCCGTGCTGCAACCTCGGCGTCCTCGATGTTCTCCGCTGCCGTCTACCACTGTGTTGATCGCATTCATGCCCAGCCAGGCATGCCCGCCACCTTAATTGCTGACAGCGAGCGCCAGCTGTGCCGCACGGTGAATGTGGTGTTCACCACATCTCCTGATCTTCAGGCGTCCTTGATGCGACTGAACGCCTGCACGTACAACTACGGCAACGTTGCCGATCAGGCCCATTTCGCTGCCGCTCTGGATGTTCCCCCCGTCCCAGAGCCTCTGGCCAACATCTCGAAGCCTCGCCTGATGTTTGTCGGCGCGATCGATTCCTACAAACTTGATTTGCCCATGCTGACGGCCTTGGCCCGTCAACGTTCGGAGTGGTCATTCGTTCTGCTGGGCCCTGTTGGCGAGGCCGATCCGGATACGAGCATTACGGCCCTTCAGTCCTTGCCGAATGTGCATGTCATGGGTTTGCAGCCCTATGCCGATTTACCGGCATGGCTCGCCCACGCCGATGTGGCTCTGCTGCCCTTGCAGGAGAACACCTACACGCAGCACATGTTCCCGATGAAATTCTTCGAATACCTGGCGGCGGGCCGATCCGTGGTGGCTACCCGAATTCCGGCGTTGCGCCCCTATGCCTCCGGAGCGTTGCTTTGCCCTCCGGATTCGGAGGCGTTCGATGCCGCCATCGCGACGTCATTGGCGGGTGATGGCCCACCTCTAGAGCAGCGTTTGGCGCTGGCTGCTGAACACACCTACGAGAGCCGCACCCGCAAGATGCTGGCGGACCTGCAGCGGGAAGGATTGTTGGATGCGGCCTCAAGGGGTCGGTCTTTGCTGCGGGCCCAAGCCCGAACCTGGCCGTTGCAGCGGCTGTTGATGCCGGCCCTATTTCGCTCGGTGCGGTTGCGCAATCGGTGTGGGCGCAGTGAAGCCGGACGTCAGCTGTTGGGCTGGATTGATGGGCATCATCCGATTGAGCCGCAGGTGCTGGATGCCCAGATTCCCCGCCTCATCCAGAAAGGGCTGTATGCCGAGGCCTTGGCCCTGCTGGAGCAGTCCTGGTTGGAGCTCGGCCGCACCGATCATCTTCACCATCTGTTGTTCCGCCGTGGCGCCAGGCCCAAGGCGCTGGAGGAGCAAATCGCCTTGTTTGAGATCCTGGGTTCCAGCACCCGCTTGCCCCTCAGCTATTGCGCCTACTGCAGGGTTGTGTGTGCTTACCGCGCTGCTGAAGCCAACGACCCCGAGCTGATGCGTGCTTCGCTTGCACCGCTGGATGCAGTGGCAACAGGGCTGGAAGACGATCCCAACACATGCCTGTGTCGCCAGGGGAATCGCTTCAACCGCGCCAAGCTTCTGATCTCTTGTTATGCCACCTCGCTGCGGCTTTACCTCACCCTGGCGGATCGGCCTGGGGCTGCTCGCCTTGGCCAACGTGCGCTGCAGTTCTGTGCATCCCTCGATCTCACCATGATCGAAACCGACACCTCCTACCGGCTCACGCGGAATCTGATGCGGGTGCTGGTAATCAACGTTATTGAGGCCTGGGCTTCAGCGGATGCCGCGCTCTACTGGGAGGCGAGGCAGGCTTTGCAGGTTGTTCATGATCATGCCCATCGACCGGAGCATGACGATCGCGAGGTGCAGGAAGACCATCGTGCCTTCGCCGTAGAGGTGATGGAGCGTGTCACGCAGATCGATCCCGCCCTCGTTGACGTGGACGGGAGGCGCATGGCCACCGAAGATCTGATGCTGTTGCTGTTCCGCGCCAAGATCGTCAGCGAGGCCTGGCGGGCCAAGCGGTTGCCGGGAGTTTTGCCCTGCTTCGAGGGCTTTCTCGACCATCACGCTGCGACGTCGAGCATGCCATGACCCGAAGGGTCGTGCTCTACATCGATTCCCTCAAGACCGGTGGCGCCGAGCGCGTCACCCTTTTGCTTGCCCGTTGGCTTGCCGAGGCGGGCTGGCAGGCCACGGTGCTGACCCGCCACGGTGCGTCCCGCGATTTCTATCCCGTCCCGGCGGGGGTTCAGCGGGCTCTCGAGCCCGGAGATCCGATCTGGCTGCGATGGTTCGGGCCGCTGGGTTTCCCCCTTCGCGTGCTGCGGTTGCGCGCATGGTTGCGGCGTCATCAACCCGATCTGATCCTGGGCATGACCACCCTGCCGGCGATCAAGCTGTTGCTGGCGGTGCGGAGCATGGCCTGTCCGTGCATCGTTTCGGAGCGGAACTTCCCCCCCTTGAAACGGCCTGGTTGGCCCTGGCGGTTGCTGCGGCGGCTCACCTACCCATGGGCCCAGCTGCATCTTGTGCAAACCGAAGCCACGGGTCGCTGGCTGGCCCAGCACTTGAAGGCGCGACCCCAACTCTGTCTGCCCAACCCCGTGGCTTGGCCTTTGCCCAGGTTTGCGCCTGACCCCGACCCCATCGCTTGGCTGGCCCGCCGGAATGTAGGAGCTGACAAGCAGGTGCTCCTGGCCGTGGGAACCAAATCCCATCAAAAGGGCTTTGACCGCTTGGTCGCCATGTTTGCCCTGTTGGTGCAGCGGCATCCCGCCGTGCATCTGGTGATCCTTGGCCTCGATCAGGGGCTCTATCACGGTGTGGATCAACAGGCCCAGTTGCGCCGATTGCTGCCGCAGGCATTCCATCGCTTGCACTTTCCCGGGCGGGTGGGCAATGTGCAGGATTGGTACGAGCGGGCCGACATGTTCCTGCTCCCCTCTCGCTACGAGGGTTTTCCCAACGTGCTGCTCGAAGCCATGGCCAGCGGCTGTTGTTGCGTCTCCTCCGACTGCCCCCAGGGCCCAGCCGAGTTGATCCGCGATGGCGTCGATGGTCGTTTGTTGGCGAACGATGCCAACCCGGAGACCTGGGCTGAGCTGGTGTCGGAGCTGATGGAGGATTCAGACCAACGCCGGCGCTTGGGGGATGCGGCCCGGGAGGTGAGGCAACGCTTTTCCGAGGAACGCCTGCGCCGTTGTTTCATGCGCGGCGTGTCGCAGCTGTTGGGTGATGACTGAAGCGGTGTCGGCTTCAGGCCGTGATGATCTGTGGCTTGTGTTGCCGCATCTGGGAGCGGGGGGCGCTCAGAAAGTGGCCTTGATTGCCGCCCGTCATTTCGCCGTTCAGGGTTTGAAGGTGAAGCTGGTCACGCTCATCCCAGGCCATCCCGTGGCCCATACCCTCCCCGACGGGATCCCATTGCTTGAACTGGGGGCCCCGACCAATCGCTCCTGGTGGGCCCGCGGAGGGCGTTTCAGCTTGGCGCAGCTCGACAAGCTGATTCGCTTGTTCTTTCAGCTGCAGCTGCGCTGGTTTGCCGGCTGGTTTCAAGCCCGTGTTGATCCAGGTGCTCGGGGCCTTGCCATGCAGCTGTTTCGTGTCGGCACCGAGGCGACGGCTTGCTTGCGTCTGCGCCAGCTGCGTCGGGAGTTCCGCCGTCAGCGCCCCCATCGGGTTCTGGCTCTGCTGACCCGGACCAACATCACCTGTTGTTGTGCTGCTTGGGACTTGCCGATCCACCTCGTTGTGTCGGAGCGCAACGACCCCTCGCTTCAGCTGCTGCCGGAGGTGTGGCAGCGCCTGCGGCCCCTTGCCTATCGCCGGGCCGATGTGGTGACCGCCAACACAGCCGGGGTTCTCTCTGCTTTGGAATCTATGGGGTCCTGGGAGCGGTTGGCCCTTCTGCCCAATCCGCTGCCAGGTGCCCCCAAGGCTGGGGCTCGTGGAGATCAATCGCGGGCCTCTGGCTTCATCAGTGTTGCCAGGTTGGTGCCCCAGAAGGGACTGGATGTCTTGATCGCTGCTCTGCCGAGGCTGAGCGGATCCGCAGCGGAATGGCAAGTTTTTTTGGTGGGTGATGGGCCCGAGCGCGAGGCGTTGCAACAACAGGCCGATGATCTGGGGGTCTCCAGTCGGCTGCGCTGCCTGGGCTTTCGCTCGAATCCGGACCAGTTCTTGGCGGAAGCTGCCGTGTTCGTGCTGCCCTCCCGTTTCGAAGGCATGCCCAATGCTCTCTTAGAGGCCATGGCTGCCGGTTTGGCGGTGATCGTTACGGACGCTTCCCCTGGCCCCCTGGAGGTGGTTGAGCCCGGGGTGAGCGGTTTAGTGGTTCCAAGTGATGATCCGGCCGCTCTGGCGGAAGCCATGCAAGCGCTGGCCTCCGATCCAGAGCGTTGCCGGCGGATGGGTGCAGCGGCCAAGGCACGAATTGCTGGGTTGGATTGGCCCCAGTTGGAACCGCTTTGGCGGTCGATCCTGGCGCTGTCATGACCGCTCGTGTTCTGGTGTTGGCGCCGACCCGGCGGGCGCGGACGGAAACCTTCGTCCGCGCCAATCTGGCCCGCTTGCCATTTGCGGTGGAGGCCTGTTTCGGGGATGAGATGCCTTGGCGCGAACCCCTCAAAGCGCTCTATGGCCTGGCGGTGCTCACCAGCAAGGTCTGCACCCGCTTGGGCTGGCTTCGCCTGGCCACGCTGCCCACTTCAATCTTGGCCATGCTTTTGGTGAAACGCCACCGGCCGGATGTGGTGATGGTGGAGTTCGGTTTTCATGCCGTACGGGTGATGGAGCTGGCTCGCACAGGAGTCCCCCTGGCGGTTCACTTTCGCGGCGCCGATGCCTCAGCGGAGCGCTACCTGAAGCGCCTCGAGCAGCGCTATCGACGTTTGTTTCAGCTCACCTCGGCTGTGATCGTCAAGAACCAAACGATGCGGAGTCGATTGATCTCCCTAGGCGCCCAGCCGGCACAGCTTGTGATTAGTCCATCCGGCGCCGATGAGCAGCGGTTTCAGGGGGCCACTCCCGCTTCCATGCCTCCGCGGTTTCTGGCGGTGGGACGCTTTGTGGCCAAAAAAGGTCCGCTGGACACCCTGGAAGCCTTCGCTCTCTTGCGAGGCCTGACGGATCAGGCTGATGCCTGCAGCCTGGTCATGGCTGGTGATGGACCTCTCCTTTCTGTCGTGCAGGAACGGGCTCGCCAGCTGGGACTCGAGCATCTTGTTCAGTTCCCAGGTGTTCTTTCGCCCGATGCGGTGGTGCAGGAGATGAGGCGTGCACGGGTGTTTGTACAGCATTCCCGTACAGCGGAAGATGGTGATGAGGAGGGATGCCCGGTCTCGGTGATGGAAGCGCAACTGTGTGGTCTGCCCGTTGTGGCCACCCGTCATGGCGGGATTCCTGACGTGGTTGTGGATCAACAGACCGGAAGGCTGGTAGAGGAAGGCGACCGTCGGGGGATGGCGGAGGCCATGGCCTTGCTGGCCGATCGTCCGGATCTTGCCGGCGCTTGGGGGGCTGCCGGTCAACGTCGGGCCCAGGCACGATTCACCGTGGCGCACCACGTGGATCAGATCACAATGCTCCTCAACGATCTGGTGGACCACAGACGATGACCAGCAAGCGCTTGAAGTTGCTGCTCATCCGTGGTCTCGGCCACAGCGGCACAACCATGCTGGATTTGGCCCTTGGGGCGCATCCGCAGATCATCGGCCTGGGTGAAGCGGCGCGAATTTTGGAGACGCCAAAGTCGGGGGACGAGCATCGCGGGCCCAGTCAATTGCGCGGTCCCCATCGGTTTGAGCGACGTTGCACCTGTGGCGCGATAGCGGCGGAGTGTCCCATCTGGGGCCCTCAGCTTGATTGGCTTCTCCTGCATGACCACATGCCGATGCAGGAGAAAGTGAAGCGGTTGCTGAAGGGTTCCCCCCACGACGGTGGGGCCGTGTGGCATGTGGATTCCTACCAGGACGATCTGGAGATGACGCGTCTGTCTGAGGCGATGTTTGATATCCGGATTATCCATCTTGTGCGCGATGTGCGTTCCTGGGTGCATTCCCGCGCCAGGGCCGCCCGCAAGTCAGGCTTGCGCTGGCCTGCCATGCGTCAGCTTGCGCGCTGGTGGCGTGTCAATGCCAAGTTCGAACGGTCTTTTTGGCAGTCTCCTTACCCGGTGTTTCATCTGGGGTATGAGGAATTTGCGCTGCAACCCCAGCGCAGTTTGGAGTTGCTGTGCGCCTGGCTGTCCATCGATTTTCAGGAGGCGATGCTGGCTCCTGGTCAGAACAGCAGCAGCCACATCCTTGCGGGCAATCGGGTGCGTTTTGATGCGGAGCGCAGTCGAACAATTGCCTATGACGGCGCCTGGTTGGGGGCGCCGGCACCAACGGCTGCGGACCTCGGCTTGCTCTTGCCCAATGTGGCTCGAATGAACCGCCGCCTGGTGTATTCCAACGGTTTGCTTTGACGGGCTGCTTTGTGGTGGGTCGCCTTAGGCGTCTCTCCAGGTCATCGCGGTGGCCCAGTGCTGCTCCACCTGAAGCTGCGGACAGCGTTCTTGCACCGCTGTTACCAAAGGAGAGAAGTGCAGGCCCAAGCGTTGCAGGACCTCCGCTGGAACCGCTGTGGTGGCCTGACTGGCATTCACCCGGTGGCTCAGTTCGGGGATCTGCTCTGGGATGCCCAGACACCGGCACAAGGCACAGTGATCTGCTGCGGTGAATAAGGTTTCGTAGAGGCTGATGAACACGTCGGAGGCTGCAAGACCCTTCTGGAGTGCATCGAGGGTCGCGGGGTAATCGCTCCGGGGAGACTCACGTTTGAGCAGCTTGAGGCTGGCCTTGCTCAGATATTCGATTTCATGCTCCGGCTTGAGCCGGCCACGCTTACGCAATTGCATGCGTTGCTGTGACAGGAACCGTTCCACCGGGTCACGCATGATGAACACTGCTCGCATTTGCACGCCACGTTCTGTGAAGGCGTTCTTGATGCGTTGAAAGCTTTGCGCGCTTAACCCTGCATAGGACGGGGTGATGTCTCCCGTGAGTCGGATATGGGATGGCTTGAGCCGTGATGCGAAGTAGTCGAAGTAGCGCTCGGGTCGTTCCATGAACCGTGCCCGCCGCCAGGTGCGCCACTTCAGCGGTGTGGGGTTCTTGGGCCTGAAGGAGGAGAAGTGTTCCAGCTCCAGAGCATCAAACATGTGGTATTCCTTCAGAAAGCCGAAATCAGCATCCTTCCGGCGGTTCAGTTGATCGTGCAGCCAAGAGGTTCCTGCTTTTTGGGCGCCAACGCCGAGAAGAAAGGTTGCGTCAGAGGCCAAGGGGATCTGCCGGTAAACAATGCATCAGTTGATCTGCAGAGGTGGCATTCCCTTCACCAGATCGTCGATGGCTTTGACCTGCGCCAGAAATGGCTCCAGCTGATCGAGTGGTAAGGCGCTGGGGCCATCGCATCGTGCTTTGGCTGGGTCTGGGTGGGCTTCCAAGAACAAACCAGCCAGACCAACAGCCATGCCTGAGCGGGCCAGGTCAACCACTTGCGTGCGACGGCCGCCTGAGGCAGCACCACCAGGGTCTCTGCACTGCAGAGCATGGGTCACATCGAAGATCAAGGGAAGGTCATCGCAGGTGCGTTTCATCACGCCGAAACCAAGCATGTCGACGACGAGGTTGTCGTAACCAAAGTTGGTTCCTCGCTCGCAAAGCAGCAGCTGTTCGTTTCCGCATTCGCGGAATTTGTCCACGATGTTGCGCATCTGTTCCGGGCTGAGGAACTGCGGCTTCTTGATGTTGATCACAGCCCCTGTTTCAGCCATGGCTTGAACCAGATCGGTCTGACGGGCCAGGAAGGCAGGCAGTTGAATGATGTCGGCCACCTTGGCGGCGGCAGTCGCCTCCTCCGGGCTGTGGACATCCGTGATCACCGGGATGCCATGGGTGTCTTTGACCGCTTGAAGGATCTCCAGTCCCTGCTTCAGGCCGGGGCCCCGGAAGGAGTGAATTGACGAGCGATTGGCCTTGTCATAGGAGGCCTTGAAGACGAGGGGGATGTTCAGTCGCTCGCAGACATCCTTGTAGTGCTTTGAGCAGCGGAGGGCGAAATCCAGATCCTCGAGAACGTTGACGCCACCAAGGAGTGCAAAGGGGCGATCGTTCGCGAAGGTGATCTTGCCCAGTTGGATCTGCTGCGCCACGGTCTTGTGCGTTCTCTGAATCGCCGAGCCTACCCGCCTTCTATTAGCTGCTCAGCAGATTCAAGCCGATGCTGCGGGGGTCCAGGCTGTAGCTCCCAAGCTTGAAGTCGGTGGCATAAAGCTTGGCCACAGCCTGGGTGGTTGCAGGGCTGTAGTAACGCTGCAGCTTGTTGGAAGCTTGAGTGAGTTTGCTGTGCTGGTTGCTCTCAATGCGGTGCGGCTGTTGCAGCTGCTCGGAGCTGGGCAGCGTTAATCCTGTCTCTTTCAGGGCATCGGGAAGCTCATCTGAGAGATGTTCAAGCCTGCAAATGCTTTTGAACTGGGATGCGGGCAGGAGCAGGGCATCGTTTTGTGGTTTCCAGTGGTGGTTGGCATGCAACCCGCCGCTGTCCAGGAAGGTGATAAACGCCTCGAATCCGTTTTTGCTGTTGTCTGCAAACCCTGGGATAAACCCGTATTTGTCTTGAGGACCGTTGGCAATTTTGTCGAGAAATGCCGAAAGCGTCCTAGTCCAGGGATTGCGAACGACCGTAAAAAATGAAGCCTTTTTCAGGCTTGCTCGGTCTTGTTTGTTCCTGGATATTTCAACCAAGCTTTTACCTGAGTTCATGGCACTTCGCTTGGCTTGCTTGTAGTCATCTTGATGGCTGCTTGGTCCCCTTATGGCTTCATCGAGGTAAAGAATGACGGATGAGTTGCCGCTTTTGGCGATTCTGTTGAAAGCAATGTTGTGTTCTGGGTAAAACACGACGCGATCAAGATTGTCGCGTCTGATCTCTAATGTTTTGCGCTCGATGGCCAGGCTCAGGAGGGCGCGCTGTACTCGAAGCTCTCTGCGAATGCGTTTCTGGGTGCGAGAGAAAGGCAAAAGTGATGGTTTATCTAAGTTATTTTACTGCTGCTTGTTGAAGTGCCAGGTCATAGGGGCGACGCACTTTTTGTTAGATGAGTGAAGGTCGGAGAGCAGATATGCCAGGAGGTCCCCCAGGCTGTCGTCGCAGCCGAGCAGCTTCGTTGCTATCGCGTTAACTGATTCGCGTTGGTCGGATGCGATGTCACTAGTTTTGATCTTGCGGGTTACTGACAGATTGACCTTGACCGCGTTGTTTTTTGCGTGGGGCCTTGCAGCGTTTTGGTAGTCCTCGGGCAAGAGTGAATTGATCTTGGCCAGGAGCTCGGTTTGTGCTCCTGTGATGCTTTCGAAAGGAACAAAAAATAGGGGGAGGTTGTTTGCCTTTGCTGCCTCGATCCAGCTGCGAATTAGCAGATGAATTTGTGGGAGATAGAGGATCCCCAAGAGGTGGAATAGGTCGCTTTCTGACCGCTGATGGAGGTCTGGGATGCCATCTGTAAGTCCTGGGCAGCGAAGATCAAGGGGGCCGTAGTTCTTGCGGCGGGTGTGGTGAATGAGGGAGCACAGCAAAGCGCCTAGTGGGCGCACTGGCATCACCACAGCCGCTGTGCTGTAGCGCTGCTTCAACTGCTTGAGGTTGTGGTGGGACGCCGGGTAATGCCCGTAAACCAAGAGGCGTTTGTGCTGTTGCTGGAACCGGATCCTGTGCAGCCAACGTTCGCGGCGTCCAAGCTCTGGAACATCCAAGAGCAGGTGTCCGAACCCCTTGGTGGTTTTGTGGCGTACAACCGGTGCATCAAGGTGGTCGCTCAGCAGGGCGGCGAGGGTCTGGCTGGCACATTTCGGTGGAGCCGGAATGAGAAGCGCGCGCTGTGGCCCTTTGGGGGATGGCATCGAGAACTCGCCAGTCATCCGCAGCTGCGTTGGTGGCATCTAAGCACCACTAATCTCCACCCATGAGCTTTTTGGCCGGCCTCAACGACGCCCAACGACGGGCGGTGGACCATCACGAGGGACCCCTGCTGGTGGTGGCAGGCGCTGGCAGTGGCAAAACGCGCGCTCTCACCCATCGGATCGCTCACCTGATCGGTGAACACGGTGCCGACCCGGCTCAAATCCTGGCGGTGACTTTTACCAACAAAGCCGCCCGCGAGATGAAGGAGCGGCTTGAGCTGCTCCTGGCGCAGCGTTTGGCCCAAAGCCAGTACGGCCAGCCCTGGAGCACCCTTCCACCGGTGGAGCAGCGCCAGTTGCGTTCACGCATCTACCGGGAGGTGACCAAGGAGTTGTGGATTGGCACTTTTCATGCCCTGTTTGCGCGGATGCTCCGCTACGACATCGACAAGTTCAAGGATGCGGAGGGACTGACCTGGACTAAGCAGTTTTCGATCTACGACGAAGCTGATGCCCAGAGCCTGGTCAAGGAGATCGTCACCCAGGAACTGCAGTTGGATCCCAAGCGGTTCGAGCCGAAAAAGACCCGCTGGGCCATCAGCAATGCCAAGAACCAGGGTTGGCTGCCGGATCAGCTCGAGGCGAATGCCGAAGGCCAGCGGGGCAAGCTCACGGCCGATGTTTATCGGCGTTACCGCAAAGCCTTGGCGGCTAACAACGCTCTTGATTTCGACGATCTGTTGTTGCTGCCAGTTCAGTTGCTCCAGCAGAACGAGCAGGTGCGCAGTTACTGGCATCGTCGCTTTCGCCACGTACTCGTGGATGAATACCAGGACACCAACCGCACCCAGTACGACCTGATCAAGCTGTTGGTCACCGATGGCAAGGAGCCTCAGGATGTTGAGGACTGGTCCGGTCGTTCTGTCTTCGTGGTCGGTGACGCCGACCAGAGCATTTACAGCTTCCGTGCGGCTGACTTCACGATCCTGATGGGGTTTCAGGACGACTTCGGTGATCAGGCGCCGGATGACAGCACCCAAACGATGGTGAAGCTGGAGGAGAACTATCGCTCCACTGCCACGATCCTCGAGGCAGCGAATGCCCTAATTGCCAACAACAGCGAACGGATCGACAAGGTGCTTCGTCCCACCCGTGGGGAGGGTGAGCTGATCACGCTGACTCGTTGTGATGATGAGATTGCTGAGGCGGAAGCCGTAGTACATCGCCTGCGCACCATGGAAGCCGCCAACCCAGAGCTGAGTTGGGGAGACATGGCGGTGCTCTACCGCACTAATGCGCAGTCCCGTTCGATCGAGGAATCGCTGGTGCGTTGGGGCATCCCCTACATCGTGGTGGGGGGACTGCGCTTCTACGACCGGCGCGAAATCAAGGATCTACTGGCCTATCTGCGGCTGCTGGTGAATCCGGCCGACACCGTCAGCTTGCTGCGGGTGATCAACGTGCCGAAACGTGGCATCGGCAAGACCACGATTCAGCGCCTCACCGATGCTGCCAATCAACTGGGTATCCCGCTCTGGGATGTGGTGAGTGATCCCGAAGCGGTGCGCTCCCTTGGCGGCCGTTCGTCCAAGGGCCTTCTTCAGTTCTGTGAACTGGTCAATGATCTGAAGGGCCGCAGCCGTGATGTGGCGCCGTCAGAACTGATTCAGCAGGTGATGGAGAAAAGCGGCTACGTCAGCGAGTTGATAGCTGATGGCACCGATGAGGCTGATGAGCGCCGCCGCAACTTGCAGGAACTGGTGAATGCCGCTCTGCAATACCAGGAGGAAAACGATGAGGGCGACCTGGAGGGATTCCTGGCCACGGCGGCCTTGTCCAGCGATGCCGACAACAAGGACACCGCTGCCGATCGCGTCACCTTGATGACGCTGCACAGCAGCAAAGGGCTCGAGTTCCCTGTGGTGTGCTTGGTGGGTCTTGAGCAGGGTCTTTTTCCCAGCTATCGCTCCCTGGATGACCCGGCCTCGCTTGAGGAGGAGCGCCGGCTTTGTTATGTCGGCATCACCCGAGCCAAGGAACGCTTGTTCCTGTCCCATGCCTGTGAGCGACGTCTCTGGGGAGGCATGCGCGAAGCGGCGGTGCCCTCGGTCTTTCTGTCTGAGCTGCCAGAAGCCCTGATTCAGGGAGACCTTCCGCAGACAGGAGGGGCTGCCCTCCGGCGTGAACGGCGCCTCGACCGGCTCACCCGCGTGGACCGCGAAAAGCCGTCATCTGCCCCTGCCAATGCTGTGCGTCGCCGTCAGGCTGGTCCCGCCCCTGGCCGCAGCTGGCAGGTCGGCGATCAGGTCATCCACTCCAGCTTCGGTGTTGGTGAAATCACCCACACTTTCGGTAGCGGTGAGAAGGTGTCGATTGCGGTCAAGTTTGCCGGAATGGGCCCCAAGATCCTGGATCCGCGGCTGGCGCCGATCGAACCCGTGACCACCGCTTAATCTCCATCTCAGCCATCAACGGTTTGTGTCGACCTCCAGCCAGCCGATTCCCATCTTCATCGGCTACGACCCGAGAGAGAGGGCTGCGACCAATGTTCTGATCGACAGCCTTTACCAGAACAGCAGTGTTCCCTTGGCGATAACACCGCTGGTGACACCCCAGCTGGAGGCACAGGGGTTGTTCCGGCGAGAGCGGGACCCCAAACAAAGCACTGCTTTTTCCTTTACCCGTTTTCTGGTTCCCTATTTGATGGGCTATCAGGGCTGGGCCCTGTTCATGGATTGCGACATGCTGTGCCGGGCTGACATCAAGGCGCTCTGGGATCAGCGCGATGACGCGTATGGCGCCATGTGCGTGCAGCACGAGCATGTACCTGGGGAGACCGTGAAATTTCTCGGCGAGGTGCAGAGCGCCTATCCCAAGAAGAACTGGAGTTCTCTGATGCTGCTCAACTGCAGCCGTTGTACCAAGCTCACGCCCGATTATGTGAACACAGCAACGGGGTTGGAGCTTCACCGCTTCCACTGGCTAGAGGGTGACCATGAGATTGGCGCCATCCAGGGTGGTTGGAATCATCTGGTAGACGTGCAGGCTCCACCTGTGACCGAGGACGTCTCCCCGATGCTGCACTGGACCCTTGGTGGTCCCTGGTTTCGCGAGCAGCGCACCATGGGAGGGCCTCTGGCTGCTGAATGGTTCAGTGCCCGCGACGATGCAATGAAACTCTGGGATTGATGGCGATTCGCAAGTGTGTGGTGGCCGTTCCGGCCCGTCTTCAGTCTTCTCGACTGCCCAACAAAGTGCTGGCTGACATCGGCGGCCAACCGATGATCCAGCGGGTTCTAGAACGTTGCCGTCAGGCACGCGGCGTTGAAGCCGTGGTGCTGTGCACCGACAGCTCTGAGTTGCAGTCTCGGGCCGAGGGTTGGGGGTTTCCTGTGCTGATGACCGCGGAGTCCTGCGGCTCAGGCAGTGAGCGCATCGCATCGGTGGCCCACTCCCTCATGGCCCTGGCCTGGGGGGACGAGGATCCCGTTGCAGCAGAGACTGCCGTGATCAACGTTCAGGGCGATCAACCCTTCATCGATCCCACCGTGATCGATTCCATGGTGGAGGAATTTCGGCGCCAGGATTCAGTGCCCGCGGTGGTTACCCCCGTCTACGGGCTGAAGCCCGAATCGGTGCATAACCCCAATGTCGTGAAGACTCTGCTGGCTCATGATGGACGCGCCCTGTATTTCTCCCGGTCCGCCATTCCCCATGTGCGTGATGTGGACGAGGCGGATTGGCATCAGCACACCACCTACTGGGGGCATGTGGGTATGTACGGCTTTCGAGGAGATGTGCTTGCCGCCTGGGATCAGTTGCCTGCCTCCCCATTAGAGGATCTGGAACGTCTCGAGCAGCTGCGGTTGATCGAGGCTGGCCTCACCATCGCCACATTCCCGGTGGAGGGCACATCCCTTTCGGTTGACACCGCAGAGCAGTTGGAACAGGCCCGGTCGATGGTTTGACTGGCGGCCGGAATCACCAACCCTCAATAGCTTGAGGCTTGTGACCACACCTCCCGCGGGGGTGGAAGTGTCGTGTCTGAGCTCAAATGTCCCTTCAGTGGCCATGTTGGTGCCGTCACCCCATCGGCCCACACGGGCAATCGGCAGTGGTGGCCAAATCAGATTGATCTCGGTCTGTTGCATCAGCACCACCCAGCCTCTAATCCCCTGGGGGATTGCTTTGACTACCCCGCCGCCTTCGCCGGCCTTGATCTGGAGGCGTTGAAGGCCGATCTGGCGGTGCTGATGAGTGACTCCCAGGACTGGTGGCCAGCGGATTGGGGACATTACGGCGGTCTGTTCATTCGTATGGCATGGCATAGCGCCGGTACCTATCGCAGCGCCGACGGACGCGGTGGTGCCGGTCACGGCAACCAGCGTTTTGCTCCTCTCAACAGTTGGCCAGACAACACAAATCTCGACAAGGCTCGCCGACTCCTTTGGCCGTTGAAGCGGAAGTACGGCAACGCCATTTCTTGGGCGGATCTAATTATCCTCAGCGGCAATGTGGCCTTGGAATCGATGGGATTCCGCACCTTCGGTTTCGCCGGTGGCCGCACCGATATCTGGCAGCCCGAAGAAGATGTGTTCTGGGGCAAGGAAACCGACTGGATGGCGGATGAACGCCACAACACTGAGGGGGGGCTCGATCAGCCGCTTGCAGCAGTAGTTATGGGGCTGATCTACGTCGACCCTGAAGGGCCCCATGGTCATCCGGATCCCGTGGCCTCCGGACTGGACGTGCGCGACACCTTCGCTCGGATGGGGATGACGGTGGAGGAGACCGTTGCCCTTGTTGCAGGTGGCCATACCTTCGGCAAATGCCACGGCGCGGCTCCTGCATCACACCTGGGGCCGGAACCTGAGGGGGCTGATCTGCATCAGCAAGGCTTGGGCTGGCACAACCGCTTTGAAAGCGGAAAAGGGGAACACACCATCACCAGCGGCATCGAAGGAGCCTGGAAACCCAATCCCACTCGTTGGGATCAGGGCTACTTCGAGATGATGTTCACTTATGAGTGGGAACTGACCAAGAGTCCGGCGGGGGCTTGGCAGTGGGTCGCTAAGGATGTGAAACCGGAACACATGGTTCCTGATGCTCACGTTCCAGGTCGATCGTCCGCGCCGATCATGACTACGGCGGATCTGTCGTTGCGGCACGACCCGCTAATGGAGCCTGTGGCGCGCCGCTTTCATCAGGATCAGGACGCCTTCGCCGATGCCTTCGCCCGGGCCTGGTTCAAGCTGACCCATCGGGATCTGGGCCCCCGGGCTCTCTATCTCGGTGCAGATGTGCCCAAGGAGGTGCAGATCTGGCAGGACCCAGTGCCCGCTCTGGATCATCCGCTGATCGGTGAGCCCGAGATCCAGGCTCTGAAGCAGCGTGTTCTGGCCAGCGGCTGCAGCATCGGTGCCCTGGTGGCCACCGCGTGGGGTTCTGCATCAACGTTCCGTGGATCCGATCGACGCGGTGGTGCCAATGGCGGCCGGATCCGTTTGCAACCCCAGAACACATGGGAGTTGAATGATCCTGGGCAGCTGCGCAGTGTGCTGCAGGCCCTGGAGACGTTGCAGCGGCAATTCAACGCTGAAGCTGCAGGTGGTCAACGGGTGTCGATGGCGGATCTGATCGTGCTGGCCGGATCCGCTGCTGTGGAGCAAGCGGCCGCTGCCGGTGGTTACAGCATGACCGTTCCGTTCTTGCCCGGACGGATGGATGCATCCGCGGATCAGACCGACACCGCATCGTTCAATGTGCTGAAGCCGATCGCCGATGGCTTCCGCAACTGGCAGCGGAGTGGTCTGCCGCTTCGTGCGGAAGAGTGCCTTGTGGACCGTGCCCAACAGCTTGGTCTGAGTGCACCGGAGATGACGGTATTGCTAGCCGGCTTACGGGTGCTGGGAGCCAACAGCGGCGGCAATAGCCAGGGGGTTTTTACCGACCGTGTCGGCGTGTTGAGCAACGACTTCTGCGTGAATCTGCTCGACATGTCGATCCGCTGGTCGCCGACGAGCGAGGCTATGGAGGATTACATCGGTCGGGATGCCCAAGGCTATGAACGCTGGACTGCCAGCCGAGCCGATCTGGTTTTTGGCTCCAACAGTCAACTGCGAGCCATCGTGGAGGTGTACGCCCAGGACGATGGCGCCAGCCGTTTTGTTGCTGATTTCGTTCAATCTTGGGTGAAGGTGATGAACCTCGATCGCTTCGATGTTCGCTGAGGGATCGCTCTCCTCAATCGTTGCGATCTTTCCAGCCGTCGCGGCGCAGGCGTCCCCATCGACCACGCACCTGAAGGATGCGTTCCGCCAGCTCCCGGACGGCCCCGTGGCCGCCCCTGCGGCGAAGTACCGCATCGGCACCGCGGCGGACGGGTCGACAGGCGTCCGCAGGTGCGAACAACAGTCCGACCACCGGCCGAACGGCCAGATCGTTGAGGTCATCTCCTACAAAGGCGGTTTGCGCGGCATTCACTCCTAGTTGGTTCTGGAGGTCTGTTAAAGCCGCCGGCTTGTCTTTGATGCCCACAAGGCAATGGCTGATGCCCAGCTGCCGGGCCCGCACCTCCGTCGCTCCTCCCTGGCCACCACTGAGAAAGGCGACATGAAGACCTGCCTGTTGTAGCAAGCGGATCCCAAGACCATCGCGTACGTCGAAGCGCTTGCTCAGATGCCCTTCTGCGTCGAACCAAAGGCCCCCATCTGTGAGCACTCCATCTACGTCGAGTACGAGCAACTCAATTGTTCTCAAGCGGTCGCGCCGCCACCACCAGCGCAGCCCGTTCACGCGAGTCCGGCCTGAACCAGATCATGCAAGCGCAGCAGGCCCATCAGTTGATGCTCTTGATTCACCACAGGCAGTACAGAGATGGGCTTTCGTCGATTGCGCTCCATTTGCTCGAGGGCATTTACCACCAGAACATCGGCTTTCACCGTGATCGGATCGGCGGTCATCAGATCTTTCGCCGTCAGATGGCTCCAGGTTTCAGCGCCGTGATCCTGCAGGGCACGGCGGAGATCTCCATCCGTAAGGATGCCAAGAAGGCCCCCCGGGTTGTCGGGATTTTCGACCCAACCACTGCCGATGCCGTCGCGTGTCAAACCGCCGATTACCTCGGGTAATGGGGTGTGGGGCTGCAGGGGGTGGAGCTGACTGGCGGGCACCATCAGGTCGGCTGCCGTGAGGGTCAGTTGTTTGCCCAGGGATCCGGCGGGGTGATTCAGTGCGAAATCTGCTGGTGAGATGCCGCGCCGTTCCATCCAGACCGCAGCCAAGGCATCGCCGATGGCCATGGCCACGGCTGTGCTGGCTGTGGGGGCCAGATTGAGGGGGCACACCTCACGGTCCACGCCCGCTTCCAGCACCACGTCACTGCCGCGGGCCAAGGAGGAGTCAGCACGTCCGACGATGGCGATCCGACCGGTTCCGCGTCGGGTGAGATGGGGTAGCACCTCCAAGAGTTCCGTGGTCTCGCCGCTGTTGGACAGGAGCAGGCAGACGTCCTCGGCTGCCACCACACCCAGATCGCCATGGAGTGCGTCGGTGGGGTTGAGGAACAGGGCCATGAGCCCTATCGACGAAAAGGTGGCTGCGATCTTGCGGGCCACGATGCCGCTCTTTCCTACACCTGTGATCACCAGCTTGGCCTTGCGATCTGCGCAGTGCTCCAAGAGGGCCAGGGCGGCTTCCACCTGATCGCTGCTCAAGCGTTCGGCAGCTGTGGCAATCGCTGAGGCTTCCTCCTCAAGGCAGCGGGTGAGAGCGGACAAGGATGTAATCCGTGATGATCAACCCATTCTCCTGCACGCCCCGCAATGGATCTTCCAGGTGTGCCGTCTTCCGTTCTGGAGGCGCTGCTGGGAGCTGCTCGATCACTCAGCATCCCCCGTCTGGCCCTTGTTGGCGGCGTCGTGCGTGATCAGCTGCTGCATCAGCGCGGCGGCCGCGTCTGGTCGGGTGTTCCTGATCTGGATTGGGTGGTGGAAGGGGATGCCGCTGCGCTTGTGGCGGAACTGGGTCGTCAGCTCGGATCCGAACGCATCAGCGGTGTCCAGGAGCATGGGGCCTTCGGCACGGTGGCGTTTCAGCTTGATGGAATTCCGCTGGATCTGGCCACGGCGCGGCTGGAGCATTACCCCGCTCCTGCACAGAATCCAGTGGTACGAGCGGGAACTCTCCAGGCTGACCTCGCACGCCGGGACTTCACGATCAATGCCATGGCTCTCGATCTCGTGGCCGGTGAGCTGATCGATCTCCACCATGGCCAGGAGGATCTGGCCTCAGGCCAGCTGCGGTTTCTGCATGCTGGCAGCGTTCAAGATGACCCCACCCGGGTGATCCGAGCCGCCCGTTACGCCGCTCGGCTCGGGTTCCAGCTCGCGCAGGAGAGCCGTGCGCAGATCCGCAGCACCGTCGAGCAGTGGCCTTGGAGCTGGCGTCAGGGAGATGCCGCGACGACGGCACCACCGGCCCTCGCTACACGACTGCGGATGGAGTTGGAGCGTCTGCTGGAGCGGGAACCCTGGCCGCAGGCTCTGGACCTTTTGGAGCAGTGGCAGTCACTGCCGCTGTTGGACTCTCAGCTTCAGAACGATCCACGGCGCACGCAGCGGCTGCGCTGGGCTCAACGCTTGGGCCTTCCCTTGATGCCGGCTCTTCTTTTGGGAGCAGTGGACCCGGTTGCTGTTGCGCAACGGCTGCAGATTCAAGGCAAGCAGCAGCAATGGCTGCAGCAGTGCGGGGCACTTTGCGACTGGTTGTTGGATGGCACCCCGTCCTTGGAGTCCAGCCCATCGGTCTGGTCGAGGGCCCTTGAGCAACAGGGTTGGCAACCGGAGGCGGTGGCCCTTGCGGTGACTCTCCGCCCGCAGCAATGGAAGCCGCTGCTGCGCTGGTGGGGACGATGGCGGCGGATTCAGGCGCCACAAACAGCGCACGACCTGATCGCCGCGGGCTGGCAGCCGGGTCCGGCGATCGGCGAGGAGTTGCGACGGCAGCGCAGTGCTGCTCAGGACCGCAGCCGATGAAACGCATCTGGCTTGTGTTGGTGGTGGGTCTTTGCCTGGCCTTTGGTCTGCGGGTCTTGCTGTTGATCGATGCCACAGCGCTCTGGAGCGATGAGCTTTACAGCGTCGGCAAGAGTTTTCAGCCCAGCTTCAGCAGCTTGCTGGCGATGCTGCGGGCAGACACCCACCCCCCGGCTTACTACTCGTTGCTGTGGTTCTGGGGGCATCTGGTCGGCCAGAGCCCAGTCAGCCTTCGCTTGTTGTCTTGGCTGGCGTATCTGGCCGGTGGCCTGGTGATGGTCCGTCAGGCGATGGCCCTTGGCCAGGTGGGCACCAGGGTCAGGGTGGCGTCGATCGCAGCGCTCTTGGCCTTTTGTAGTCCTTACCCGATCCGTTTTGCGATCGAGGGGAAGAGCTATGCCGTGCTTGTCCTATTGGTGTCTCTCGCCTGGTGGTGGCGCCGTTCATCCCATCCCATTGCCTACGCAGCTGTAGCTGGATTGGCCGGAGTGACCCATTTTTATGGTTTGTTTCTGGTGCTGGCGGCCGCGGCTTGGGATGGCTGGCGACGTCGCTGGACCTTTGCTGCCGCCGCTCTGATCGGAGCCCTCCCGGCCTTGGCCTGGATGGCCTATGCCGCGGACTATCTGTTCAGCTCCCGGGCCGGCAGTTGGATTGGTGTGCCGGATTACGCCTTGTTCGAGGAAACCTTGGCCCGCGGCCTTGGTCTCTGGCCGTTGCCCAAATTGGCCCTGATCCTTCTGCTGCTGGTGGTTCTGCGGCGCTGGGGAGGGCTGCGCCGTTTGCCGTGGCCGGAGACGTCTCTGCTCGATCGAAGCGGTCTGATCCCGTCCCTGCTGATGGTCCTGGGGGTGGTTGTTGTGTCGTTCGTGAAGCCAATGGCCTTCAGCCGCTACTTCGTGGTGTTGCTGCCGGCTGTTGTGTCTGTTTTGGCAGTGCAGATCGGTGGGTTGAAGCTCAATCTCTTGGGCCGCGGCTGTGGTCTTGTTGTGTTGGTGCTGTTGTTGGCCAGTTGGTGGGGGCAGGGATTCAGCGAGCTCGATGCCGGCGTTGGTGGTGTGCGGGAACAGGACCAGTTCCGTCTGATCAGCCAGCGCACCAGCGGGTTTGAGGAGCGCTACAGCCCCCGCGAGCGTCTGTTCAACCTCAGCGACCGGATGGAGGCGGCGATGGGACGGATCCCTTCGCCTTCAGCAGCGTGGGGCGGGAAGGAGGATCTCAAGCAAAGGCTGCTGGGGCAGGATCCGCCCCAGCAGCTCTGGCTGGCCAGCAGTGGGCCGACACAGGCCATGAAGCGCAAGCTCGAACCCCTGCAATCGCGGGTTGAGCGGGCGGGTTTTCGCTGTGAACGAGAAGCCACTGACCTCACCCATGCGCGGCTGCTGCGCTGCCGATCTGAATCCACGGACCGCTCTGAGTGAGCTCTGCGGCTGCGGTGCTTGTGCAGGCCAGCAGCAGGGGGCCACAGGTCTGGGGGTCCACCAGCAGCTCCAGCAGGGCTGCTGAAGGGGGCTGTTGGAGCTGAACCGGCCCTTCCAGCCATCGCCAGCCGGTCCGGTTGGAAGGGGCCAGGGTGCTGGAGATGCCGCGTTCGAACAGCTCCAGTGATGCGGCGTAGGCAGGGATCGCAGAGCCGTCCAGCTGGACTGTTAGCTCTGGGTGGTTCTGGAGCATCTCGCCCAGATGTCCGAGCAGACCGAAACCGGTGATGTCGGTGCAGGCGTGAATCCCCTCCCGCACCGGTGCCAGCTTCTGAAGGAGCGTGTGTTGGCTGCAGGCCATGGTCCGCAGCGCCGCATCCAGATCAAGGGCGGATGTGGCGCCTGTCATGGCCCCTGCAAACAGCACGCCGGTGCCAAGAGGGCGACTGATCAGCAGGGCATCACCGGGCCGCAGGCCCGATTTCAGCCAGGGTGATTTAGGGCTGTTGCCGTTCACCGTGAGGGTGACCTGCACCCCAAGGCTTGACGGCACCGGTGAGGCGCTGCGGGATTCCATCGTGTGTCCACCGATCAGCTCGGCTCCCTGTTCATCCAATACCGAGCGGATGCCGGCCATGGTCTGCACCAGCAGTTCCTGCTGCTCATTGGCTGAGGCCATCGGCAGCGTGATCGTCACCATGGCGCTGGAGACAGCAGCACCGCAGGCCCAGAGATCAGAGCAAGCATGCAGGGCCGTCAGGCGGCCGTTCAGCCAGGGGTCACTCACCAGGGCTGGGAAGCCATCCACGCTTTGCAGCAGCTCCTGATCACCGGGGACACGGGCGGCGTCTTCGGGCTGTCCCCCCAGTCCCACCCGGTCCAGTGCTGTGGCCAGGGGTTGTGCCGGCAACTTGGCGGCGCAACCCCGGCAGGCCATTGGCTCTGCATCGGGCATCGACGCCGGCTGCAGAAATCCATCCATAAAGGCGCGATCGATGCGCTGTTTGAGCTGCCAAAGCAGAGGCGATGGCCCCAGCCGCCAGCTGCCCCAGCGCGCCCAGGCGGCATCCTGATGGCTGCCGATCAGCTGCAGCGCCCGACGTTGCGGCTGCCAGGGGCGCAGGGGTTGGCCCCGGCAGGCTGCTTCCAGATTGCTGGCCAAGGGGAGTCCGGCGCGTACCGCCCACACCCCTGACGCCGGGCGGGGCGCGGCACTGATCACGGCACAGTCTCCGCTAGCGAACAGGGATGGATGCCCGTCCACCCTGAGGCAGCGATCCGTGCGGATCCGGCCATCGGGATCCAGCGGTAGACCGGCCGTCGCAAGCCAAGCGGGACCCTGGCTTCCTGTGCACAGCAGGCTGGGTCCGCAGGGGTGGCTGTCGTCATTGATCAAGTCGATACGCGCCCGTCGGAGCACCCGTTGGAGGGTTCGATCCAGTTGCCCAGGACGCTGTTGCAGTTCCAGCGCCCGTTGCGGCCAGCGACGTCGCAGCGCCAGGACGACTTCCAGCCCGGCAGCTCCAGCCCCGATGACCCGCAGGGGCTTGGGGTCGAATGGATCTTCGCTCTCCAGAAAGGCGAGTGAGGCTTCCAAGGGCTTGATGGGAATCCCAGTGGCGCTCGGTCGGCTCACGGCACCCACATCTAGGCTGAGCCAATCGAAGTGGAGTGCAGGCCGGTCGCGAAGCGTCAGCCAGTTCTGCTGAGGGTTCAATCCGGTGATTTCCGCTTCCACGAAGGCCACCCCGGCCCTGTCACAGAGCTGGCGCAGGTCGATGGCGAGCTCGTCGCGCTGATAGAGACCGGCAATCAGCCCAGGCACCATGCCGGAATACAGAGCTGTGCTGCTGCGGTTCACCAGCGTGATGCTGTGCGGCGGGCGTCGCTCCGGCCGCATCGCCCAGCGATTGAGCAGAAGCGCATGGCTGTGGCCGCCGCCGGCCAGGAGCAGCACACCAGCTGCACTCATTGGTTGTGCCGATACCCCGCTGGATTGGCTTGCTGCCAGGCCCAGCCATCACGGCACATCTCCTCCAGGCTTCGGCGGGCACTCCAGCCGAGAACTCTCCGCGCGGTCTGGGGGCAGGCCTCGAGGCGGGGCACATCGCCGGGTCGACGCTCCACAACCTCGTAGGGGATGGTCAAACCTGTGGCCTGTTCGAAACCGTGCACCACGTCCAGCACGCTGAGGCCACGGCCGGTGCCGATGTTCAGAATTAAGGGATCAGACGTTTGCCGCTCGAACAAGTGATCAAGAGCCGAGCCATGGGCTTCGGCCAGATCCATCACGTGCAGGTAATCCCGGATGCCGGTGCCATCCGGTGTGGGGTAGTCCTGGCCGAAGATGCGTAATCGATCCCGGCGGCCTGCGGCTACCTGGGTGATGTAAGGGAACAAGTTATTGGGAATTCCCATCGGGTCTTCACCGATCCGTCCGCTTGGATGAGCGCCAACCGGGTTGAAGTAGCGCAGGCAAGCCACTTGCCATTGGCCCGAGCGACACAGGGCCCCCAGCATCTGTTCCACCGCCACTTTGGTCTGGGCATAGGGGTGGACCGGCGCCGTTGGCATGTCTTCCTGCAACGGGAACGTCTCAGGCTCTCCGTAGGCGGTGGCTGTGCTGCTGAACACCAGAGTCCGGCACCCATGGCGGTCCATGGCAGCCGCCAAAATGCGGCTGCCATTCACATTCACATCCCAATAAAGAAGGGGGTTGGCTACGGATTCCCCAACGGCTTTTAGTCCGGCGAAATGAATCACCCCATCCACGGCTCCAGCAGCGCTGAAGGCCTGATCCAACGCACTTGGGTCGCGTACATCCCCCTCTACAAGGTTTAGCTGGGTCGAACTCGCCAGCTCTTGCACCCGCCGTAGAGCTTCAGGGCTGCTGTTCTCGAAGTTGTCGAGCACCACAAGCTCATAGCCCTGTTCCATTAGGACGAGGCATGTGTGACTCCCAATGAAGCCGGCGCCGCCGGTGATGAGGACGCGCCGGCCCATGACTTCAAGCGTTCTGGTGTCTTGATTCTGAATCAGCTTGATTGCAAATGGCTGCCGCCCTAATCGATTGAACCTATTTTTTGTCCCATTGCATTGGGCTTGTGAAGAGCGGAACGGTGGTTCCGAAGTTGCAGCGAGCGATTGGGGCAGAAGGTCAATCTTTGCTTGACCGGTTCAATCTGCTCAAGCCCTTGGTAGAGCAAATGGTGACCAGTGAGGCGATCGCCCACGTCGTGGTCTCTGATGAACAGCTGGAGCAGGCGCGGCTCGACTTGCTTGAGCAGCGTGGTTACGACGGCATCGAGCAGTGGGCGGAGCTTCTGGGTGAGTTTGGGCGTAGCGAGGGGGAGGTTCTGGAGCGTCTTCGTCACGGCATCCGTCGCCGCAGTTTCATTCGGGAGCGTTTCGCGGCTAAGGCTGAGGCGCGCTTCCTGGAACGCAAGAACGAGCTGGATCAGGTGGTTTACAGCTTGCTCCGTCTCGAGAACAGCTTTCTGGCGCGTGAGCTGTACCTGCAGATCGAATCGGGTGAATCCAATTTCGCCGATCTGGCCAAGCGCTACGCCGAGGGACCGGAACGCAACACCAACGGAATCGTGGGCCCCGTCTCCCTCACCCAGGCGCATCCGACCTTGGTCGAGAAGTTACGGGTCGCTCAGCCCGGTGTGCTGCTTGAACCCTTCCGAATTTCGGATTGGTGGCTGGTGGTTCGGTTGGAGCGTTATGCGCCAGCAACGTTCACCGATGAGGTTTCTGATCAGATGTGCCAAGAAATGTTCGACGCCTGGATCGAAGAGGAAACCGCCAACAGCTTGAGCCTGCTTGCCTCTGGAACGACAGAGCCCGCGCCCACAAATGACTTCAGCGACTTCAGTATCTCCCGATGACCCAGACGCCGTCTTTCCCGTTGCTGGAGCATCCGGCCTTCCGCGGTGTCTCTGATGTCTCGGCTTCCAGGTTGGAGAGCTGCAGCAATGTGCTCCGTTTCGAGCTTGGCGGGCAGCTGTGTGATCCCAACGACATCCCGGCCCGGATCCTGGTCATCCTCCGAGGCCAGGCGAGGCTTGTTGGTCGTAACAATGGCCGCCTCACCACGGTCGGCAAGTTCGGCCCCGGCAGTGTGATTGGGGCCGCCAGTCATCTTTGCGGTGCCCCTTGCGAGAACGTGATCGCAGCTGAGGAGGTGATTGCCTGTGCACTCTCCGACGAACTCTGGCGCGAGCTCTATTCCAGCGAACTCTCATTCCGAAACTGGTGCGATCAACAGCTCTGGCCCCAGGAGCTGCTCAAGCTGTTGGAAGCTCTTGAGCAGAACAACCCTGAGACCGAGAGCTCTGCCCTTGAAAAGCTGGAAAGTGCCCTGCATTCCGCCGAGCGCTGTGCTCCGAACTCCACTGCGGTGGATGCAGCCCTGGCTGCCGGGAAGCGTCTTTATGTCACAAGTGCGTGGGGCGATCTGAGCGTCGGTCAACCGGTTCGATCATTTGCGGACATGCCGTCCTGCGAACCTTTTTCTCTGCGTCTGGTGGCGCTGCCGTCAATCGAGGCTTCCGCCTTAGAGCCCCGGGATGAGAGTGATCCAGAGAAAGCCCTGACGCCGTTCGAATCCATTCAAGATGCCGAGATCCTTCCCCCCGTCAGCAGCTACAGCCCAGAGCGGAATGTGGTGGACGGTCTACGGCTGATCCGTGCTGATGGTTCGCTTCAGGAAACCTTGGCCTGTTTCCAGATGCTGGCGCAGCTGATGAAGCTGCCGTTTCGCCGTGATTCGATCGAGAAGGTTCTTCAGGACAACCTCCGTCGTGGCCTGACTCCGAATCTCCAGCTCTGTGGGCAGCTGGCAGCGAGTCTTGGTCTGCACGTAATGGCGGCACGGGTCCCGGCGGGAGCGGGAACGCGTCTCCAGGTGCCCTCAATGCTGCCGTGGAAGAGAGGCTTTGCTCTGGTGATCGCCAGCAATGAGCGGGGTCTGAAGCTGGCCTCGCCTAGGCAGGGCATGGTGACCCTGGCGCCGGATGATCTGGCGGAGCAGTTCCCCGATGGGATCGAACTGCTTCTGATGGAGCGGTCCAATTCCACGCCCGATCAGAAGTTTGGCCCAGGGTGGTTTTGGCCTGCTCTGAAGCGCTATCGAGGCGTGTTGATCCAGGTGCTGTCCGCCAGTTTTGTGGTGCAGCTGTTCACCCTGGCCAATCCGCTGCTCATTCAGGTGATCATCGACAAGGTGATTACCCAGCGCAGCCTTGACACGCTGCAAGTACTTGGAATCGCCCTCGTGGTGGTGACCATTCTTGAGGGCGTGCTCGGCAGCCTCAAGACCTTCCTTTTTGCGGAAACAACCAACCGGATTGATCAGCGCCTTGGGGCTGAGGTGATCGACCACCTGTTGCGTCTTCCCCTGGGATATTTCGATCGGCGCCCTGTGGGCGAATTGGGAACTCGGGTGGCTGAACTGGAGAAGATCCGCAATTTCCTCACCGGTCAAGCCCTCACCACCATCCTGGATGCCGCCTTTTCTGTGATCTACATCGCGGTGATGCTGATTTACAGCTGGCTGCTCACTTTGATCGCCCTCTCCGTTCTTCCGATTCAGATCGGACTGACGATCCTGGGTGCGCCCCTCTTCCGCCGTCAGTTCCGTGCGGCTGCCGAAGAAAACGCCAAGACCCAGAGTCATCTGGTGGAGGTGCTCACCGGCATCCAGACGGTGAAGGCCCAGAACGTGGAGATGGTCAGCCGCTGGCGCTGGCAGGGTTTCTATTCCCAATACATCGCCCGCACCTTTGAGAAAACCATCACCGGCACGGCCCTGAATCAGACCAGCCAGGTGCTGCAGAAGATCTCTCAGTTAATGGTGCTCTGGATTGGTGCCTCCATGGTGCTGAGTGGCGATCTGACTCTGGGTCAGCTCATCGCGTTCCGGATCATCTCCGGTTACGTCACCCAACCCCTGCTGCGCCTGTCCACGATCTGGCAGAACATCCAGGAACTGCGCGTCAGCTTTGAACGGCTTGCGGATGTGATCGATACGCCGGAGGAATCCGATGAAGTCGATAAATCAAAGGTGATGCTGCCGCCGCTGCAGGGAGACGTGCGGTTTGAGAATTTGTCCTTTCGATTCCGTCCCGGGCAGCCGCAGGTGCTGAAGGACGTGAATCTCGAGATTCCTGCCGGCACCTTTGTGGGCATCGTGGGCCAGAGCGGAAGCGGCAAGAGCACGCTGATGAAACTGCTGCCCCGGCTGTATGACCCAGAGAACGGTCGGATCCTGATCGATGGCTACGACATCGGAAAGGTCGAGCTCTATTCCCTGCGTCGTCAGATCGGCATCGTTCCTCAGGATCCCCTCTTGTTCAGTGGAACTGTGAGTGACAACATCGCGCTCACAAACCCTGAAGCGTCCAGTGAGGAGATCGTGCGGGCCGCACGTCTCGCGAATGCCCATGACTTCATCATGGATCTTCCCAGTGGCTACAGCACGCCTGTTGGTGAACGGGGTGCTGCCCTCAGCGGAGGACAGAGACAGCGAGTTGCCATCGCCCGCACCTTGCTGAGCAACCCCAGGCTGCTCGTGATGGATGAGGCCACAAGCGCGCTCGACTACGAAACCGAACGGAAGGTCTGCGACAACCTTCTCGACAACCTCAACGACCGCACCGTCTTCTTCATCACCCACCGTCTGTCGACCATCCGTAAGGCCGACGTGATTGTGATGTTGCACCAGGGAGCTGTTGTTGAAGTCGGCACGCACGATGACCTCATGACGCACCGCGGTCGCTATTTCGCCCTTTACCGCCAGCAGGAGAGCTCCTGATGAAGATGAATCCTCAAAAGTTGACGGCCCTCGTCAGGCAGGGGTCCAGCAATCTGGTTGCCACGTCCCGGGACTTTCTGCGTCGCTTTGACCCCGGCGACATGGGAGATGCAACCGATCTCAACACCTACGACGCATCGATTCTTCAGCAGGGTCGCTTCTGGATGCGCACCGTCACCTGGACCCTGATTGGCAGCAGTCTGTTCGGAGTGGCCTGGCTGGCCTTTGCTCGGACGGAGGAGATCGTCGTGGCACCAGGCCAGCTGGAGCCGATCGGATCAGTCCAGGACATCCAGATGCCCGTGGGCGGTGTGGCGGATCAAATCCTCGTGGCCGAAGGTGATCGTGTGAAGGCCGGTCAGGTGCTGATGAAGCTGGACACTGAAGCCAGTGAGGAACAGCGCGTGAGTCTTGAAAAAAACATCAAGCTCATGCAGGAACAACTGCAGTTGAAAGAGCAGGAAAAGCTCAAAACCATGCAAGTCAATCAGGAAGAGGTGCTGATGTTGGAGAACAATCTGCAGTTGCAGGCTGAAATCCTCGAGCGCTACGAGCAGTTGGAGGCAGCTGGTGCCTTTTCCGAAGTGCAATACCTCAATCAGCAGAACGTCGTTGCCGAAACCCGCGGAAAATTGATGCAGACCAAGGCGGAACGGCTCCGTCAGATCGCTCTGCTTGATCAACAGACGGCCCAGTTGAAGTCGGAACTCGCCGATCTCAATGGGCGCTTGGTGGAGAGCAAGGTCACCCTGCGTTATCAGCAGCTCAGGTCGCCTGTGGATGGCGTGATCTTTGATCTCAAGCCCACCTCCCGTGGCTTCACCGCCCAATCCACCCAGACGGTCATGAAGGTGGTGCCGATGGGTTCGCTCGAAGCGAAGGTGGAGGTGCCAAGCAACAAAATCGGTTTTGTGCAGGTGCCACCGGGTTGTCCTGAAAAGCGTGACGCTTGCATGACTGCCGATATCAGCATCGACTCCTTCCCTTCCACTGATTTCGGAGTGCTCAAGGGCAAAGTGATTCGCATCGGTTCCGATGCCCTAGAGCCTGACCCCCAGGAGCAGCGTCAGGAACTCAGTTTCCCGGTCACGATTCAGCTGGATGATCAACAGCTGAAGCTCAAGACTGGATCCTCCTTGCCCCTGCAGGTGGGCATGAGCCTGACGGCGAACATCAAGCTGCGCAAGGTCTCCTACCTGCAGCTGCTGCTGGGAGAATTCCAGGACAAGGCGGAATCGCTACAGCGTCTCTGAGTCAGTGCGGATCCTTTTCGTTCATCAGAACTTTCCAGGGCAGTACGTCCACATCATTCAGCGCCTGGCCCAGCAGGGGCAGCACCAATTGGTGGCTCTAAGTATTAATGCTTTGGATCGGGGGCGTGGCTTGCCCAATGGCCTCAACCATTTCCGTTACCGCCTGGATCGCGGCAACACACAGGGGGTTCATCCCCTGGTGATGGAAACGGAAACCAAGATCATCAGAGCTGAGGGTTGCGCCCGCGGAGCTGAACAGCTCAAAGCCAAGGGGTTTATTCCTGATCTGATCTGTGCCCATCCCGGATGGGGCGAGCCGCTCTTCCTGAAGGCGATTTGGCCCGACTCGCCACTGCTTTGCTACCAGGAATTTTTCTACAACGAGCACGGTTTCGATTCCAATTTCGATCCCGAGTTTCAGGACGAGCGCAACTGGCAAGCCCAGGCCAAGCTGACGATGAAGAATGCCTATCTCCATCTCACCCTGGAACAGGCGGACTGGAACGTCTCACCCACGCACTTTCAGGCCAGCAGCTTTCCGGAGCATTGGCGTCGTCGCATCAGCGTGATTCACGACGGAGTGGACACCCGTAAGGCTATTCCCAATCCAGCGCCGGCTCCGCTGAAACTCCCCGATGGCACTGTTCTGGAAAAGGGCCAACCGATCGTCACCTTTGTGAATCGGTCCCTGGAGCCCTATCGGGGCTGTCACACTTTCATTCGTGCCATCCCTGAACTGCAGCGTCTCAATCCGGACGCCTGTTTGGTGATCGTGGGGCAGACCAAGGGGGTGAGTTATGGAGCGGCGTGTTCCGATGGTGAATGGAAGGATCGTTTTCTGGCAGAGATCGAGGGTCAGTACGACCCAAGCCGTGTGCACTTCACGGGCACGCTGCCTTATGGCCAATTCGTGCCACTTCTTCAGCTCAGCGCTTGCCACGTCTATCTCACCTATCCCTTTGTGATGAGCTGGAGCCTTTTGGAAGCCATGGCCTGTGGTTGTGCAGTGGTGGGCTCCAATACAGCTCCTGTGCGTGAAGCCATTCGCCATGGCCACAACGGTCTTTTGGTGGATTTCTTTTCTCCTGCTGATCTGGCTGCGGCTGTCGTCGAGCTGCTGCAAGATCGCGAGCGGGCAGCGGCCTTCGGTCAGGCCGCGCGACGCACGGTTGAGGCCACTTACGACTTGGATGCCTGCGTGACCCGACAGGTCGCCTTGATGGATCTGGTGGCCAGCGGCTGCATCAGCGGCTGACTTCACCGGGCAGACTGATTCGTTGTTCTCGCATCCGGCACGTGAGTCAGCTCCAAAGTCTCAGGGGCATGGTCGATCTCCTTCCGGAGGCCCTCCAGCGCTGGCAGGCTGTCGAGGCCGAGGCGAGGGAGCATTTTTGTTGCGCTGGTTTTGGAGAGATCCGCACGCCGCTTCTGGAAACAACCGATCTGTTCTGTCGGGGGATCGGTGAGGCCACCGATGTTGTAGGCAAAGAGATGTACAGCTTCCAGGATCGCGGCGATCGCTCCTGCACGTTGCGGCCGGAAGGGACGGCATCAGTGGTTCGGGCGGCGCTCCAACACGGTCTGCTGAGCCAAGGCGCGCAGAAGCTCTGGTATGCAGGCCCGATGTTCCGCTATGAGCGGCCCCAGGCCGGTCGCCAGCGTCAGTTTCACCAGATTGGGGTGGAGTGGCTTGGCGCGGAGAGTGCACGCAGCGACGTTGAGGTGATTGCCCTTGCCTGGGATCTGTTAGCCCGTCTCGGGGTGGGCGGCCTGGAGCTGGAACTCAACAGTCTTGGTTCTCCCGAGGATCGCCAGGCCTACCGCACGGCGCTGGTGAATTGGCTGGGGCAGCGGTCTGACGCTCTGGATGCTGATTCCCAGGCCCGGCTCAGCACCAATCCCCTGCGCATCCTGGATTCGAAGAACAAGGACACGCAGACTCTGCTGAAGGATGCACCAACCCTGGCCGATGCCCTCAGCCCTGAGAGCCGTCAGCGCTTTGAAGCGGTGCAGCTGGGCTTGACCTCCCTTGGGATCCCCTTCCGGTTGAACCCCCGACTGGTGCGTGGCCTGGACTACTACAGCCACACCGCTTTTGAGATCACCAGCGATCGGCTTGGTGCCCAGGCCACCGTCTGTGGCGGTGGTCGCTACGACGGTCTCATCGCTCAACTGGGTGGTGCAGCGACGCCCGCCATCGGCTGGGCATTGGGCATGGAACGCCTGCTTCTTGTGCTGGAAGCTTCGGCTCAGCTTGATCCCGAAGGCATCGCGGCCAGCCTGGTGGCCGGATCAGGACCGGATGCCTTCATCGTTAATCGGGGTGAGCAGGCTTCGGCTGCTGCTTTGGCGCTGGCCCGCGATTTGCGGGGCAACGGCCTGGTGGTGGACCTTGATGACTCGGGTTCAGCCTTCGGGAAGCAGTTCAAACGTGCGGACCGCCGCGGTGCTCGCTGGGCTTTGGTGCTTGGCGATGATGAGGTGGAACGTGGTGAGCTCCGTCTCAAGCCTCTTCAGCAGTCTGGACAGGAGGGTTGTGTCAGGCTTGATGACCGGGAAGCAATTGTGGCAATTCTCAAGTCCCTGCAAGGGAACTGAACCCAGACATGCGTGGTAATTTTCACTTATTCATGGGGATTGAGCGTTGATCAATCTGGTGACTGGAGGGGCTGGCTTTGTCGGCTCCCATCTGGTTGATCGCCTGATGCAGGCCGGGCAAGAGGTGATCTGCCTTGATAACTACTTCACGGGACGCAAAAGCAACATCACCCAGTGGATCGGTCATCCCCGGTTTGAACTGATCCGGCACGACGTCACCGATCCGATTCGGCTGGAGTGTGATCGCATCTGGCATTTGGCCTGTCCGGCATCACCGGTTCATTACCAGTTCAATCCGATCAAAACCGCGAAGACCAGCTTTCTTGGCACTTACAACATGCTGGGTTTGGCCCGCCGTGTCGGTGCTCGGCTCCTCCTTGCCAGCACAAGTGAGGTGTATGGCGATCCGGAGGTGCATCCACAACCGGAGAGCTACCGCGGTTGTGTGAACACCATTGGAATTCGCAGTTGCTACGACGAGGGCAAGCGGATTGCCGAAACCCTCTGTTTTGACTACCAACGGATGCACGACGTGGAAATCCGTGTCATGCGGATTTTCAACACCTATGGCCCTCGGATGCTTCCCGATGATGGGCGTGTCGTCAGCAACTTCATTGTTCAGGCGCTCAAAGGTCAGCCGCTGACCTTGTACGGCGATGGTTCGCAGACCCGCTCCTTCTGCTTCGTCGACGATCTTGTGGAGGGAATGATTCGCTTGATGAATGGCTCTCACACCGGTCCGATGAACATCGGCAACCCTGGTGAATTCACAATTCGGCAGCTTGCCGAGCTTGTACGGGCTCGTATCAATCCGGACCTTCCGCTGATCGAGAAACCTCTGCCCGCTGATGACCCACTGCAGCGACAACCCGTGATTGATCTGGCGCAGCGGGAACTGGGTTGGAGCCCGACCGTTTCATTGGAAAACGGTCTGATTCCAACGATCGAATGGTTCCGTAAGGTCCTCGACCAACAGACCACCCAAACAGAGGGAGTCCGGGCATGACCGTTCAACGCATCTGTTGCATGGGTGCCGGCTATGTCGGTGGGCCCACCATGGCGGTGATTGCTGATCGCTGCCCTGACGTGCAGGTCACTGTTGTTGATTTGAATGAACAACGCATCGCTGCTTGGAACGATGCTGATCTGAGTCGCTTGCCCGTTTATGAGCCAGGGTTGGATGCCGTGGTGGCCCGAGCGCGGGGCCGCAACCTCTACTTCTCAACCGACGTGGATGCTGCGATCGCTACCGCCGACATGGTGTTCATCTCGGTGAACACTCCCACCAAGGTGAAGGGCTTGGGTGCCGGCCAGGCCAGTGATCTGCGTTGGGTTGAGGCCTGTGCCCGCCAGGTGGCGAAGGCCTCCAACGGCCACACCATCGTGGTGGAAAAAAGCACGTTGCCGGTGCGTACGGCCGAAGCGATCCGCACCATTCTCGAAGCGGCCCAAGACCCCCTGGAAAACGTTGAAGAGCCCCGCACCTTTGCGGTGCTCTCCAATCCAGAATTCCTGGCTGAAGGCACTGCGATTCCTGATCTGGAGAATCCGGACCGTGTGCTGATTGGTGGGGAAGACGATGCATCGATCGATGCCCTTGCCGGCATCTACGGGCAGTGGGTTGCCAAGGAAAAGATTCTCCGCACCAATCTTTGGAGCAGTGAGCTCTCCAAACTCACTGCGAACGCATTCCTGGCCCAGAGGATCAGCTCAATCAATTCTGTTGCCGCACTGTGTGAGTCCACCGGGGCTGATGTGCGGGAGGTGGCCCGGGCGATTGGAACCGACAGCCGTATCGGTCCGAAATTCCTGCAGTCAGGTCCCGGTTTCGGTGGCAGCTGTTTTCAGAAGGACATCCTCAATCTGGTGTACCTCTGCCGTCACTTCGGTTTGCCTGAGGTGGCCGATTACTGGGAGAGCGTCGTTGCGCTCAACACTTGGCAGCAGCATCGGATTGCCAGGCTCATCGTGCAGCGGTTGTTTGGCACGGTGACGGGGAAGCGGTTGGCGATTCTCGGCTTTGCATTTAAAGCCGACACCAACGACACCCGTGAAGCCCCTGCGATTCGGATCGCCTCGGATCTTCTTGAGGAAGGCGCTCAGTTGGCCATTCACGATCCCAAGGTGGAGGCATCTCAGATCTCCCGGGATCTCAAGTTGGAGCCGATCGCACCGGATTCGGAAACAGGGCCAACGGCGCAGGCTTTGAGTGGTCAAGGCAGCTGGTGGAGTGCCGGGAGTGTTGAGCAGGCTGTGACGGGTGCCGATGCGGTGTTGATCCTCACGGAGTGGGTTCAGTACAAGTCTCTGAACTGGCGAGATCTGGCGCAGCGGATGCGGCGCCCCGCTTGGGTGTTTGATGCTCGCTCTGTTGTGAATCCGGATGAGATTCGCGCGGCTGGGCTGACGCTCTGGCGTGTCGGTAACTGAGCGTTGTGACACGCACCATCCTGGTAACGGGCGCAGCTGGCTTCATTGGAGCAGCTTTGTCGATACGACTGCTGCAGCGTGGTGATCGTGTTGTTGGTCTCGACAATCTGAACGACTACTACGACCCCAGCCTCAAGCAGGCAAGGCTGCGTCAGATCGAGGCCATGGCTCCTTCAGGAGCTTGGCGCTTTGAGCGCTTGGCTTTGGAGGATGGTGAGGCGTTGATGGATCTATTTGCCGAAGAACAGCCCCAGGTGGTGGTGAATCTGGCGGCTCAGGCTGGTGTTCGTTATTCCTTGGAGAATCCGGCTGCTTACATCCAGAGCAATCTGGTGGGTTTCGGCAATTTGCTGGAAGCGTGTCGACACTACGGCACGGAAAATCTTGTCTACGCCTCCAGCAGTTCGGTCTATGGAGGCAACCGCAATCTGCCGTTTCATGAGCGTCAGCCGGTAAACCACCCGGTGAGTCTGTATGCCGCCAGCAAGAAGGCCAATGAATTGATGGCTCACACCTACAGCCATCTTTATGGGCTGCCGGCCACGGGTCTTCGCTTTTTCACGGTGTATGGACCCTGGGGACGCCCCGACATGGCACCGATGCTGTTCGCTCGGGCGATCCTGGCTGGTGAGCCGATCAAGGTGTTCAACCACGGCAAGATGCAGCGTGACTTCACTTACATCGACGACATTGTTGAAGGGGTGGTGCGTTGCTGCGACAAGCCAGCCACCCCTAATCCGGAGTTTGATTCACTTCAGCCTGATCCTGCGACTGCAGCAGCACCGCATCGGGTTTTCAATATCGGTAACAGCCAGCCCACTGAACTGTTGCGTTTCATCGAAGTGATGGAACAAGCTCTCGGTCGCGAAGCAGTCAAGGACTTTCAACCGATGCAGCCTGGTGATGTGGTGGCAACTGCTGCTGACACATCAGCTCTTGAATCTTGGATTGGTTTTAAACCGTCTACCTCTATTGTTGTTGGAATTCGCAATTTTGCAGACTGGTTTGTTGATTTCTCAAATCAATGATGATTGCAAGTATTCGCAAGCTTAGGCAATCTTTGCCGGACATTCTCCTGGCAGCACCCGTGCGCAAGCTAAACTAGAGATCAATAAAAAGCCTAAAAGAGACAGCCGTCTCCTCACTATCCCTCTGATCGATAACTCATTTCTTGATTTTGTGAATTGCCACCCATGAAAATCCTTGAAAAATTGCAAAATGAAGAAAAGAATGGAAACATAGAGGAATATTGTAAAATTGCTGATATTATTTTAAGTCAAAAAGAGTCTCCTTTTAGTCCTCTGACTTTGCGCCATATTGAGGAAAGAAAAAATTATTATTTAAAGAAACAGCTTTGTGCATATATAAAAGAGGGAGATATTATCAATTCTTTAAATCCATGGGACTTTGAGGCATTAAAAAAATGTTGTCCTAATATGGATTTTGGCCAAGAAAGATCTAAAAATCCTAATGAAGTTAAATACACCCCATTAGGATCTGTGTTAAACAATATCTATATCTCCAAAGAAAAATTTCTCAATATTAGCTGGTTGGAAGATTCGACGGAGGTTGTAGAAACTGAGTATCACATAATGCAAGCAATGCTGTCCTCTGAATTTAAAGTCATTCCTCTACGCAGAAAGTATTCGAGAAAGCTAATAGGCGAAAAGAAGGAAGTTATTGAACTAGAAAACGAGTTCATGCCTTTGTTTATAATCAGCATGAATAAAGATACAAAGGCAGTAATTAATTTACAATGCATAGCTTTCCCTTCGACTCTTCCTGGTGGTTATCACTATTCTGAGTTAGCCGACGAATGTGGTGAACTCAGTTTAATGGAGTCAATTGATAGATTCAAGTTAAAAACTATCAATGAAGTAAATAAGAATAAGCTTCAAGGAATAGTTATGGAGTCAGATCAATATGATGTTGGCATTGGATTTACACATGAAGATTTTCGTAAATGGATTACTGTTGTTCATGGCATACAAATATTTCATCAATGCACTTCCAGTAATACAAACTTCGTCTTGAGTTTGCCGCAAAAAACATATCCTACAATTTCACTGATAATTAATGGTTTATATATAACTCAGTTCCGTGATACAAATCATTCTGTTGGCATATTAATTGTTCACGAATCAGACTTTGAACCACTGTATAAGATTTCGGCCTCTTTCCCCGTTGACATAACTGCAGCTAAACCAGATGGTATTGGCATTGGCCCATTTTTTATTGACAATATTCCAACATCTAATTCAAGTGATGGTTCTTCTGTTCCATCAATATGTATCTTCCCAGACAATACAAAAACACCTCTATTGTCTCATATTAACGATCATTCTTATAATAAGCTTATTGATAATCAAAGTATTGCCAATAAAAATTTGTACATTTTAGTCTTAATAGATCAACCGCAAGATTTATTGGAAGAATTTATTCTTGCAATTGCACAGCAAAAGGTTGTCAATATTAATCAATATATATTTTATTTGAGGAGTAGCAGTGATCAATCAATATTAGACATGAGACTACAGGAGATATTTGAATCATGGGAATTAGATTTCAAATATATTATGATATCGAGCTTGAATCAAATCAATTCTCATATTTCCGATGATTCCAATTTACTGGTGATTAATCAGAACATTATTCTGCAAAATAATTTTACCTTGGCGATGCTTTCGTTGAATCTTATTAGGTATAATGCGTTCTCAAGTGGTTGCATGCTCAGTCATTTAAAACCGAACAAGAATACAGAATTATATGATAACCAGTGTGTAGGCTTATATCCTTCATTCAGAAATTACTCTCAATCCGGTCGCATAAGTCTTGAGGCTCGAAATCTTACTTCATCATTATTTCCAATGGAAATCAATGTCCTTTCTAATCATTATGACCTTTGTTTATTTGATAGCTCTTCTTTCAATCTTAATTCTCTAAAGCATCAATACTCAAGCAATTTGCCTTTATTCTTGATGCAATTGTCTTGCTATGCGAGTATAGATGGAAAGCAAAATGTGTGCTCTACAAAAGTATCTGCACAATACGCCTGCTCTCCTACTTTAGATATGTCACATATGTTGGATTTAGATACTACTAATAGCATTATGCAAAATTTGACTAAATTTTCTAGATCATTTTCTAGAATACAAAAGCTGTTGGTATGAGAATATTAGTTTCAACATCAAATCTGGAATGGGCTAATTCGGCTGGCGCGAGAATTAGGTATAAAAGACTTATTCCATACTTTGAAATAGATACTGTACAATTAATCATAATTCCAACCTCCCATATCACAGCTCAGCTAATTAAAAAGTCTGACATCGTTATCATTGCAAAAGATTATAGTTTAAATTCTATTAAACTGATTTCATATTGCCAGTCCAAGGAAATAAAAATAGGCCTCGATTTATTTGACGATTATTTTAGCGATAGAAATATATCCTCTTTGATTTACTTACAAAATTGGTTAGATGTAGCTAGTAAAATGGTTAATTTCATCATTTGCTCTACGACAAGGATGGAACAGATTTCCCATCAGTTTATTCGTTCTGATCTTGTTCACAAAATTAGTGATACTCGCAAACCCAATATTTTAATAGATGAAACCAATCATTTGCTGAATGAAAAAATAGATGCATACAAACATAATGGCCAAATTAATATTCTTTGGTTTGGGATCGGAGACAATCCTATTTTCGATGTTGGACTTGTAGATTTATCTACGTATTCTAATGCATTATTTAAATTAAGAAGTTCATTTGAATACCCTCGCTTGACCATTTTAACGAATGAGCGGGCATTAACTGCAAAGAGTTTGACATCGATATCTAACCTACCAATTGAAGTTAATTTAGAAATCTGGACTGAAGAAACAGAAGATGCTTTACTGAGAGAGACCAATATCGCATTTTTACCCGTTAGTCATCAAAAATTCTCAATCGCAAAATCTACCAATAGATGTTTAACCGCTTTAACTTATGGTTGTCAAGTCTTATCCAACGGGTTTGATTTATACAGTGAATTTTCTGAATTTATTTACAAGACTACTGACGATTTAGTGAAAGATTTTCAATCTAAAAAATTCAAGTTTAATTCAAATTCACTTGTTGACTTTGATGAATTATGTGATTCCAGATATAGCCCAAAAGTCGAAGCTACTAGCTTTATCAACTTTATTAACACAAACTTAATCAATTCTAACCCTATTGATCTTCTTCGAATCGTAGTCATCGATTTTCAAGATAAACAAGATAGTTTAGACACTCACTTTTCAAGAAATCAGTTTCCTACTGCTCACGGCGATCATTTAGCAAGACTTCAATCTTGTAATTTTGGAATTGAAAAATATGAAAGCCAAATTTATCTCGAATTTACTGATGATTGCCATCGTTTTGTTCTCGAAAGATGGAGCCCATATCTTGAGCAGTTTATATTTGATGGATGCGAAGTCTATCGATTACCTTTAAGGATTATAGAAGATATAGAACCACATATTCTTCCTCACATTAAAAACATTTTAGCTTATCGATATAGACGTAGAGCTTCTAATCCAGCGAGAGACAACATCAAGAGAAGAGTATTGTTTTCGTATATCAGCGATTCCCTCCAGCTAGTTCTTGATGCTATTTTTGGTCAAGTCTATATCTATCTGTCAAAGTACCCTCATCCTTATAAAGTAGTAGGCTAAAAATTATGAGATCACAATACACTGCTGGATTCGTTTTCAATCTCCTCCAAGATGTAAATATTCTCAGGCCATTAATATATCTTGTTTCTGATGATTTGAATGCCAAGCCATTATTGCTGGTAACTAAGTCATTCATTAAGAGAGATAAGCATAAAATATGGATCAAGGAACTGCAAGAAATCTTTGAAGATACTGGTGGATGCATTATTCACTTATCAAGACCTTATTTGACGTGGCAGTTGCTCAACCAATCGCCAGGTGGATTTATTATTGCTGCTAGTGAAAGTAATTTACGCGGTCATAGAGAAACCCATGAATTATTTAAACTTGCCCCTTCCAAAATTGCTACCATTACTCTCCAACATGGATTTGAATGTGTTGGCTTTTTGATGAACAAGAATCATCAAAAAAGTTATGGTAGTTCTGTTGGGTTTGCTGCTGATTATATTTGTGGCTGGACACCCAGTAGCCTCCAAAGAAATTTACGACCACTTCAGCATACTCGCTATCAAAATCTTGGTCCAACAGCATGGATTAAGCAAACAACAAAACGTACTCTCAGATTAAGATTAGAACCAAATATTACCCCTCAAATGGGTATTGTTTGTGAAAACTTACATTCGGTGCGTTTTGAAGGCAAATCAAATGTAAATCTATTTATGCAACAGTTTTTTGAGCTTGCCGATTATCTTGCATCAAAAGGCAAGAATATTGCCCTTAGACCACATCCTGGAGGACAGTATACAGTCAAAAATAATCTAAGTTTGCCTAACAATGTAGTTGTGGTTAATCAACCAGCTTACAAAGTGAACTGGGGGACTTATGAGTTTGGTATCTCCGCGCCCTCATCAGTATTGTTTGATCTGATCGATAGTAATGTGCCTGTTATGGTTTGGCAAGATCATCATAAAGTCATAGATACAACACAGTTAGCTTTTTTACCTGTAGCTCATAGTGCTGAGGATATGATTTCATTCGCGAATTCTCCGGAGATAAAAGCTTCTTCGTCCACCAACCAACAACTAAAAGCGATTCTCCGTGACCAAAACGATATATCTAATAATTACATTCAATTTCTAGAAGGATTAATTGAACAAAATTACTATTCTATGCATATAGATCATGGCTTCGATCAACTCTCCAATTTTAAGAAGATTCGCGTCTTACTTCTTGCTCCAAAGGGCCTACCGACTGTAACATTGTCTTTTATTAAACCCTTATCTTTAATTCCTCAGCATATCGAGTATGAACTTATTCATACGACTGGTGACGATATTTTTGACGGCGAAACAACTAAGGATGCGACTACACGAAGATGTTTGAATATTATCAATAGCTTCCAACCAGATATTTTAATAATGTGTAGATACTTTGATCTAGATGCTCTCAAGCTTTCGTTTTTGTGCAAAAAAAATGGGATTAAAGTTATATATCATATTGATGATCTCCTCTATGATCCTTCACCCGAGGTTTTGGATGAGGAAAAATATAATGCTTACAGAAAAAGAGCCCCTATTATTATTGATTTAATCAAGCAATCTGATCTCGTTTATTGTTCCACGCCAGCTTTAAGTAAGGAAATTTCTTCATATATAGATCATCCTAATATTCAGCACGGCAAAATATACAAATCAGTTGATACTAGTACTATCTTATACAAGAGAGATCGGAAAAAGGTTATTGGCTACACGGGTTTTGGCCATACTCAGGATCTTGAGTCAATTGAAGACGTGATTTTGGAGGTATTAAATAAATATCAAGATTGGTCTTTAGAGTTGATTGGAACTATTGTTCCATCTGCAAAATTGCTTGCGCTTGATAAGCGTCTTACTATTATTCCGCCTGAACGAAATTATGACGGTTTTATTTCACTTCTTAAATCTCGTAATTGGAGTATTGGTATTTGCCCTCTTATTAATAATAGGTTTAATTCTGTAAAAGCAAACACTAAATGGGTTGAGTATTCTTGCTGTAATATTGCTACAATTGCCACTAATCTTGATCCATATTGTTACGGTTCACCCAAAGACTCATTAATTCTTTGTGACTCACCCGTTGCATGGAAAGATGCATTTTTTCAATTAATGAACTCTGAGAACTTGGTCAATAGTCTCATTAAAAATTCTCAAGATTATATACGCTCTCATTATTCTGATGAGGCATTATCAAATCAAGTGCTGGATATATGTGATGGGCTAATAAAAAACTTGTGATAGTACATCCAAAAGCCTGCAGTATAATTCAGACCATGCTTTTATCTTGATTTACAGTTCTGATTCATCGCTATGCATTGTATTTATAATTTAACTTGATGTTTGAATTCTTGGCATGTTATCCGACCTTTCTTATGTTTAAAATCTATTGCAATGATGACCATACTTTGGCCCATGATTTTTAAATTTAATTTTTCATCATTATTGGTTTCTTTCTCAAATACTACTCTAATAATGCAAGTTATTTTCATGTGTACCGATATAAGCGTCTAAAATTTGTACTATGTGCTTATCCCTTTCTGTTAAATTATAAGGCTTGATGTGCTACTATTATTTTTAAATCTAATTCGGCTATGGATATCTTAATTACTGGTGCGGCAGGTTTCATTGGCTCACGACTTGCAATGTCTCTTATTGACGATGGCCATAACGTTGTGGGATTAGACAATTATCTTCAGCAGGTTCACGGCGATAAGGTTAAAAAAAATCATCACTTCAAAATTGTTGAAGGAGATATTCGTGATCTTCAATTAGTGAGTGAATTGATTGCTTCTTATAAATTTTCAGTGATCTTTCACCTTGCCGCTGAGACTGGAACTGGTCAATCATATGACGAGCCAACTCGGTATGCAGATGTCAATATTTTAGGAACTACAAAATTATTTGAGGCAATACGTTGTGCGGATTATGATCCCCAAAAAATAGTTCTTGCTGGGACTCGTGCTGTATATGGTGAGGGGATGTATGTCAATGAGGCTGGCATACAAGAACAGGCTTGTACGAGAAAAATAGCAGTAATGAACAACAAAGATTTTAATGTGTATGGTCGCACCGGTAATAAATTAACAGCAATGTCTACTCCTGAGTCCCTACAACCTGCTCCTGACTCTGTTTATGCAAGCACCAAACTAATGCAAGAACATCTTATTAAGAACTTATCTTCAAATATTGATTGGACAATTCTTAGGTTTCAGAATGTCTATGGCCCTGGCCAGTCACTAAGAAATCCATATACCGGAGTCCTTTCTATATTCTGCTCACAAATTAAGGCTGGTAAAACACTTGAAGTCTACGAAGATGGAGAGATTTATCGCGACTTTATATATGTTGATGATGTTGTATCATCGCTTGTTGCTACCGTTGATAAAGCAAGTCGAGAAATTATCAATATTGGCTCAGGTAATTCTGTTTCGATGAAAGAGGTTGTTGAGTCGATTTTGCGATTAGCTAAGGGAAAAGGTTATTCAACTGAATATAAAATCACTGGTAAATTTAGGGAAGGTGATATCCGTTTTGCAGAAGCCGATATTAATAAAGCACGCGACCTTCTTCAATGGTCGCCTCAAGTTGGTCTTGAGCAGGGGCTGTCTCAGTTAGTCGACTGGAGCCTTTGAATTGCTTCACAGCTATAAATAGTGTTCGCTTATTTTATTTATTGTCTGTAGTACTTGTTTCTTTGCAAGTCTACTGAGAGCCATTGTCATTACTTGTCTCTTTTTTTAAGTGATATCTGGAAGTGAATGATAGTGCTTGAATATATTCCAAAAGCTTCCATTGCGGATCTCTTCGTAGCTAAATTGGCAGTAACTTAGGTTATTGACCCAATTTTCTCTATCCGGATAAATCGGATTCTCAATTTGTGCTAAATTTGTTTGGCCCACGAAGCTTGCTGCACTCGCCGAAGACACAAATACTGGCGTTCCTAAGCAAACAGACTCAATAGCAACATTTGAAGAGTGAGTGACTAATGCGTAGGCACTCTGCAGTTGTTCTCGCAATGATATTGATTCACACCCCTCAGTTGGTTTTTTTCTGATGACTATTTTTCTATCAGTATATTTTCTCAACTGTTTTAATGTTGAATTAAGCCAACCATAAGTCCCATGTGCTTCACAAAAATAATCAGTTGGAGGACATACAATTATCTTACTTCCCTTCTGATTCCATGGTTCGAGTCTGCAATTAAACAAATCTCGCCTTTTGTCATCACATAGTTTATAAGTATTGCATTCAAAACTATTAGGGGATATCCGATAAGATATTTTGTGCCCCCTTTTGAAATAAGCATGATCTGCATATATGAAATGCAAATCGTTTTTAATACAGTCATCAATGACTGCTTTTGAATTTCTTAGGACACCCCAAACCAATCGAACCCCCTCTGATTCGGATTTATACTCGTCAGCAAACTCCGACCGACACTTTAAAGATTCAACTATTGAGTCAATTAATTCATTTCCTCCTCCACCTTTATTTTTATAAGCTATAATCATATTTTTATTAAAGTCACTTGGATGAATTTCGCAGTCAACCAATCGATTTGTCGAATAATTCCCAGCAATCATGTTGTTTGTATTGTTTTTAATCAATAGCCTTATGGTTCCCTTCCTTACTAGATTAAGCGGTATTTGCTCTAATAACTCATTTTTCTTCTCACTCAACGCTGTAAATTTGCAAAGTCTGTTTGAGCCTTTTTCTAAAGCAAAGACTTGAATCTTGTTGCCCCCTTTACTCACTAGCTTGGATGTGTTGAATCTCAACAAATTCTTATTAACACCAATGGTGGTACTTGTGACCGGTAATTCGCAGTCCCGGAGAATTGCAATCAAGCCAACTAGATCTATATATACATATTCTTTGAAAAGAAGACTGCCCGGTATTGTTGTCCCAAGTTTCTGCTTTAAACTTTCATAGTAGAATGTAGAACTGGGTATATAATATGAACACAATATTCCAGTAATCCCCTTGCTTTTCTTTGCTTGCATTTCATTATAATCTTTCAAATAAATATTGTTGATTTCTATGCCATCTAGATGGATTTTCGCTAATTCTAAAAAGAATAGGCGTATAGGATCATCCTTACGATATGATAATAAATTAACCTTTTTTTCCTGCTTTAATTGAAATAATTGTACTACTGTGCCTATAGCTTCCGTGCCAATAGTATTTACAAGAGCCTTCTCATAATCAGACAAGCTCGAAAAGTATTTTGACTTGGCTTTGTAAATCTGGATGTGGCGTAGTAAACGTACTAATGATAAAGTCATGTCAATTCAGGATGGTATGAATCTTTTTTGAGAATTGATCCCATGAGTAGTTTTTCACCGTGCTACTCACATCTGTTGTTACATCTGAATATGCAATATCAATGAATTTCATTATACTTGACAGTTGTTCTGTTGATTTATATATATAGCCATTAGAACCATGTTTAATCACATCTTGTGCAAAACCTGTGTCTGTTGTCACGGGCATGCAATTGCTCGCCATCGCCTCAAGCAGAGGAATAGGTCCACCTTCTAGTTTCGAAGTGCTTAGGAAAACAGACATCTGAGAATAGTAGTACGGGTATTCAGAATACTTAGCCCTTTTATATTTTATATTGCCAGATGACATTAGATAATCGAAATAAGAGAAATTTTCCCAGTCTTTACCTAGCAGTAAAAATTGCTTGTCGGATTTATTGGTAATAATTTCTGTCAGCAACATTGGATCTTTTCTTTCATAGAATGAAGAACATATCCCTACAAGATTTGATGATGATCTATCATGAGGTTTAAATAGTTGTCTCTCATATCCTCCTAAGATGCACTCACATTTTTCAGCATCCACACCTCTCGATATCCATAAATTCATATTTGAGGTACACGTAAAGAATATCTTTGTAATTCTTTTGAATATCCCAAGAAGTTCCCCTAGTTTACTTTCGTCTTCCTCCTTTGGATGTGTATACCAGCAATAGACTTTGCTTCGCTTATAGTCAATCATGTTTTTTCTATTATAACTTAGCAGAATATCAACGTGCATGAAGAATATTCTGTCAGCCAATTGTTTTTCTATTATCCCCTTTCTCGTATAATATGTGCCCCAACTTAATTGCCCTCTAGATCCAATTTCCTTGGCAATTCCATCAAGTATCCAGTTCTTGGTGAGGATATTCGTAATAAATAGTAGATCCACCTTGCTCTCTTTTAAACACTTTGGCTTGTTCGGTCCAGGTATGTTTTCTGGTACTGTACTTATTCCTTCGGATGTCTTTATTGTTGATTGCCCAAGGTACCTCGACTGTAAAATTCGATCTAAATCCTTGTGGTTTATTCTGATAAAAGGATCGTCTTTACGGTGTATTTTTTCTATCTCATTTATCCCATTTATAAATTGATTGTCTTGCGTTGGATAGACATCTGTAGTTATTATGTATTTGCAGTTCATCAAAACTCTCGACTCTTTAAGTGTAAACTCTTGAAATAAATATGGTATAATATTTTGTCTAGAGTACAAATTAATCAATTCTTGGTCTGGCCGTGTATGAACATGGCAGACCAAGATTTTACATAAATGATTGTATTTTCTAAGTTTTTTCAGTGTAGACTCAAGATTCTCTATTCTCATATAGTCACTCACTATTGCTATCTCAATATGACTATTTCTCATTTCTTTGTCTTTCACCAAAAGGTATCTCTTTGTTTTTGCTGAATCGACTAGTGTCTCATATATGTTGACCACTTCCCGTAGTTTGTATCTCTCTACGATTTCCTGAGCAGACTTGATGTTTTCTTCTCTATTTACGATGGATAGATTAGACATATAGTACTTTTCAATTCCTTTTCTCAAGCTCTTACAGATTACATCATCTAATTCAGTCATATTGGGCACACTTCCTTGTGTAATTACAGGACATCCATTGACGATTGACATCGTTGCACGATTATTAGATTTAGTGGTGCATCGAATATCATTTCCAGTTGTAATTAAGGAGGCAAACGATTTATCGAAATATCCAAATATTGACGATGCTGACCATTTTTTATGTTCGTACTCGATTTTATATTCATCGAGTATTTTCAAATCTGCATTCGCCGACGTGCATACAATCAGTTTGAATCCAAATTCTTTCTGTAATGACTTAATCTCTGGCAATGATGGGATCAGGCTACCTATCCCCATGTTTGATGTAGGTGAATAAGCATTGCCAAACCAAAGCAAACCTCTTTCTTTTAATGTTTCCTGTATACCAAGTGTTGATTCATTATCCTCTAAATTAGGAAGATTATAATCATGATCCTTCCGTCCTTTTAAATATGTAGATAAACTCTTAAAATCTTCTTGCCTTTCTGCAATATCAGGAAGTATTTTGAATTTATCCAAACTACTTTTGGGAACTTCTCTTACAGTATCTTTTAGCTTGTCTACAAGTGTTTCTTTGAGCTTATTTGTGGGTACCAGTATAATATCTGAAAGCTCGAGTATAATGTTCATTAGATATGTATTTATTCTATAGTTATTGCCTTTGTATGACTCATCAGTTATGTTATCCGTGACATCATAAATAATTGTACAATCGAGTTCCCTGGCTTTCGCTAGAACTGATACTAATTCCCCTGACAAATGTTTTGCAATAACCAAAGTGCAATTTTTTTCTATCATTGCCAGTGTCTCTTTTATTTTCTCACAGAATACTGATTCATGTCCATACCTATTTTCCAATTCTTTGGCTATATAAAGGCACCTCAGCCTTACGCTGGCTTGACTTACATCTATATTTGGGATTAGCCAAATGATTTTATCCATCAAAGGAACTTCCTCTTATTTAAATTTTACCATATTGCCTAGCACAAGTTTTTTGAGCTTAAATCCCATCTAGATGTAGTTATGTTCGTCTTTTGAATCGTCAATGGCTATCATTTCTACCCAATTAATCGAACTTTGCTGATTCTTTATTCCTCTTTCTTGCTTTAACTTGCCTGATTATGTTCTTTTTCAAGGCTGTAGTATTTATATTTGGATATTCATAAGGCATTTCAATTCAAAGCATGAAATTCATCCAATATTCCATCTCTTTGCCGCCATTAGTTATCGTTTGTTGGTAGAGCATGATGTCACTTAAGTACAAAGTTCCAACTTTTTTGATAAGTTCTGGACTATACATCTTTTCAGCCATTGGCTTCTTCTGTTGATTCATTGCCTGGCCTATTATCTCTGCTGGTGTATTGTAATCTAGTTCTTCTGTGCTCGTGCAGTTGTAGCTCGTATATATTGAATTTACTGACCTTATATCTTGAAGCTTCAAGCCTGTTTTTTCGTGTATTATTGAAGCTGTTTTGCTAAAATCTTCCAATGCCAAGTAGTCATTGTATCTTTTGTATATTAAGTAGTCGCATTGTTGTTTAATGTGTTTGTTTTTATTCATTAGGTTTGGATTTTCCCATAGGTTCTCTACAAAATCACTAAAAGTTGTTGTAGCATCTGTACATAAAGCTTTTTTTGCTGTTTCGTAACTTGTATCGTATTCATTTTTCCCCACGTTGCAAAGTTTATCGCAATAGAAGGAAAGCAATCTTTTGAATGGATTTCTCAAGACCACAAAAGCATATTCTGCTCCAAGTAGTTCTTTGTTGGATCCACTAAAGCTAGTGTTGTTTTTGTGGATCCAATCTATATCGTCAACACTGGATATTGCTCCATTTGCAACTGCTATTGAGTACCGCAAGGTTGAGCAACCATTTTTAGGTATCCATGTACATATAGAGTTGCTTTTAAGGTGGACTAGAGTATGTTTTCTTGCGAACTCATGATCTATATTCTCGCTGAGATCTTTCTCCTTGCCGCTCAGTTTTAGAAAAACTAGTTGTTGCTTCTCTGAGCTGTTATCGCTTTCCTTGTTTGTTTTTTGGAGCGTATAGATCTCTTTAGCGTATCTCCTCCCTATATTGATAGCAAGATCGTTTGCTTTTCTTTTCTTTAATTCCTGGGATAATATTTTATTTAATTTATTAAGCTCTTTTATGGTCTTGTCTTTGTCCATTGTATTTTCAGTAGAAGGATTTGATGCGCGAGCGTTCAACTAATATATTAGCGATGCTGGTTCGCCTATGCTAGCATTTCCTTATTGCATGTCCATTATAATGACCGGCAGTATAGAGGCCATCGTTCTTGAGAGTATTTGTCGTATTGATGCCGCCCTATCCAAGGATGATGTAGAGATCACTACCTTAAAGCGTCAGTTGTCCGACATGACAGCCAAGTATGAAAACATGGCGACTAAGTATGAAAATCTCCTCAACGTTTATCAGGAGTTGAAAATGAATTATTCCGAAAAAGTCATGGAGAAGAAGGAGCGTACATCGCAGCTTGGCGATATGGCTAAGTTATGCAAACAACTAAAGGTACAGCTTTCGTCGAAGACGACTGAGTGTGAGTTAAATCTTCTTCAGTTGCATCAAGTGCAAGAAGAGCTTGAGCATTATTTCCGGCTTTCCAGTGATCAATCCCAATTGTTGAAGGCAAGTTCGAATCTGCAAGCAAGAAGTTTGGCTTTGCTTGTTGCCGTGAAAAAATAGATCCGTTCAGATTTTAATCCTACCTTTTTATCTTGTTTAATGTCATCCTAGAATATACAAAAAAACCGGCTATTTGCCGGTTTTTTGTTTTGAATAAGTTCGATTCTACTTAAGCAGATCCAACACCTGTGTAAGAACCATAGAAAAATAATCCTACAACAAACAGAACAGCCATCCCCCCTGCAGTGGCGACAAGCCACAGAGGTAATACGCCTTCAGTCCATCGTGATTTCCAAGGTACAGCCGGTCGCCCGTCAGGTAGGCGATCGGGAATTCGACCGTCGGGAAACTGGGATTTTTTTCCGCTCATGGAATAAACCTCAATTGAAGAAGTAGCTGGACATGAGAACTCCGGTCACGAAGACAAACAGCAGACCCAAGTAGAGACTGGTGCGGTTGAGCTCAACCGGAAGGTTGTTGGGATTTGGATTGCGTTCCATAGGTCAGATCAGCGGCGAATGAACTGCATCGCGCCGAGGGCGCCTAGGAAGAACACTGTCGGGATGCCGAGGGTGTGCAAAGCGAGCCAGCGAACCGTGAAGATCGGATAGTTGCGTGGCGTTGTGGCAACGGGGGGTGCTTGTGTCATGACTTATTTCAGGCGGATGTCGAGATCAGACTTGCCCTCATAGCGCTGGCTCACCACGGGTGCCTTGCTCTCGGATGCCTGGAAGTAGGCGTCGGGGCGAGGTGTGCCGAAAGCGTCGTAGGCGAGGCCGGTGGACACGAACAGGAAGCCTGCCAAAAAGATGGAAGGGAGTGTCACGGCGTGAATCACCCAGTAACGGATGCTCGTGATGATTTCGAAGAACGGTCGTTCTCCTGTTGAGCCGGCGGCCATGGCGTTGGGCGTGTCAGAGCGATGATCTTAGGAGGTCGGTCTGGTGAGCCGAGGCTGAGGGCGTGCCTCAGTTACACAGCGTTGCCGACCCAACGGAGCAGGTTGCCCCGCTCTCCGAGCACAAAAGCGTGCTCACCGTCGAAGACCATGCGCGTGAAGTTGCTTGGTTGACGGTCGCCAACGGGATCGTTCTCCCAGCTGTCGCCCCCGTCTTGGCTCACGAGAAGCGTGCCGTTGCCGCCACCGGCCCAGATGGCGCCGTCGTCATCCCAGGCCAGATCCATGTAGCCGTAGCCATTGGTGATGGGAATGATGGCTTTGCTCCAGCTGTCGAAATCCCCGGGCTCATCGTTGAGGCGTATTTGGGCGCCGCGAGCGACCATCCAGAGATTGCCGTCGGGTTGAAAGCCAATGCTTTGCAGGCGCTGACTGCTCACGCGCTGGTGGACTTGCCAGACAGAATCGCCCGGTTCCCAAGTGGCATAGAAGTTGCCCAGGCCACTCACACTCACATAGCTTCCATCATTGCTGCGTCGCAGATCTCGCACGGCGCCCGCTGCATCGGTCACCTTCGCTTCCCAGCTAGACCCATCGTTGTGGGTTTCGTAGACCGCCCCCACGTTGGTGGCAAGTTCTGCCGAATGGCTGCCCAGGGCAGTGATTAGGTAGGGCTCACCGGGCAATTTGGTGTCGAGGAAAAGTCGTGTCCAGTTCTGGCCGCCGTCCTCGCTGTGCATCAGCAATCCCGGTTGTCCAGCAATCCAGCCTTCATCATCATTGAAATCGATACTGATCAGCCGGAAGTTCTCTTCGTCGGGAAGATCAAGGCTGCGTTCGTTCCAGTGAGCTCCGCCGTCGTTGGTTTCGCGGATCATGCGATTGCTGCCCACCAGAAAGCCGTGGCGGCTGTCGGTGAAGGCCACATCCAATGGATTCGCTTGGGTGTCGAGGTCCAAGGCTTGCCATGGACTCGATGTCGCCATCGGAACATGAGTGGTGACGCATCCGCTGAGGCTGACCCCCAGGACAAGAACCAGCAAAAGCTGGGTCGCAGAGTTCAACAGACGTTTCATGGGTTCGCCTCAGCGCAGGGAATAAAGGGATAAGAAGAAGGCGAAGCCGAGGGCAAGGCCGCCAAAGATCAGAACATTCTTCTGTCCTGGGGTCATTCGGTTGACACCGAGGCCAAAATTCAGATTTTCGTCGAAGCCGCTGGCTTTGGCTCGCGGGCCGATGTCGCGGAAAGCGGCCACCCTGCTCCTGCAGACCGGACAACGAAACGACATCGGGTCGAGATCTTCGAACGCCGTTCCGGCTTCGATACCAACCTTTTTGACTCCTTCCTCAGGGTCGTAGACGTAGCCACAGCTGCGACATTCGAAACGGTGGGTCCGTGGATCGCTTTCCGGGGCGGTTTCAACCGCTGGCTCCACCGCTTCGGTCGCTTCGACCGGCTGGACGGACTGTTGTTCGTCGCTCACCGCTGTGTTGCTTGGCGGGTTGACTCTATCGGCGACAACTCCTGGCAGTGAATGCCAGACTGGATTCGTCTACGGGGACCTCCATGTTCGCCCTGCCCGGCTACGACGCCTTCCTGGGGTTTCTGCTGATTGCAGCAGCAGTGCCTGTGTTGGCTCTGGTTACCAACAAATTGGTGGCGCCGAAAAGCCGTGCCGGTGAGCGCCAGCTCACCTACGAATCCGGCATGGAACCCATTGGCGGCGCCTGGATTCAATTTAATATCCGCTATTACATGTTTGCGCTGGTCTTCGTCATCTTTGATGTGGAGACCGTGTTTCTTTACCCCTGGGCTGTTGCGTTCAACCGTCTCGGCTTGTTGGCCTTCATTGAAGCCTTGATTTTCATCGCCATTCTCCTGGTGGCTTTGGCCTACGCCTGGCGCAAAGGCGCCCTTGAGTGGAGCTAGTCATGTCTGAAAACACATCCCCCTCCATTTCTGCTGTTCGCGATCTGCGCGAAGCCAGCTGCGGTCCGATTGGTGCCCCGACGGTCACCAACGACCTCAGCGAGAACGTCATCCTCACCAGCTTGGATGACCTGCATAACTGGGCCCGTTTGAGCAGTCTCTGGCCCCTCCTTTATGGAACGGCCTGCTGCTTTATCGAGTTCGCGGCTTTGCTCGGCTCCCGTTTCGACTTTGACCGTTTTGGTCTTGTTCCTCGCAGTTCCCCACGTCAGGCCGATCTTTTGATCGTGGCCGGCACCGTCACCATGAAGATGGCTCCGGCTCTCGTACGGCTCTATGAGCAGATGCCAGAGCCGAAGTATGTGATCGCTATGGGCGCATGCACGATCACAGGCGGCATGTTCAGCGCTGACTCCACCACAGCTGTGCGCGGCGTCGACAAGTTGATTCCGGTGGATCTTTATCTACCTGGCTGCCCGCCCCGCCCCGAAGCCATTTTTGACGCCGTCATCAAGCTGCGCAAGAAAGTCGGGGATGAGTCGCTGGCGGAGCGGCGCAAGCATCAGCAGACCCATCGCTACATGACGGTCTCCCATCAGATGAAGCGTGTGGAGCCTGTTGTGACCGGCGCCTACCTCCGGGCTGAATCCCAAAAAGCTGCCCTGGCTGCTGCTCCAGCCGGTCAGACCTTGGCCACAGATGCCGCCGTGCTGACCCCTGCTGCTGAACCCGTCGAGTCATGAGCGAAACCCCCTCCAAAAAACCTGCCGCTTCCGATGAAGCTGGTGCTGTCGTTGCGCCCGAGCCTGGTCCGGTCAGCCAATGGCTGAACAAGCAAGGCTTCGATCACAACAGCCTTGAGCCGGATCATCTTGGCGTCGAGCAGATCGGTGTGGAAGGTCCCGTTCTCCCGATGATTGCTGCGGCGCTCAAGAGCAACGGTTTCGACTATCTGCAGTGCCAGGGCGGGTATGACGAAGGCCCTGGTGAGCAGCTGGTTTGTTTTTACCACCTGTTGGCGATGGCGGAACAGGTTGAAGCCATGGCGGCTGATCCCTCCGCAAAGCTGCGGGAAGTGCGGATCAAAGTGTTCCTCAGCCGGGAGGGCACCCCGTCGCTTCCATCGATCTACGGCCTATTTCGTGGAGCTGATTGGCAGGAGCGTGAAACATTCGACATGTATGGCATCCAATTCGAGGGCCATCCCCATCCCAAGCGTCTTCTGATGCCTGAAGACTGGAAAGGTTGGCCGTTGCGCAAGGACTACGTCCAGCCAGATTTCTACGAAATGCAGGACGCTTATTGATCGCGTCTCAGGATGCGTGTTGGGAGCGGTGGCTGCGGTAAAACCTGATGACTGCTAGAGCCAGGCTGCGGGAATCGTGACGCAAGGTCGCTGTAGGTCGGATTCCCTGCAGAGGTGCTTGGGTGACGTCATAACCATCCGATCGAAGCCCTTCGGCATCACAGCGCACCGGATCCGCACCCCGGCTTTGGTAGTGGCGCACCAGGTCTGAAGGTGGAAGGTCGTCTTGTGCAAGGACGGCATTGAAGAGTCTGGTTTCAATGCCGAGGCTGGCCAGCTGCGCTTCGATCGCCCGGATGTGACCGCGCACATCCAGACCGTCGGTTTCGCCGGGCTGTGTCATCAGGTTGCAGATGTAAAGCCGTGGTGCCCGGCTGCGTTTGATGGCACTCACTAACTCCGGCACCAGCAGATTTGGGAGCAAAGACGTGTAGAGGCTGCCCGGCCCGAGCACGATCAGGTCGGCGTTGGCGATCGCTTCGAGTGCCCGGGGCAGGGCCGGCGGTCGTTCAGGACTGCAGCCCAGACGAACAATGGGGCTGGGGGCGTGCCCGATGTTGCTTTCCCCTTCGATCCGTTGGCCGTTTTCAAGTTCGGCCCAGAGCTGCACATCCACGTTGGTGGCCGGCACCACCTGACCTTGCACGGCCAGCACTCGGCTTGATGCGGTGATGGCTGTTTCCAGATTGCCCGTGATGGCCGACAGGGCCGAAAGAAAAAGATTGCCGAAGCTGTGACCTTCCAGACCGCTACCGGCCGAGAAGCGGTATTGGAAGAGGCGGGTGAGTAGCGGCTCTTCTGTTGAGAGGGCTGCCAGACAGTTGCGGATGTCTCCAGGAGGCAGCACCCCTAATTCCCGCCGAAGCACTCCACTGCTGCCGCCGTCATCAGCGACGGTGACGATCGCAGTGATGTGACTGCTGTAGCGCTTCAAACCACTCAGCAAGGTCGATAAGCCGGTGCCGCCGCCGATGGCCACGATGTTGGGGCCCCGGTTCAAGCGGCTCTTCGCCCGCAGAGCATCCACCAGCACGGTGTCTTTGTCGGGGGCGAGAGCCTGTTGAATCGAGCCGAAGCTGCGGCTTTGACCCCAGAGGAGCAGCCCACTGCCGATCAACACCACCAGTGGCCCGGTGATCTCTCGGGGTAACACGGTGGTGAGGGTGCCCAGCAGCCAGCTGAGGGTTTCCAAAATCCAGTAAATCGGTTTCAGATCGGCCCAGATGGCGGCACCAAGGAGAGCCATCAACAGCCCTAACCCGGACGTGAGCAGCCAGCGCTTCACCACAAGGCCAGGTTGCAGCCAGCGCATGGCCCGTTGGGATCGGGTCATTAGATCCCGACGCCGCATATCGCGCATCATCCGGGCCTGGCGTCTACTTTTCGGGTGCTTCCGCGCCAAGGAACGGCTTGGTCCGTAAGTTCACCGAACTGTACGGAGCTTGTCGAAAGGCGGCAGGATGTCTGTGTTTTTCGGCCCGGATCGTGCCGCAGCCTCAACCCGTCGTGGAGATGCGGGACCTCACCATGCAGTGGGGGCCTCGGCCTGTGTTGGATCGGGTCAACTTGATCCTGCGTCCTGGTGAACGGTTGGCCATCGTGGGCCCATCAGGTGCCGGAAAGTCAACGGTGCTCCGCCTGCTGGCCGGTTTACAGCTGCCCACGAGTGGTGAGCTGCGCTTGTTTGACCAACCACAGATTTACCTTCGGCTGGACCAGACCGATCCGCCGGACGTGCGGCTGGTGTTTCAGAACCCTGCTCTGTTGGCCTCGCTCACCGTTGAGGAGAACGTCGGCTTCCTGCTGCGCGAAAGTGCGCAGCTGTCAAGGGAGGAGATTCGTGATCGTGTGGATGCCTGCCTTGAAGCTGTTGGGCTCTACGACGTGGCCCACTTCTATGCCGGGGAATTGAGTGGCGGCATGCAGAAGCGGGTGAGCTTCGCCCGTGCCCTGATTGACGATCCCCAGCGAGGTGATCAGTCGATGCCCCTTTTGCTGTACGACGAGCCCACTGCAGGGCTTGACCCCGTGGCCTGCACGCGGATTGAGGATTTGATTGTGAAAACCACCACCGTGGCGCAGGGATGTTCGGTGGTGGTGAGTCATGTACGCAGCACGATCGAACGGTCTGCGGAACGGGTGCTGATGCTGTACGACGGTCAGTTCCAGTGGGAGGGATCAGTGGATGCGTTCCGCACCACAGACAACCCCTATGTCGTGCAGTTCAGGACGGGTAGCCTGCGCGGACCGATGCAAGCTGCGGAGCACTGAACACCATGCGACGCAGCGTTCGTGATGCCATCGTCGGATTCACTGTGATCGGCGGCATCATCGGCTTTGCTTCCGCGGCCTTGTGGCTGCGAGGGGTCCGTTTGGGATCCAGCTATTGGACCCTGACCGCCCGTTTCAACGATGCGGCTGGGCTGGCGGAGCGCTCTCCTGTTACCTATCGGGGCATTCTGGTTGGTTCGGTCCGCTCGATTGCGGTGACACCTGAAGCCGTGGTGGCTGAGCTTGAAATTGATAAAGGTGATCTAATTCTGCCGCTGCCTGTTACCGCCACGGTGGCCTCCGGCTCCTTGTTGGGGGGAGATGCGCAGGTCTCTATCGTCAGTCGCGGCACCCCGCTTCCTCAGGACGCACCGTTGCCCCGAGCGGCCGATTGCCAGCCCAGTCGTCAGCTCTGCAACGGCGGAACGCTTGTGGGACGTGAGGCCCCCAGCCTTTCCACAGTGACCGCAACCATGCAGGAGCTGCTGGCACAGGTTCAGGATGAACGGGTGATCCCTAATGTGGCTGCTTCTCTCGAGCAGATTGAAGCCACCACAAAGGAATTCCAGGCGCTGACTGTGCAGCTTCAGGCTGAACTGGCCAAAGCCGGTCCCGTGATTCGCAACTTGGAGGCCGCCACGGCACATGCGAACAACATTGCGTCTTCTCTCGATAATCCCCAGACGTTGAGTGCGCTTAAGCAGACGGCCACCAATGCCGCACAGCTCACCGCCAAGATTGATGCTGTTGGCGGCGATGTGGCTCAACTCACAGGGGATCCTGAGTTCATGAAGGGCGTGCGCAATCTCACCATTGGCCTGGGAGAATTGTTTGGCGAGATCTATCCGGCTCAGACCGCCCAGTAGGCACGGAATTGTGTCAATAATTTCACGATTTAGAGGCGATATCGTGCCACTCAGATGTTGGTGATGGCCTCCATGGCTACGGCGGCGATGGCCTGATCGCTGGCCTTCGGTAACTGCACGTATTTGCCGCCTGCCGCTTCGGCGAGGTCTTTACCCATGCCGCTGCCGATGAACTTGCGCTCGGTGTCGATCACGAGCAGCTTGATTCCAAGCATCCGGTATCGGGCCGCTACATCCAGAACCTCCTGCTTGAGGTCGGGTTTCTCCTCTCCCTCCAGCTCGGGTTGGCCCAGGGAGGTGCTGAGCGGCACGTTCCCGCGTCCGTCGGTGATCGCCACCACCACCACCTGGCCGAGATCGCCAGTGGCCAGGGCATTGGCGCCGACACGGGCCGCCTGGGTGAGGCCATGGGCCAGAGGTGAACCACCGCCGCAGGGCATTGATTCCAGCCGGCGGCGGGCCGCCGTGATTGAGCGGGTGGGAGGCAGTAGCACTTCGGCTTGATCGCCACGGAAGGGGATCAGGGCCACTTCATCGCGGTTTTCGTAGGCCTCGGTAAGCAGCCGGATTACGGCACCCTTGGCGCTCTGCATCCGGTTCAAGGCCATCGAGCCGCTGGCATCGACCAGGAACACCACCAGGGCACCGGCTTTGCGCTGCAGCAACTTGGCCCGGAGGTCGCCCTCTTCCACAATTACGGTGCGACCGGGTTCCCGTTCCCGCCTGATTTTCTGGTATGGCGCGGCGGCTCGCAGGGTGGCGTCTACGGCGATCCGGCGCACCGGACCGCGCGGCAGCATCGGTTTCACATAGCGACCGCGGCTGTCGCTGAGAACCACCGAACGGCTTCCGCTGTTGCCGCTTTTTGCTTTGGCGGCATTGAACAGCAGCAGATCAGGGTCGACCTCGATCGCTTCCGGATCGAGCATGAACTCTTCGGGTACTGCAGGTGGAGTCTGATCCTCCTCGCTGTCACCCTCTTCGTCGTCGCTGCTGTCGTCCTCGTTGTTGTCCTCAGGAGGATCGTTCTCCTCTTCGCTGGATCCCTCCGGTGGCGGTGGTGGGTTCTCCTGTTGCTGATCCCCCTGGTCCTGCGGTGGCGGTGGCTCCTGGTCTTGCGGCGGCGGTGGTTCCATCTGCTGGTCTGGGGGTGGCATCTGGGAGGCACGAGGTGCGATCACCAGTGCGACTGCCACCTGGAGGTCTTCGGCTTCCACCCGATCCCGGCCGCTAAGGGCCGCATGGGCGCGGGCCACCCTTACCGCGTAGAGCTCGGAGCGGTGGCCTTCCACGCCGCCGCGGATGGCTTCAGTCACCAGATATTCGATCTGTTTCCGGCTGATCTGCACATCCTTCAGCCACTGGCGTGCCAATAGCAGCTGGGTGGCGAGGGCATCCGTTTCTTCCCCCCACTTTTCGGCAAAGCTGCGGCTGCATTGGCCATGGCTGATGACCGCATTGGTGATTTCCACCCGCTGCTCGGTGCTCACCAGCTGGTTGGCTGAAAGCACAATGGCAAAGCGATCCAGAAGGTGATCGCGGATGTTGCCTTCCTCCGGGTTGTAGGTAGCGATCAGCAGGGGGCGGCAGGGGTGACTGAGGCTGAGACCTTCCCGCTCTACCCGGTTTTCGCCGCTGCCTACGGCCGCCAGCATTAGGTTGACGATGCCGTCGTCCAGCAAGTTGAGTTCATCGACGTAGAGCACGCCACGATGGGCGTCCGCCAGTAGACCTGGCTGGAAGACGGCACTGCCGCTGGAGAGCGAGGCGGCCACATCCACGGCACCCACCAGACGGTCTTCCGTGATGCCGAGGGGGATTTGGACGAAGGGGGCGGCGATGACCGTCGAAGGGGCTGCGCCTGTGATCCGCTCCCGGGTGGCCGCATTCCATTCCTCCGGGTTCTGTGGGTCGAGGTTGCGGCCTACGCCACCATCTGCATCCAGGACATCGATGGGGGGCAAAAGTGCGTGCAACCCCCGAGCCAAAACTGATTTGCCGGTGCCACGTCCACCGGCGATCACCACACCGCCCAATCCGGGGTCGACGGCCGCCAATAAAAGGGCGAGCTTGAGGGTCCCATGGCCGGTAATTGCGGCCAGAGGAAAGGCGCGAGTCGCCTGGTCGTCTTTAATCACCACACCGCTTGCCACCATGGAGGCGTTCAACCCATTCGTGAATGCCAGTCTTGCTGATGGTGCTTACTTGCGTTGGGGTTTTGGCCAGTAGTAAAGCTTTTTGTTGCAGCCGCTTTGTGTGCAGAAGGTGTTTAATAGCCAAAGAAGTGGATAATGAATCAATTGAGCGCGTATTGACAGTTAAATTTCAAAAATATCTCAATTAGAAAGTCATTTCATTCCAACCTGTTCTTCTGTCTGATTTGTATTCGTGATTGAACTTGATTAGCTTTCTGCCAAGAGACATGTTGGAGGCAAAATAATATGTCCATTTGCCTCTCTCAGTGCAATCAATAATTGAGGGAATAGGCTCTAGCATCATTCCTCTAGATTCAGCTCTAGCGTCAATATTATTTAATATAATATTCAGCATATTGTTGAATTTTCCTGGGCCAAAAGAGTTTATAAGTTCAAGGCCTGTTTTCGGCTTATTTCTAAACGAATAGCCTTTCATGCTACTTACTATAGCGCTAAAAAATGGCGAATTTGCTTGTGTCGCGAAAAAGCTATTTGTTATTGCTGGCGACATCCATCTAAACAGAAACATACTTTTGCGGGCCCCTGTAAAGACTTTATTAATTGCCTCCATTGAATTCACGTGAGCCGGAAGATCAGAGTCAATCCAAATGCAATCATTGTTAGAAGCTGCGTATGCTATCCGGAATATGTCGGCCTCGCTGGCGTAGTGATATGCGGATGTGAACGCATCAATAAGTCCCGGTTGATTTTCTTCCAGAAAAGTTAGTGCACTTTTTTTGCTGTAGGTCTCGATGTTAGGATATCCATGATCTGAAAGAAGTTTATTCCATACGGCAGTATTCTCCTTGACGCTTGAGGGAGGTTCTCCTTGGCTCCAGTATTGAAATGCTTGTGCTAATTGAGATCTATTATTGTTGTTATCTTCTTTTGATATTTTAATCTCTTGAAGTGAGGCCAGCCATAGTCTTTCTTTGCCCTCATCTAAATTTATTTTTAATATATTTCGCAATAGTTTTCCGTCAGAGCGCGATAATTCTTCGTTATTGGCTCTGCACTCTTTGCATAAAGCTTGTAGTGTTTTTAAATGACGTTGGCCTTCTCCTTTTGCCAAAAGGTTTTTGATTTTGAAGATTTTCTCGTGTGATTTTTGCATTTAATTGCGTTTTTCTAGGATTGGGTATTCTAAAGTTTTTCTTGCCACTGGTGATTCTTTGGATGAATAATTACTAATTTGCATTTTAATTTTTCAAAAAATGCCAATAGCTTTAATATTTCTGCTTCGCTCCCCTCCTATTCGATGGGTGTAAGAGAATCTGCAGGTCTGTAAGTTGCATTGTTCCTTAAGCCCATGATTACCGTACTCCCTGACTCGGAATGACTTAAGAGAGTATGCGGGAGAGTTTGAAATTGCCGTGGCCAAGAATGGTTCCCAGAGAAGGTGCTGGTCGCCTGGTCGTTTTTGACCGTTACACCGCTTGCCACCATGGAGGCGTTCAACCCGCTTTCGGGGCAGTTTTGCGGATAGTGCCAGGCTTTTGAGCCGGTGAGGTGGAACCAAGTCGATTTTGCTCACGAAATCGTGTCTCAAGGCACTCGATCAACTGCGTGTTGAACAGGAGCTGTAGCTGATGTTGCTCTAGATCGGGATCTGAGAAGTGGGTGTCGTGTGGTTCGAGTTGTTGTAGGATCTTTTTTATATTTTTGTTTATGGTTGGAGTAATACTGTGTTTTAGGTGCTGGTGGATAAAGAATGAAAGAGCTTTTTTTGGTGATTCCTTGGCGCTCATTCGTATAGCTTTTTTCGAAAGGCTTTGAGAAATCAGTTCGGAGGCTTTTGTGGCAATATTTTCGTCTTTTGAGCGGCTTAAGCTTTTCCAGATATCAACCGCTTCGTCGTCCTTTTTGAGTGCGGCAAGGGCTTCTCCTTTTAGTAAAATTGCTGCCAGATCGTCTCGGAAATAATCGAGAATTGAATTAGCAAGGCAGAGACAAGCTTTTGGATTTTCAGTTAGAATGGCACGTGCTTTCCTGAAAACCAAGAACTTAATTCTTGATTTTTCGCTAATCGTTCTTTCCTCGGGTAGAAAAGTTGCGTCAAGGCCATTACTTTTGATCATTATTTTTGATTGCTTTGCGAGATAAAGGTTTAGTTTTGATTGATAACGCTTGGAATGCTTCTGGATGTCTTCTATGTTTCTGTCGATTGAATTTGTAATTTTTTCATTTTTAGTTGTTTCCTTGAGTTCTCTCAGGAGTTTTAATGCTGTTTGCTGTTGTCCCATCATGTTGATGGACAAAGCTTTGTCATGGCGTAGCCAGAGAGATTCTTGTACGTCTTGCAACGTACGGTCGATTAGTTCAAGGGAAAGTCCTGGGAGTTCGGCAGATCGTGCTAATCGACTTTCTTTGCGAATCAAAATTGTAATGTCTAGCCTGGGAAGCAAATCGTCATTTGACGGCAGACTGAGGAGTTTAGTTTCGTATTTTTGAGCTATTTTTCGTAAGTCTTCAATAAGCTTTTTGGTTTTATTTGTTGCGGCTTCTTCTCGAAGTTGCGGAAGTATTTTTAGGAGGTGCTTCGCATTTAAAGACGAGCTTTGATTTTTTTTGTCGTTGCTTATGCGTGTCAAGATTTCTTTGGATTTACGGAATTTGCCGACTCGTAGAAGTATCTCAGCTTTCAGTAGAAGTTGTTGATGGGTGGCTGTTTTGTCCTGGATGTTATTATCGATCTCTCGAAGCGCTTTGTTGAGTTCCTTTGTGGAGTTTAAGTTTTTGCTGGCCTGAAATAAAGGCCGTTTAGTTATATCTTGGTCAGCTGATGCGACTTGTTTGCTCTTAATCCCTTTTTGTCGGCTCTGAATGCCGGTATTGGGGCGTAATCTCTCAAGGAGTTGACCGATAAACATGTTCTTGACTCACAGAACAAAGCTCTGAATTAATCATTGCATGCTTCGGTTTGTAGGGTCGAGTCATGCTTGGCCACAGCAATCGAAATGGCATCGTTGCCTCTGAAATCAGCGCTTGCCATTGGGCTCGGGGCCAACCTGAGCAGCCGTCATGGGTCTCCTGAATCCACTCTGCGTTGGATTGTTCCGCGCTTAACAGCCCTCCTCGTGCAGTGGGGCAATGCAGATGCTGAAGATGTGCGCTGTTCTGCGTTTTTGAAGACCCAACCGCTTGGCGGACCGCAAGGTCAAGACGAATACTGCAACGCCGTTCTTCTGATCTCCCGAGTGCAGCGTCTGCCGTCTGAGGCGGCGGCATTGGAGCTGCTGAATGAAATGCAGTGTTTGGAGCAGAGCTGCGGCCGCGACCGTGCGCGCGAGGAGCGGTGGGGGCCCCGCACCCTGGATCTCGACTTGTTGTTTTGGGGAGAGTTGAGGCTTGAGCATCCCCATTTGGTGTTACCCCATCCGCGCATGCACCTGCGCAGCTTTGTGCTGGAGCCGTTGCTTCAGGCGATTCAGGGCGTTCACCCGCCATGCTGGTGAGCCTTCTCGCCTGCTCCCATGGCGCCGCTGCCAGCCCCAGAACCCTTTGAGCTGCTGGACACCGTTGAGGCGGTGGATGTGGGCAAGCTTCGCTTCGAGCGCAACAGGATCAAGCTGCCGATGGGGGTGCAAGCAACCTTCGGCATGATTCGCCATCCCGGTGCTTCCTTGGCGGTGCCATTCACCGATGACGGTCAGGTGGTGCTGCTGCGGCAATACCGCTTCGCGGTTCAGGCGCGTTTGCTTGAGTTCCCCGCCGGCACCCTGGAGGAGGGTGAAGACCCCCTGGAATCGATGCGACGGGAGCTGGGTGAAGAGGCTGGCTACAGCGCGACACGCTGGGATCCCCTTGGGCCGATGCTCCCCTGCCCGGGCTATTCCGATGAGGTGATCCACTGCTTTCTGGCCCGGGAGCTCACCCCCTTGGAGAACCCACCTGCCGGTGATGACGACGAAGACCTGGAGGTGGTGCTGATGAGCCCAGCGCAGCTCGATACGGCGCTTGCTTCGGGTGATGAATGGCTTGATGGAAAGAGCGTCACCGCCTGGTTCCGCGCCAAGCAGCTTCTCGGCCTCTGATGACGACCCCTCGCGTTTTGTTCTGGCACCGCCGCGATCTTCGCCTGGCGGACAATCTGGGTTTGGCCGTCGCTGGAGAGATCAGCCCGGCGGTGACCGGCGTGTATGTGCTCGACCCCCAGGTCATCGATCCTCCGGAGCATCTGCCGGCGATGGCGCCGGCTCGTCTGTGGTTTCTGATCGAGAGCCTGGTGGAATTGCAGCAGCGCTGGCGGGAGGCCGGTAGCCGTCTGGTCATTCTCGAGGGGGATCCTCCGGTTGTGCTGCCACAGCTGGCAGAGCAAATCGGCGCCGAGGCCGTGGTGTGGAACCGTGATGTGGAGCCCTACGCCCGTGAGCGTGACCGCCAGGTGGCGAAGCGGCTCCAGGCCGATGGTCGGAAGGTGGTGGTGGACTGGGATCAGCTGCTGATCGCTCCCGAGCTGGTTAAGACCGGTGGTGGTGATCCTTACCGGGTCTACGGCCCCTTTCTGCGCAACTGGCGCGGCCAAGTGCTGGCCAAGCAGCCCAGCACCGTTGCCGCCCCCACCGGACTGTTGGATCTGGATCCCGTCCACGTGCCGGCGGGAGATTCCCTTGCGGCATTGCGGGAGAGCCATGGTTTCAAGGGCACCGAGATCTGCCCCTGCCTTCCCGGAGAGGCGGCGGCCTTAGAGCAACTCACGAGGTTCTGTGATGGACCGCTGCTCGGCTACGAGCCTGATCGCAATTTTCCCGGTACCGCAGGCACCTCGACCCTCAGTGCTGCCCTCAGTGTGGGCACCCTCAGCCCCCGGCAGGCTTGGTGTGCCGCCCAGGACTCCCGCGCGCTGGCCCGCTCCGAGGAGCAGCTCCATGCCATCGCCGTGTGGGAGCAAGAGTTGTGCTGGCGCGAGTTTTACCAACAGGCGCTGTTCCATTTCCCCGAACTGGCCGATGGCCCCTACCGCGAGCAGTGGCGCCGTTTCCCTTGGGAGAACAACGAGGACTGGTTCGACTTCTGGAAGGAGGGCCAGACCGGCATGCCGATCATCGATGCCGCCATGCGTCAGCTGAATCAGACCGGCTGGATGCACAACCGCTGCCGCATGATCGTGGCTTCTTATCTGGTCAAAGATCTGATCTGCGACTGGCGTTGGGGCGAGCGCGCCTTTATGGAGCTGGAGGTGGATGGCGACCTAGCCGCCAACAACGGTGGTTGGCAGTGGAGTGCCAGCAGCGGCATGGATCCCAAGCCGCTGCGCATCTTTAACCCCGCTACCCAGGCCTCCAAGTTCGATTCAGCCGGTGATTACATCCGCCAGTGGGTGCCGGAGCTGCGCCATGTGAACACCAAGGATTTGCTCAGCGGAGAGATCGGTTCCCTCGAGCGGAGGGATTACCCCATACCACTGGTGGATCACAAGAGGCAGCAGGCCAAGTTCAAGGCGCTTTACGCCACCATCCGGTCCTGATCGCGCCCGTCGCTGCGGCGGAACTGGGCCGGAGCATTGGACACCAGCAGTTGTCGCAGGGTGTCGATCACCGTTTGTTGCTGGTCTTCCTTTAACTCAGGGAAGATCGGCAGGCTGAGAACTTGGCTGCAGAGCTGTTCTGTCACCGGCAGGGAGCCCTGCTTCAAGCCGAGGTGGGCGTAGGCCGGTTGTCGGTGAATCGGAATCGGGTAGTAGATGATCGTGCTCACACCGCGCTCCTGAAGGGTCTGTTTGAGCCAGTCGCGGCAGCAGCTCTCCGGGATCCCGTGGCGTGCACTGGTGGTGGAGGGATTACAGCTGGCGTTGCAGAGCGGTTGGCCGGTGGGGCAGCTGCCGATGCGCACGACGAATTGGTTCCAGCTGTGGCCTTCGTTGGAGGACGGCAGGGTGAGTCCTTGGAGATCCCCGAGGGCATCTCGGTAACGGGAGGCAATGGCTGTGCGGTTGCTGATCCAGCTCTCCAGCTTCGGCAGTTTCACATTCAGCACTGCTGCCTGAATGGCATCAAGTCGGCTGTTGTACCCAAGGCTCGTGTGCACGTAGCGCTCGGGCATGCCATGCACGGCCAGCTCGCGCATGGCCTGGGCCAGATCGGCATCGCTGGTGGTGACGGCACCAGCGTCACCGGCCGCACCGAGGTTTTTGGTGGGGAAAAAACTGAAGCAGCCCGCATCACCAAAGCTGCCTACGGGTTGGCCGTTCCAGCGGGCTCCCGTGGCCTGGGCGCAGTCTTCAATCACCTTCAGTTGATGGCGCTCCGCAATCGCCATCAACTGGTTCATGTCCACCGCACGGCCAAACAGATGCACCGGCATCAGGGCCTTGGTGGCCGGGGTGATCGCGGTTTCGATTTGGTCGAAATCGATCAGGTAGGTGCTGGGGTCGACATCCACGAACACCGGTGTGGCGCCGACGGCGCTGATGGCTTCAGCGGTGGCGAAAAAACTGAACGAGCAGGTGATCACTTCATCGCCTGCACCAATGCCGAGGGCACGCAAGGCCAGGATCAGTGCATCGGTGCCGCTGTTGCAGCCCACGGCGTGGTCGCAGCCGACGCTGACGGCAAAGGCTTCCTCGAATTGTTTGATCTGCGGTCCGCCGATGTACTGACCGCTGCGCAACACCGTAAGAACCGCCTCTTCAAGGTCCACACCCAGATCGTTGATCTGCTGGCCGAGGCTGAAGGGAGGTACCTGCATGAAGGAAAGCTTAAGTGGCTCCGCCGAACCACTCCGGTTCGTGTCCGGGGTTCCACTTCACATTGCAGCCCACTGAGGCTGTTTGCTCCGGGTTTACCGGTGCTCCCGTCAGCACGGAAATGAGGGCGGCCCGCAGGTCTCGGCCGTCGAGGGGCTGATCATTGCCGGGTCGGCTGCCGTCCAACTGGCCCCGATAACGGAGGGTCTGTAGGCCTTTGTTATCGGGTGAAAACAGGTAAAACTCCGGAGTGCATGCAGCCTGAAGCGCTTTGGCCAGGTTCTGCTGCTCATCCAGCAGATATGGAAAGCTCCAGCCGTGGCGCCGGGCTTGATCTGCCAGTTGTTCCGGCCCGTCCTGGGGGTGGGTGATCAGGCTGTTGCTGCTCACGCCGACCAGTTGCACCTGGTCGCCGAAGTCGTGCTCCAGCCGGGTGAGCTCTGGCTCCACGTGTTTCACAAACGGGCAATGGGCACAAAGCACCATCAGCAGCAGGGGCCGATGGTCCAGCGATTGGCTGTTCAGCCGGCCGCCCGTGACCTGGGGCAGATCAAAACCGGGCAGCGGCGTGTTCAGCGCCAGCATCGTGGATGGTGTCAGGGCCATGACGCGCAGGCAGATGCGGCGAATCTGCTTCAGGATGGTCACCTCCGGTGGTGATGGATGCCGCGCCTGCGTCTGATTTGGGGAGTTTCGTTACTGCTGGCGGCCTGCGGTGCCCCTAAGGAACCGCCCAGCTGGCGCTTGTTCCCTTTGCAGCGGTACGTGCCCCATGACGGCGTGGCCGTGGTGAGTCAGCCGGATGGGTATGGGATTCATATCTATTTGGAAACAGACACCAGCTTCGCGGGGGTCTGTCGTCCCCGATGGCTGCCAGATCCAGCCCGTCTGTTCAACGGCAACGGATCCACCCCATTCAGTTCTGGTCTGGCGACCCGCAAGGAGTTTTTCGATGCGGTGTCCCGGCGTGATGTGCGGGCTTTGCTGGAGAAGGAGCTGGAGGCACTATGCGAGGCCCGCGCACCAGATGAGCGCTGGCAGTGGACTGAGCCGCCCCTCAGCGAAGACCAAGTGCTCCCCGTTCAGCTGCCATCTCTGGAGGAAGAGGACCTGCTGACCAATCCTGTGGAGGAACTGAAGCGGGTCCGGCAGTTGCTTAAGGATCAGCAGGATGGGGAGTAGCCCTCCCAAACCACTGCTTCGGCGTCCCGCCAGTAGCGGCTGAAACGCCCCAGCCGCGGTGGACGTTTCAGCTCCACGAAGGGCTTGGGATCCATCAGCTCCAGCGGAAGTTCCGCATCGATGGCAGCGCCAATACGCTCCAGGCGAGGATCCACCACTGTGCTGCTGATCACTCCATCGGCCTGGTGGCGGCGCGCAAAGGCCAGCACCTCGGCGGCTACATCCCCCTTGCGCAAAGTGAGGGGCAGGTCGAGAGCGTTTTCGTAGAGGAAGCCGATCCGTTTGCGGCTGATTCGTGCTTCCTGGATCCAACGGGTATCAAATACAAACACCGCTGGGGCCTCGGGCCAGGCCTGCAGCGCCGGGTTGCTGGCGCCGAGAGCCTCCTCGTGAATCCAGAGGATCGGACGTTCAAAAGACATGAGGACTCTCCTGCTTATCGCTTGGGACGGGCCAGGGCGGCACTGGTGCCTCCGCTGCTCCGGCGTTGGCGGTTGCGTTGGTGGTTGCGGTCGTTGCCGCTGTTCCGAATCGCCGGCATTGAGGAGAACAACTGGTTCTCCAGTTGCTCGTAGCTGCCGTCGAACGGGCAGTTGTTGGCACTGGAGCAGTTGTCGCAGTAGTGCCCGTCGCTATACCGCTCCAGGTTGCCGCGATTGAAAAAGTAGGGCTTATGGCTGAAGGTGCTGGCCACCCACTGCCAGCTCAGATGGTTGCTGGCTGGGTCGCCATCCAGCAGGTGCTCCAGGAACCAGTCGGCCCCGGCCTTCCAGTGCACCCGTCGCCAGTGCACGAGCCAGGCGGCCATCCACATGCGGGCGTGGTTGTGCAGCCAGCCGGTGCTCACCAGTTGATCGCGAAAACGATCCATGCAGGCCAGCCCCGTGGTCCCTTCGCGCACATCGGCCGGCAGTTCCCGGGTGTAGGAACCGGCGTCATGGCCCGTTTTGAACGGTTCCTGATCGTTGTGGATGTCGTCGCCTAGATCGAGCCACATCCGTTGCCAGAAGTCGCGCCAACCGAGTTCGTTGATCAGCTTTCCGCCCTCATCGCGGTTGCGGATTCGTGCAAACACGGAATCGCGAACCTCCGCGAGGCCCAAAACACCATGGCGGATGTAGGGCGACAGTCCGGTGACCGCGCCCTTGAGATGGTTGCGGCTTTTGGCGTAGCGCCTTGCGTCAATGCGCCGCAGCTTGTCATCGGCTGCCTCACGACCACCGCGTATCGGGCTAAGAGTCCCTTCCGCCTCTGGAAACTCTTGCGCCAACAGGTCATTGAGGGCATCGCGGGAGGCGAATTGCCGCGGCAGGTCGCCGTTGATCGGGGGTGACGCAGCGCTGGGCACCGGCCTTCGTCAGCAAAGGAGCGGTGATCTTGGCGGGGGATGGGGGAGAATCGCGCGAATTCAACCCGTTCCGGTCTGTCCTGATGCTGCTTGATCTCACCGGCAAGAAGATTCTCGTTACCGGCATCGCCAACAACCGTTCGATCGCCTGGGGCATTGCTCAGCAGTTGAAGGCGGCGGGCGCTGAGCTGGGCATCACTTATCTGCCGGATGAAAAGGGCCGCTTTGAGTCCAAGGTGCGCGAACTCACCGCACCCCTGGAGCCCAGCCTGTTTTTGCCACTGAACGTGCAGGACGCCGAACAGATGGCCGAGGTCTTCGGGGAGATCAAGGAAAAGTGGGGGGTTCTCGACGGCCTGGTGCACTGCCTGGCTTTTGCAGGCAAGGAAGAGCTGATCGGCGACTACAGCGCCACCACCGCTGAAGGCTTTGCTCGTTCCCTCGATATCAGCGCCTATTCCCTGGCTCCTCTCTGTGCTCATGCCAAGCCGCTGTTCAGCGAGAAGGCCGGCGTAATCACCCTGTCGTATCTCGGCGCTGAGCGGGCCATCCCGAACTACAACGTCATGGGTGTGGCGAAGGCCGCGCTGGAAGCGTCTGTTCGCTACCTCGCCGCTGAGCTGGGTCCCGAGAAGCAGGTGCGCGTGAATGCCATTAGTGCTGGCCCGATCCGCACCCTGGCCAGCTCCGCCATTGGCGGCATCCTCGAGATGATCCATAACGTGGAGGAGAAGGCTCCCTTGCGTCGCACGGTCACCCAGATGGAAGTGGGCGGCACCGCAGCCTTCCTGCTCAGCGATCTGGCCAGCGGCATTTCCGGTCAGACCATTTATGTGGATGCGGGCTACTGCGTCACGGGGATGTAAGGCACGATGTGAACAGAGGAGGTGGAGTGATGGCACGCCAGGGAGACATTCATCGGGTCACCGGTGAAACCGACGTGAAGGTTCGTCTGGATCTGGATGGCTCCGGCCAGTGCCAGGCCAATACCGGAGTGGCATTCCTCGATCACATGCTTCACCAGATCAGCAGCCACGGACTGATCGACCTGGAGATCAATGCGGTGGGAGACACCCATATCGACGATCACCACACCAATGAGGACGTGGGGATTGCCGTGGGGCAAGCTTTGGCTCAGGCCTTGGGAGACCGCCGTGGTATCCATCGCTTTGGGCACTTCGTGGCACCGCTGGATGAGGCCCTGGTGCAGGTGGCACTGGATTGTTCCGGTCGCCCGCATCTCAGCTACAGCCTGATGATTCCCAGCCAGAAGATCGGCAGCTACGACACCGAGCTGGTCAAGGAGTTCTTCGTGGCGGTGGTCAACAACAGTGGCCTCACCCTGCACATCCGTCAGCTGGATGGCGTCAATTCACACCACATCGTGGAAGCCTGTTTCAAGGCCTTTGCCCGGGCACTGCGCATGGCCACCGAGGTGGATCCACGCCGGGCCGGAGCCATCCCCAGCAGCAAAGGGGTTCTGGAGCAGGCCGGCGCCAACTGATAGCGGCGCCGCGCTTCACAGTCCGTTACGAGAGGATGGGAGGACGTTGATCGTTCGCCCGTGACCGTCGCCCCCGCCCGCAGCTACGACCGCAGCGACTGGTCCAGCGCCTTCGTCAATGTGGAGGAGGAGCTCACCGATGTGGCCTTAACGCCGGTGCGTGGAAGGGTTCCGGCGGAGCTTCAGGGCACCTTCTACCGCAATGGCCCCGGGCGTCTGGAGCGCGATGGACACCGCGTCCATCACCCCTTCGATGGCGACGGCATGATTGCGGCGATGCGGTTTGAGAACGGCAGCGTCCAGCTCAGCAACCGCTACGTGCGCACCGAGGGCTGGCTGGCGGAGGAGAAGGCTGGCAAGGTGCTTTACCGGGGGGTCTTCGGTAGCCAGAAGCCCGGTGGTCGTTTGGCCAATGCGTTTGATCTGCGCCTGAAGAACATCGCCAACACCAACGTGGTGCGCCTCGGCGATCAGCTGCTCGCTCTATGGGAGGCTGCCGAGCCCCATGCGCTGGATCCCCGCAGCCTGGAGACTCGCGGTCTTTCGCGGCTCGATGGTGTGCTGAAAAAGGGTGAAGCCTTCAGTGCCCACCCCCGCTTCGATCCCGGCCATAACGGCCGTCCCTGCATGGTCACTTTTGGGGTGAAGACCGGCCCTCGCAGCACCATCCGCTTGATGGAGTTCGCCACCGATGGCCCCCAGGCCGGTGCGTTGCTGCATGACCGCTCCGACAGCTTTCCCGGTTTCGCCTTCCTCCACGATTTCGCCATCACCCCCAACTGGGCGGTGTTCCTGCAGAACGCCATCGCCTTCAATCCCCTTCCTTTCGTAATCGGCGAAAAGGGTGCGGCTCAGTGCCTGGCGTCCCAACCCGGTGGGAAAGGGCGTTTCTGGCTGATACCGCGAGACTCCGGTCGTTTTGCCGGTCAGAAGCCGCGCATCCTCGAAGCCCCGGACGGCTTCGTCTTCCATCATCTGAATGCTTTTGAAGACGGTGATCATCTCGTGGTGGAGAGCATCGTCTACGACGATTTCCCGTCCATCGGTCCCGATGACGACTTCGCTCAGGTGGATTTCGACACGGTGCCGGAGGGAATCTTGCACCGTTGCCGCCTCGATCTCAGCCGCGAATCTGTGCAGACTGAGCGCATCAGTGAGCGAACCTGCGAGTTCGCCATGGTCAATCCCGAGCGTCAGGGGCTCAGCGCTCGCTTTGCCTGGATGGCGGTGGCCGAGCGTGAGACGGGCAATGATCCACTGCAGGCAATCCAGAAGCTTGATCTCGATTCCGGTGCCACCCACACCTGGAGTGCAGCGCCCCGTGGCTTCGTGAGTGAGCCGCTGATGGTGCGCCGACCGGGTGCGGAGTCCGAAGACGACGGCTGGGTGTTGGATTTGGTCTGGAACGGAGCCCGGGCTGCATCTGATCTGGTCATCCTCAACGCCAGTGATCTTGCTGAAGTGGCGGTGCTGGAGCTGCCCTTAGCCGTTCCCCATGGCTTGCACGGCAGCTGGGCCCCGGCAGGCTGAGACATAGCGGTTGCTTCGGTTGTGCGGACCCCGCGTCAAACGTTGAGCGTCGGTTGGGGCGCCTTGTCTGTTGCAATCACGGGCTTGCTTCTGCTGTCTCCGCGGGTGCCTGTGTTGGCCCATGCCCCGTCCTGTGCGGGGACGTTGTTGCAGTTGTCTGTTGTTGAAGAGGGCAAGACCGCGGTAGCCAGTTTTCGCTTCTCATTGGCTGTGTCCGGTGAAGGATCCACGGGGCAGGCTGCGTTGACTCAGCTGAATCAACGCTTGGCCCGGTTGCGTCACTTGCTGAAACCGTTCATTCAGGGACGCCTGATCGTTCCATCTCCGTCCACCTATCCACGTTCTGGACGCAATGGGGCCAAACAATCCTTTGTTGCCAACACCGGTGTCTCCGGTGAGGTGAATCGGCAGATGTACAACCAACTCATTCAGGCAGTGGGTGGGCAGCCCGGCGTGCGGATGCAGGGGATGAAGTCCATTGCCAATGAACAGGCTGAGACAGCGCTTCAGCAACTGTTGACTGCTGCGGCACTGCGGCGTGGCATGGCCGAGGCCGATGACACCGCTACGGCGATCGGAGCGACCCGGGCGCGACTGCTCAGGATCAATCGCAGTGATGCGATGCGTGGGCCGCGGCGGGTTCAGCTTTCAGAGGCCATGCGCACTGGTTTCGATCCGGGTGAAGCCCCGGAACCAACGGCAACAGTGCGGATGGAGCTCCTCTACTGCCTTACATAGCCAGCTGATACCTTGAGCTCTCAGGCTGGGAATCTGGTGTCGATTGAATTCACGCGTCCGCAAATCAATCGTGATGAGCGGATGCTGTGGATCCATGCCGGTCCCCATAAGGCAGCCAGTAGTTACGTCACCGAGCGACTTCGGCAAAACCGGGACCATCTCGCAGCTCAAGGTGTGTTGATGGACGGTTATGACAATTGTCTGGCCAACGCCATCGCACAAAAGAACTATGCGCCTGTTGAGGAAGCGCTGGCCACCCTGCCTTCTTCACTTCACAGGGTTTTGCTTAGTAGTTCCTCTTTGGATGATCGGATCCTTAGTCGAACTGCCTTGGGCAGATTGCAGGTTCTGGTTGAGCGTCAAGGGTTCAAATTAGGAGTCAGTTACTTCGTTAGAGATCAGCAGTCTTGGTTGAATTCAGTCTACGCACATCGAGTTCGACGGTTTCGTGAGACGCCTGATTTTGAGCAATATTGTGATTACATTATGCATGATTCTGACTCGTGGGATATTTCTTATCCATCCAAATTTCGTGTGCTGAGTCGCTTCCCTTCGATTGCGACGTTGTTTCTTCCTTTGTCCAAGCAGGTGGCGATCGCCGATCCGTTTCTGGCGTTGGTTGACGCTCTTGGTCTGGATGCTCCATCTGGTGAGCAGGGCTGGTTGGCGGGCCGTTCCTCGAAGCAGAACATCCAGCCAGGCGCCCGGGGTATTTGGATGTCGGCCCTCTGTCGCCGCTTGATGGTGGAGACGGGTTTCGATCCGGAAGTGCTCAAGCGGAAGGGCAAGGTCATCCGTGATCTCGCGATCGAACTTGGCTGGGATCGGGAGAAGTTTGACGGTTTCGATCAATCGCTTCATGACCGGGTGTCGTCTTTTTATGCCAGCTCTAACGAGGCTTTTGCACAGGAACACTGGGGTGTCAGTTGGGACAGCCTCTTTCCAGTGCGGTCTGCCGTCCAGCAGGTTTACTCGGGGCCTGAGGCCGAGGCGGAGCGGAAGGAGATGCGAGGTCTGATGGTTCGCGTGCTGAGGGAGCTGCGTTTCCCATGGCGCTTGCGGCGTCGTTTCTTTTCTCTGTACGACGCCACTGTTTGAGGGCGGCTTAGATCAGCTAAGGCCTTCGCGCTTGGCCTCTTTCCAAGCCAGCCGAGGCGCGCTCCATAGGGTGGCCAGCACCAGGGGGGTGACTGGCACCGCGGTGATCACGATGAAGGCCTGCAAGGCATCGATGGAGGTGCTGTCCCCTAGGCCTGTGCCGATGCGCAGCAACACCAAGGTCAGGCTGCCAATCATCAAGGCCCAGAACAGCCGCAGCAGAGCTGGCGGCTCATTGCGGCCGCTCACCACCATGGCTGCGGCGTAACTCATCGAGTCGGCGCTGGTGCACATGAACAGCACCACCAGCAATAGACCGATGGGGATCAGCACTCCGGCAAGGGGCAACTGGCTGAGGATGGTCAGTAGTGCTGCGGCGGCACCGTTCTGGGCCAGGGCTTCACTGATGCCACCCCCGGCCAACTCGAGATGTAATCCGGTGCCCCCAAGCAGGGTGAACCAGACGTTGGTCACGATCGGGCAGAGGATTGCCACGGCCAGTACCAGCTCACGGATGCTGCGGCCGCGGCTGACGCCGGCGGTGAAGAGCCCCATTAGCGGCGCATAGCCAAGGAACCAACCCCAGTAGAAGACAGTCCAGCCGTTCACCCAGTTCGTAGGCGCTGCGTTGGGTGCAAGAGCCATCTGCGGCAGATGGACCAGATAAGTGAAAAAGCCGCTGAAAAAGTGCTGGATCAGCCAGAAGCCAGGGCCTAAGAGCAGAAGGCCTGCCGCCATGGCAAGAGTGAGCCAAACGTTGAGCTCCGACAGCCACTTGATGCCCTTTTGAATGCCGCTGACTGTGGATGTTGCGAACACAGCGGTCAGCAGCACCACCACCAGAGATTGCAAGCCTGCACTGTCGGTGAGCCAGGGCAATTGCCCTGCAGCGTTGCTGAGCTGCAGGGATAGGAATCCCAGGGGACCAACGGTGCCGGCGATCGCTGCCACCACAGACAAGCCGTCCGCTAGGTGACCGATCGGGCCATCCACCCAGCTGCGCGGAACGATGTTCACCAGCAGGGTGCGGGGACGCAGGGGTTCACCGCGTCGTTCCAGGATCGAGAAGGTGATCGTGGTGGTGGTGGCCACAAGAGCCCAGGCCAGGAACCCCCAGTGCAGAAAACTCACCGCCAGGGCGGGATCCACCGCGGCTGCTGTGCTGCCTTCGACCCCTGCAAACACCGGTGATGGTGTTTGGAAGTGATACAGCGGTTCGGCAGCGGACCAGAACACCCCCCCTCCTGCCAGCAGGGTGCAGATCAGCACCGCACACCAATCGAAGAATTTGAAGCTCGGCTTGGCATCCGCTCCGCCAAGCCGGAGTTTGCCAATAGGGCTGATGGCAAGGATCAGGGCGATCAGAAACAGCAGCACCACCATCCATTGCCAGACCGCCCCCAGGGCATCACTGATCACGGCTTTGCCGGTTTCAGTGAAATGCTTGGCCAGAGCCAGGTCGATGGCCGAGACCAACAGAAAAATCAGCAGCGGGATGGCGCCGACCCAGAGCGGGGGCTGTTGCCACCAGGAGCGCTGGTTCGCGGGGTTGTCAGACATCGGATGAGGGGTGAAAGGTCAGGCTCGGACGGCGTCGCGTTGGTGGCTCCAGCAGGAGAGATCCACTGCAGGTTGTTCACCACTGGCGAGGCGTGCCAGAGAATCACCGATCAGAGGAGCGAACTTGAAGGCCTGGCCGGAGCCCCCTGCAAACAGACTCAGCTTCGGGGTGAGCCGATCCAGCACGAAGTTCACATCGCTGGCCATGGAGTACGGGCTGATCACGGTCTCGACTCGCTCCTGAACTCCCTCCAATTCGTTGAACAGGAAGGTGTCGAGCAGCTCCACCAGTCGGGCTGGTGGCTCGGTGACCATGGCGTTGGGTGCGGCGACTCGCAGTTCTCGTGGGGCCCAGTCGATGCCGGCCTTGATCCGGGGCCGGCCATCCGCCGTTTGGCTCAACACGGGGAAGCCGTAGTACAGGCCACCATCGTCGCCTCGTTCTTGCTGGAAGCAGAACCACTGGGGGTAGCGATCAGCGAGTGCTGGGTTGACGGTGTAGTGAGCCCAAAGCATCGGCCACACCTCCAGTTTCGGTGCCAAGCCGAGGGGGGCGAGCAACAGTTGGCTCCAGATCCCGCAGGCCACCACCAGTTGGCTTGCGGCGATGTGCTCGCCGCTCTGCAGGGTGACGCCTCCACCATCGGGATCGAGTCCGGCCACGGGGCAGTGCTCGATCAGCTGATGGCCGGCGTTACGGGCGGTATTGATCCAGTGGGAGAGAACTTTGTCGCTGCGTACGGCACCGGCGGTGGGTTCGAACAGGCCAGTGAAACCGGCCTTCGGCTTCAGCGGGAAACGGGCAGCGATCTGTTCGGCATTGAGGGCCTCGTAGGGGATTCCCTGATCGTCCATGACCCGGCGGGCCCCGGGGATCGATCCCTCGATCGTTTCCTCATCCCAGCTTTCGCCGTAGAAGAGCAGGCCGTGGGTCTCTCTCAGCTGCTCGCCGGCGTGAGTTTCCTCTTCCCGCCAAAGGCGATTGGCCTCCTGGGCCAGACGGCAGAGCACCGGATCGGAATACATCTCCCGGAACATCCGGGTTTCGCCGTAGCTGCTGGCCTTGGCGTGGGCCAGGGTCTTGGCTTCCAGCAGCACCACATCGCGCACGCCGCGGCGGGCAAGGGATGCAGCGCAGCTGAGGCCCGCCATGCCGCCGCCGACGATCACGACCGCTGCGCGGCTGGGCAGTGAGGAGGGCGTGCTCATTCGCTATCTCCAAAGCTGAGGCCGATGGGATCGGTGGAGGGTGTCGCCGCCACTTCCTCGAGGGCGGCACCAACCGACAAACCCTGTTCGCGCTGATTGAGATAGTCGCTTGCCCGCCGGCGCACCTCATCGCGTACGAAGGCATAGACGTCCGTGGCGCCTGCATCCTTCCAGGCATCGGGGGAGAACCGCTCGATCGAATCGGCGATCACGGCCCCAGCATTCACAAGAGGGTCCGGCAGCACCCGCACACCGCGGCGACGCAGGTCGTCTGCTAACTGCGGTTGCTGGAAGGGGGCATTGGCTGCAGGAACCACGGCGGGAGTATTCAAGGCCGTTGCCATTTCGGCGTTGATCAACCCGGAGATGGAACAGGGCAGCACCAGGTCGAGGTCCAGTTCCCACCAGGCACAGCTCTCCGGCAGAGGCGTCGCGCCGGGAAAACTGGCTCTCTCGCGATCCAGATCCACGGTGAACACCGTCCAGCCGTGATCGACGAGATGACGGGCCACCGTTCCGCCGACGGCACCGCAGCCGTGCACGAGGGCCCGGCCGGGAATGGCGTCTTTGAGGTCCTTCTCCAGCACTGCCTCCACGGCGCCGAGGGTGCCATGGGCGGTGGCGGCACTGGCGTCTACTGGGCTGCCGACCGCCGCCAGCACATGCGGTGTGAGCGCCGTCAGACGCTCCATGTCCTCCAGGCTGGTGTTGAGATCGCAGCCAGTGATCATGGCGCCATCGAGCGACTCCAGCAGCTCGGCGGTGACGCTGATCAGCTCATCCTTGACCGCATCGGGTTCCGCTGCCCGGGCGACGATCTTGCCTCCAGCAAAACCGGTGCCGTAGAGATCGTGCTTGTGGGTCATCAACCCCGCCAGCCGCTGTCCGTCAGCGATGCAGGCCTCATCGCTCGGGTAATTCAGCAGGCGCAGGCCCCCGTTTGCGGGGCGCTTGGCATCAGTGTCTTCCGCCACCACGAACACCGAGAGGTGGTCGGAGACGTGTTCCGCCAGCACCGACACGGTCGGCGATGCTTTCTTGCTGCTGCTCATCAGGCCACCTTCTCCATCATCTGGTGGTGTTCGACATAGTCGAGACTCCATTCGCTGGGGGTTTCGGCGATGCGCTGTTGCAGTCGCTCGTAGACCGTGTCTGCAGCGGCGTCCCCGGCAGCACTGGCGAAGCTGTGGCGACTCCAGCTGCGGATCGTCGCCATCAAGCCGGCGGCGAAAGCGGTCGTGTCACCGTTGTCGTTCCAGCGGCGTCTGTAGGGGCACTTCACATAGACCGTACGCTCTTCCACGAGGCGGAGTCCGTTGCGGTAAGCGGCGCTGCTCTCGTCCTTCAGCGGAGCCATGAACTCCTCGGGGGACTTGTAAAAATTCAGAACGGTGCCTTTTTTGTATTGCTCTGCGCTGATCAGATCTTCCTCGGCCATGCCTCGCCAGATCTGGTGCAACTGGTCGTGCACATTGCGGGTTTCGCCGCCGTTATGACCGAGATAGCGTCCTTCGTCATCGCGTGAAAGGTTCACGGTCAGCAGTCGCCCGCCCACCTTCAGCTCGCGGCTGCGCAGTTCGAGGATGTAGTTCCAGTCCTTCATCGCCTGGGCGGTGAAACGCTGAAGGGCATCGGCATCACCTGAGGCCAGCACATGGGTGTGGTTATCGAGTGGTCCGGGCGAAGCGCTCAGCCAGTGCATGGCGGTTGCGGAGAAGCCGAAGCTCACGCTGTCCGGGGCTACGGAGGGTTCGTAGAAGCTGCGGGCACTCACCAGCACTGTTGGCTTCGGATCCCGGGGAATCTGCAGGGCCAGGTTTTCTGCCAGAGCGAGGTTGTCGTTGCTCGGTAAGTCGTTACCGATCAGCGTCAGGTGAGCATTCGGCTGGTTGGCATGCAGGCGATCCAGCACCTGATTCCAGAGCCCTACTGCAGTGCCGCCATCGGCAGCTCCGTAATCGATCAGGACATGGCTGTCTGCGACAGCCAGTTGATTCACACAAGTCAAGGCCCAGTCCGAGGCGGCTTCAATGCACAGAAGAGCGCCTTCGGTCTGCGCGCTGTAACCCGTGGTCATGGCGATGGCCATGGACCTCGTCAGCGGCAGGCCTCACCGTACAGACCATGGCTGAATAGACTGGAAATTGACGCGTCTGCTTCACGTTGCTTGGAGCAAATGACGCAATTGGGGTTCCAGGAGGCTGAAGGCCCTGCCGCGATGGCCATGCTGTTTTTTCTCAGCCAAGAGCATCTCGGCAAAGGTGCGGCCCGTTCCAGCGACTTCGAAGATTGGGTCGTAGCCAAAGCCTTGCTCCCCCCGAGGTGACGCCGTGATCAAACCGTCGCAACGGCCTTCCACCTCAAGCAGAACGGAGCCATCGGGGGCTGCAATGCAGAGCGCAGCGCAGAAATGGGCTTGGCGTTGCTCTGAGCCGTTCAGCGCCTTCAACAGCCGCGCGATGCGTTCCGGATCGGTGGGGGCGTAGCGGGCGGAGTGAACACCCGGGGCGCCATCCAGGGCGTCCACGCTTAGGCCTGAATCGTCGGCCAACGCCCATTCCCCTGTAGTTGCTGCAACCGCTTGGGCTTTGAGACGGGCATTGGCGGCAAACGTGCTGCCTGTCTCCTCCACCTCCAAACCCTCAGGCTGGGGCCGCACTGTGACGGGGAGGGCCTGCAGCAGACCCTGGAATTCACGAATCTTTCCGGCGTTGCCGCTGGCGATGACCAGTGCCTTCATGCTGCCTCCGCGAACTGCCTGCCCCAGGCCAGCACAGCATCCACCCGATCGGCATCGGGCCCTTCGCAGTAGAGCCGCAAGAGAGGTTCGGTGCCGGAGAAGCGCAGCATCAGCCAGTGGCTGGGCCCCATTCTCAGTTTGATCCCGTCTGTGGTGATCACCTCCAGCACCTTTGCCCCTGCAATGGTCGAAGGTGTGCTCTGGGCCAGCAGCATCTCGAGCCGTCGGCGTGCCTCCATGTCAGCCAGCCGCAGGTCGAGTCGGTCGTAATGGCTGCTGCCTCCGTGCTGTTGCTGGAGAGCATCCAGTCGAGCTCCCAGGGGTTGCTTCCCTTCAACAAGGGCTTCCAGCACCAGCATTGCTGCGAACAGCGCGTCCCGCTCGGGCAGGTGCATGCCGAAGCCAACTCCACCAGACTCCTCGCCGCCGATCAGCACGTTCCCCGTCAGCATCTCCGCGGCGATGTACTTGAAGCCCACAGCGAGCTCGAGAACGTCGCGTCCCTGCGCTTCCGCCACCAGTCGCATCAGATCAGATCCGCTCACGGTCTTGACCACTGCTCCTGGCAGCTGCCGGGCGCGGGCCAGGTGATCGATCAGCAGGGGCATCAGCAGCTGGGTGCTGCAGAACCGACCTGTTTCATCCACAGCGGCAATGCGGTCCCCATCGCCGTCGAAGACCAATCCCACGGCAGGGCTCCCGGCGTCGGTTGAGGTCTTCACCGCTGTGATCAGCTCTTCGAGATAGGCCGCAAGGGGTTCCGGCGGATGACCACCAAATAAAGGATTGCGATCGCTGCGGATTTCCTCCACCACCCCATGGGCCTCAGGCCCGAGCAGCTCCGTCACACACCCGGCGGCTGAGCCGTGCATCGGATCCACGATCACCTTCAGGTTGATGGCCTTGAGGCCCCGCAGCAGTGCGGTGAGGTCGAGCTTGCGGCGGAGACCTTCGAGATGCTCGCCCCGACCATCAAAACGGGGGACCTCCGCTTTGATCGGTGCTGTGATGCCGCCGGCGGCCAGTCGTCGTTCGACTGCGGCGGTGAAGTCGCCCTCGACTGACCCGCCGAAGGGGCCTTTGATCTTCAGCCCCAGCCATTCCGGCGGGTTGTGACTGGCGGTGATGACCAGCGCTCCAAGGGCTTTGCGCTCCACCACGGCCCAGCTGCAGGCCGGTGTGGGGACAGCGGTGTCTGTTAGTAGGGGCTCGAGTTCACAACCCCGCACGGCGGCGGCGATGGCTTCCGCTAGTTCGGGAGCCAGGAAGCGCCGGTCATAACCGATGACCACCGTTCGGCTGTTGTGGCCTTCTGGGGCGCGATACGCGAGCTCCTGGGCCGCGGCAGCGGCAACGGGCAATAAGCGCTCCACCGTGATGTCGACACCGATGATTCCGCGCCAGCCATCGGTGCCGAACTTGATTGGAGCTGGGCTTAGGGGGAGGGGAGCCGATGCCATGGCACAGCCTGCACTTCAGTGGATCTAGCAGCTGGCAGCCGTAGGGTCGGCGGATGGGTGACACCCCGCCTGCCGACAACGCCCTCACCGACCGGTTGCTGCGCAGTTGGCTGCGTTGTCGTCGCAAGGCCTGGCTCGATCGCCACGGAAATCCTGCTGAGCGACGTTGGACCGCCCATCGCAATCTGCTGCTGGATGACCAGCAGCGATGTTTTGTGGGATTGATGCCCCGCAAACCAGGCCATGGCTTGGCCGCCTGTGTCGCCGGTGCCGACGCCGTGGTGGGTCTGCGCCTGAAGGGTCTGGGCCCTTCCGGGGAACCGTTGGAGGCGCATCCTCCCCTGCTCAGGCGGGTCAAGGGCCAGAGTCGCTGGGGCGACTTCGCCTATCAACCGGTGCTGGCACGTCAGGGCCGTCGTACCACTCGGGAACATCAGCTGCCCCTGGCGCTGATGGCTCTTCTGCTCGAGCAGGTGCAACAGGGCGAAGTCCCATCCATGCTGGTTCTCGGCGGCGGCGGCCGGCGGCTGGAACAGGAGCGAGTCCATCTGTCGAACGGCATGCGGCGACAGCTTTCGGAAGGGTTGCGCAAACTGCGTGATGACCTTGAGCGGTCGGTCCCCCCTCCTCTGGCAGCCGATCGACGCAAGTGCTCACTCTGCAGCTGGCGGGGTGTTTGCAACGCCGTGGCGGCGGAGCAAGGGCACCTCAGTGAGGTCAGCGGCATCGGAGCCAAGCGCCGCGAGATGTTGCTGGAGCTTGGGATTCGCGGCCTATCTGATCTGGCCGCTGCTGATCCGATGCAGCTCGCTGAGCAGCTTCAACGCTTCGGTGATCAGCATGGTGAGGTGGCTGCAGCCTTGGTGGCCCAGGCCAGGGCGCAGCGCGATGGTCGGGTGGAACGTTTGGACGCTGCACCGGCACTTCCGGAACTTCGTGACTGCCCTGGTGTGCTCCTTTACGACATCGAATCCGACCCCGACGCCCGTCACGACTTTCTCCACGGTTTTCTGGTCTTACACAGAACCGAACGTGGGGACTGGGACCTTGCTTCAGTGGCCTATCACCCGATCCTGGCCCTGGCCGAGCACGGTGAACCCCGTTGCTGGCTTCGGTTGCGACGCCTGCTGAATCACTACCGGGGGTGGCCAATTCTTCACTACGGGGAAACAGAAAGCCTGGCCTTAAGGCGCATGGCCGAGCGGCAAGGTGTCGATGAGGCTGAACTGAAGAAGCTTCGTCACCGTCTCGTGGATGTTCATGCCCGGGTGCGGCGTCACTGGCGCTTGCCATTGGCCAGTTACGGCCTCAAGGCCGTGGCCGGTTGGCAGGGGTTCCGTTGGAGTCAGGCCGGTGCTGACGGGGCCCGGGCCTTGTTGTGGTGGCGGCAGTGGCAGGGCGATGGCCCTGATCGACGCGGCAACAGGCATGGGCTGCGCTGGATCTTCGACTACAACCGCGATGACTGCCTAGCCACCTGGGCCGTTGCCGCCTGGTTGCTTCAACAGGATCAGGCGTCGGGATCCTGAAACGAATCAGGTCGGCTGATCTGGAGCAGTTCCCCATTGGGTCCCTCCAGCGTTTCACTGGCAAGACATTGGCGGCGCACCAGGGCCAGTCCAATCCACGCGTTGTCGTGTTCGAGAGCACTGGTGATCACCCCGGCCCGCTCTCCCTTCAGCGTGAGTTTTGTGGCGCTCGACAGCGGGCTGCTGCACCACCAACAGCGCAGCTCTTGTTTCACCCCCGCTTTCCCGATGAGTTTGGCCATGGTCTCCTGGCCCAGGTAGCAGCCCTTCTCTGTGCTGATTCGAGCCACGAGTCCCAGTTCCAGAGGGTTGGTCTCGCCATTGAGTTCACCTGGCCCTGGTGGGAAGCCGCTCTGGAGCCGCCGATGCTCCAATGCCGCGGCGGTGGCGGGCTTTCCTAAGACCCATGGCTCTGGCAATGCCACATCCGGCTCAGGCCAGATCACTGCAGCGTCAGGCTCCAGCCATTGCAGCCGGCGCCGCTGGGCCAGGGGTTGGAGTCGCACACGATCGGCTGGAAAGATCACCTGATCGAATCCGGCGTGAACCGCAGCAGCATCTCCCGCCAGAACGATCACATCGGCTCCATCCGTATCGAGCCGAACTTCCAGCAGCGCCCGTAAGCGTCCCGTTGCGGTCAGCCAGCAGGTCTGCAGGAGATCACCAGGTTGCAGTGCGTTGAGGTCAGCACTGGTCTGACCCTGAAGAAACTGGCATGCTCCGCTGCCGCTCAGGCGCAGCCGGGGGAATGTGGCGTCCCAAAACAGCCTGCTCATACCTTGGTGACGGCGGCGATCTCAGACAATTTGTACAGGCTGATCAGCTCGAGATCGTCAGCCGCCATGGCGGCATCGCCCCCTTCTTCCCGGTCGACGATGGTGACGACCCTCTTGACGCAGTAGCCGGCGTCGCGCAGCTGTCGGACCGCTTTGAGGGAGGACCCCCCTGTGGTCACAACGTCTTCCAGCACGGTGATCAGTGCCCCGGGCGCTGGTAGTGGTCCCTCCAGCCAGGCTCCAGTGCCATGGCCTTTGGCCTCCTTGCGGACGATTAATGCATCGAGATCACGGCCCTGATCGGCGGCGGCCATGGCGACACCGCTCACCAGTGGGTCTGCTCCGAGGGTGAGGCCGGCCACGGCGACGGCATCAGTTTCCACGTGGGTCAGCATGGCTCGACTAATCAAGGCCAGGCCGGAGCCGCTCAGGCTTACTGGTTTGCAGTTCACGTAGTGCTCGCTTTTGCGGCCTGACGCAAGGGTGAAGTCTCCGTGCCGGTAGGCCAAGGTGGCCAGGCGGCTCAGCAGTTGCTCCCGCTCAGTCGGGACACTCGACGATTCAGGCATGGGACTGGCCGCACTTCGCAGGTGTCCTTAGTTTGCGCTTAGAGCTGTTTCCTCCGGTGCTGCTGCGCTCGTTCTTTCGCTCGGGATTGTTGGTGCTCGCTGGCCCATCGGTGCTGGCAGGCCCGCTGGTCTGCACGACCAGCATCGAGGCCCCTCCACCGGGCAGTGGTTCTGCTCCCGTGGAAGTGACGGTGTGCCATCCCACGGAGACCACCAGTGAGCTGATCAACCGTCGCCTGTTCACTTGGACCTCACCCATGGCCAGGGGTGTGGACCCCCTTCATCAACTGACTGATTTTCTGGGTATCGCGGTTGGAGGAATCGAGGGGAATCGGGTGATGGGCCTGGGCTTTCCGGATCAGACCCTGATCTGGGACGGGTCTGCCCTGCAAAACACGACCGGAGCTCTGCTGGAAGAGCAGAGTCCGCCGCTGCCGTTGCGGACCCTCGATATTCCGAGCGGATTCGACGGCAGCCTGGCCGCCTCCGACATAAACGAATCCGACCTGGAGCGACCAATGCCCGATGACTTCCCCGACGTCACTCCCCTGTGGTAACACTCTCTTTGAGGGGGTCTAGCAATCTGGTGAATGCAGCGAACTCATAATTCGCCTAAGGCGAGTTCGATCCTCGCGACCCCCATCCCCCCCAATTGATGCGGCTTTTACTGCTGGCTGTCCTGCTAGTTTTGCCAGCCTTTTTCGCGGCCGCAGAGGTGGCCCTGTTGCGGCTTCGCCCCAGCCGTGTCGAAGTGCTTGTGGAGGAAGAGCAGACCGGGGCCCGCTCCATTCAGCGTCTGCAGCGACGCCTGCGGCGGGCTTTGTTGGTTTCTCAGCTGGGTTCCACCCTCGCTCTAGTGGCTTTGGGCTGGGCCGGCCGCGGTTTGGGGGGTCGGCTCTGGTCGGATGGCTCCCTAGGTGTGGCCTGGCGGGATACGGCGCTGTTTCTCGCGATCGTCCTGCTCGCCACGTTGGTCGCCGGTTTACTGCCCAAGGCCTGGGTGCTGAACCGTCCGGAATCCTCCGCGCTCCGACTGGTGCCGTTGCTGGAGGTGGTGATGCGCTGCTTGGCTCCGCTGCTCAATCTGCTTGAGGCACTGGCAGGCCTGCTGATGCGCCTGCTCGGCCTGGCTCCCCAGTGGGATGTATTGGTGCCAGCACTCTCTGCCGGTGAGCTGGAAACCCTCGTGGAATCCGGGCGGGTCACGGGATTATTTCCCGATGAAAAGAACATTCTGGAAGGAGTCTTCGCCCTGCGGGACACCCAGGTGCGGGAGGTGATGGTGCCTCGCTCCGGGATGGTCACGCTGCCGGCCACGGTCCGTTTCGCGGAGCTGATGGAAGCCGTTCATCACACCCGTCACGCGCGGTTCCCGGTGATTGGCCAGTCGCTGGACGACGTGCGTGGCGTGCTGGATCTCCGTCAGATGGCTGAACCGATTGCACGGGGAGAGCTCCAGGCCGATTCGCTGCTTGAGCCCTATCTCCAGCCTGCGGTGCCCGTGCTGGAGACCTGCACCTTGGCGGAGCTGCTGCCGATGATTCGCAGTGGCCAGCCGCTTCTGTTGGTGGTGGATGAGCACGGCGGCACTGAGGGGCTCGTGACAGCAGCAGATCTCACCGGCGAAATCGTTGGTGATGAGGATCCCGGCGAGACCGATGAGCCAGATCTGCTCGAGGAAAAGGACTGCCCTGGTGCTTGGCTGGTGGCGGGAGATCTGGAGATCTTCGAGCTGAACCGTCAGCTGGACCTTGATCTACCCGAGGCGGATGACCATCACACCCTTGCGGGTTTCCTGCTGGAGAGGCTTCAGCACATTCCATCCGCTGGGGAAGCGCTGCATTTCAACGGCCTGCAGTTTGAAATCACGGCCATGGCAGGGCCGCGGATTGACCGCGTCCGGCTTGTTCTCCCCAGTCCAGAGGATCATTCCGACTGAAGGCCGATAGTCTTCCCCCAACCGATTGCCCGTTCTGATGTCTCCCGACCCCATGGTCCCAGTGAAGGTCGGGGTGATCGGAATCGGGAACATGGGTTGGCACCACGCTCGGGTGCTCAGCCTTCTGCGGGATGCCGACCTGGTGGGAGTTGCGGATCCTGATGCTGAGCGCGGACACCTCGCTACTGAGCAATTCGGCTGCCGTTGGTTTGCGGACTACCACGCCATGCTTTCCGAGGTGGAGGCGGTCTGCATTGCTGTTCCTACCCTTCTGCACCACCCCGTCGGCCTTGCCTGTCTTCGCGCGGGTGTTCATGTTTTGATCGAAAAGCCGATCGCGGCTAGTCAGGACGAGGCCACTGCGCTTATCGAGGCTGCGACAGCAGCGGGTCGTCTGCTGCAGGTCGGTCACATCGAGCGGTTCAACCCCGCGTTTCGTGAACTCATCAAGGTGGTGGCCAACGAGGAGGTCGTGGTCCTCGAGGGGCGTCGCCACAGCCCCCACTCTGATCGGGCCAATGATGTCTCCGTGGTCCTGGATCTGATGATCCATGACATCGACCTTGTGCTCGAGCTGGCTAAGGCACCCGTGGTGAGGCTTGCCGCTGCCGGTGGTCGCAGTGCCGAGGGACCGATTGATTACGTCAATGCCACGCTGGGTTTTGAGAATGGTGTTGTGGCCAGCCTCACGGCCAGCAAAATGAGCCACCGCAAGATCCGCAGCCTTAGTGCGCACTGCCGCTCAAGCCTGGTGGAAACCGACTTCCTCAACCACACCCTGCACATCCATCGCCGCGCCCATGAGTGGTATTCCGCAGATCACGGTGAGTTGCTGTACCGCAATGACGGCTTCATCGAGGAGGTGAGCACCACGTCGATTGAACCGCTCTACGCCGAGCTTGAGCACTTTCTCCAGTGCGTGCGCGGCCGGGAAACTCCTGCTGTGGATGGTCTTCAAGCGTCGCGCGCACTCAAACTGGCGGACCTGATCGAGCAGGCGGTCGAACACCCGGATACCGGGGCGCCCTTGCCTGCACCGATCTGACGGGCCTGACTTGGATTAGACCAGCCCTTCTTGTTCGGCCAGCTCCCGCAACGCCGTCACCTGCCAGCGCCGACAGTCACCAGGCGAGGATCGATAGAACTGCCCCCACGCCTGGGCTTTCTGCTGCGGGTAGTTCTCCGGACTGAGGGATGGATGGCTCTGTTGCCAGCCCACCCGGACGGCATGACCAATTACCACGTCGAGGGCTAGGTCATCCTCGAAGCGCACCTCCGGATTGGCTTCGACAAAGGCCATCAGCGAGAGCAGGCATTCGCTGCAGAGTTGCCTGTATTCCGGTGCTTTGATCCGACTAAGCAGATGGTCGACTTGGACGGCGAAATTGCGTTCGCCGGGTGTTTTCTCAAGGACGAGACGGCTGTTGAGTCGATTGCGCCGTTCCAGCTTGTCGCCGATCACAAGGCCGCGGCAGTGTTGCAACAGGGACCAGATGCCGGCATAGAAATCGCGGGGAACTTTCTGGAATGAGCCCAGACGGATGCGGTGTTGAAGCCAGTCGCCGCCTCCGGGCGTTTCTTCCAATGGGTCGGGAACGGACCACTGCACCCTCCCGCTCACGTGCAGCTGTTCGCCACGTTGCAGGGCTGCCCTGGCATGGTCCACATCCCCGAGCACCGCGCGCAACCGTTTGCGGATGGCGTGGGGTGCTTCGCTGCAGAGGGCTTCAAAGGCCTCGTCCTGAGAGAGCATTTTCTCCACGGCCAGCTCCGATGTCAGCAGCAGCATCAGCTGCCCCAGCTGCAGGGTGAGGCTGCCTTTGAGTAGGGCTGGCTCCCGCCGCGCCACGCTGTCGAGGGCGAGCAGGAGTTCCTGTTCGAGCATGCGTTCACGACCGTCGATCCCGCTGGTCGTCTCAATCCGTTCGGCGATGGCAGCGCTGTCCATCGGTTGACGGAGCCTGGAGTCGCCGGTGTAGTTGCGTCCCACCACGACTTGTTTCTGGCGGACGAGAAGATCGGTCAGGGCATCTTCCAGCTGGGGATGCACCATGCCCATGGCGCCGGCACAGCGCCGCACGACATTCCAGTCTTCACATCGCAAGCCCCGTTGATAAACCTCCTCGAGCAGGTTGCTCAGGGCCACCGGATGCCCATCGGGGCTGCGTTGAATCCCTTGAGGTCCGAGACGCCGTTGCAGCAATTCCAGTACTTCGGCTTGTTCATGCAGCAGCCCACTGCTCCAGAGGCGCTGGCTCAACTGTTCGATTGGGGTGTCATCCAGCTCCTGCTCCTCAGCAGCAGTCAGGTCCCGTAGATCGGTGGCGTCGCGCAGCACATGTTGGGGTTGATGGGATGTCGGCACGGGCTTCTGCTGAAGCGGTGGGAGCTGGACCTCCTGCCCCTGATCCACCAGCTGACTCAGGCGGCTCAACCGGACGGGGATGGTTTCAATCACGCCGCTGCTGAGTTGATCGGCAAGTTTGAGGATGACGTCACGATGCTGATCCAGGGCTGTTTCACGAATGGGAATGACCAGAAGCGGCAGCCCCACACCCCGCCAGTGCCGTTGCAGCAGATGCAGCTCATCGACAACGCTTTCCAGCATCTCCTCAGGGTCATCGGCCAGATAGCTGCTGCGGTCTTCCAGAACTGACGGGGTGAACACGCTGATGCAGCCGTCCTGGCGGTAGACGCGAGCTGTGTCCTCGGTTTCCACACGGTGCCCAGGGCGTCCGCTGAGCTCCAGCCGCGGATTGGTGCCGGCCGCTTTCAGCCGTTGTTTCAGCTCGTCGGACGACAGCACGGGAATAATCGTGGTTGGGTCGATCGGCACCTCTGCTGACAGCAGCTCTAGGCGCACGGCATCCGTCTCAGGAGCCATCGCCACAAGAACCGCCTCAGCACCCAGTGGTTTCGGATTTCTGCGCCCACACGGGTCGATGTCCTCGGGGCGGATTAGATCGTCGAGCAGCATTTCCCCCAGCCAGACGAGGCTTTGGGTCCAGATCAGCGGCAGATTGGTGTTCGCCACCCTGGCCTGGCTGCCTGGATTCATCCGTTCCTGGTCGACCACACTGCCAGGGACTTGATATAGCTCCGGGTAGAGACGTTCTCCGTCTTGTTCGACCGCCAACGCCTTGAGCTTGCTGTGCAAGCGCTGGGCCTCGTCCGAGCGCCCTTCGCAGCATGCGGTGACCAATTCGAAGGCCAGAAACAACGGCCACTCCGACTCGATCCCTTCAAAGGCGGCGAGCTCCTCAGGTTCGTAGTGCAGGCGGGTGATGTCTTCCACCACCGTCTGGTGACCATCCCGAAGGAAGCGTTTGTAGCCGTAAGCCCCGCCCAGTTCCCGTCGAATGCGACGGCCCGTGCGCTCCACCAGGGCAGCATCTTCCACCGCCCAGGCGGGATAACCAATCACGGAGAGACAGGCACTGTCGGCCTCCTTGCTGGCGGATTCCCGCGGTAAGAGCCCTTCCAAAGCGCGCCGGAGGCGCACGATGGCCCCCTGGGGAATGAGCAGGACGCAGCTGCCGTCTCCATGCGGGCCGTAGAGGTCAAGCCCATCCAGTGATTCCAGGGCGGCCTTGGCCATGCCGATCGAGCTCGCATTGCGCTCTGGTAGTCCGTGATTTCCCTTGTCACCGCGCTCCCAGATCCCGTAATCCGGGGTGCGGTACGCCCTGGCGATGTAGTGCACGAGGTTTTGGATGAAATCCACCTCGTCACGGCTCTGCACTACTCCGCAACCGCCTTTGGTCAGCTGCGCCAGCTGCAACAGGAACAGAGAGGTGGCATCCAGTTGAAGATGCCCCCAGGCGTCATCGGCCACCACTGGTTCGCCGGAGCAGCTGTCGTATTTGGCGTGGAGCGCGTCGAGGGGATGCAGACTCTCCTTGAAGCGCTCGACTTTCTCCGCCTGGCACATCATCGAGCGCATCAGGCCGCGCATGAGGGCCACCACCCGCTGCTCAAGTTCCCAGGAGCGTCGGCTGCTTTGCCCCTGTTGACGTCGGTGGGCCAGGGCCAGTCCCCATACACACTGCACCGAATAGACGCAGTCCCGCACCCAGGCATCTCCGTAGTTGCCATGGATGGTGTGGGCGGTGCTGGCGGGGAGCAGGCCGCTGATCGGGTCCTGCCGATCGAGAACCACCCGTTGGATCGATTGATCCAGGCGCTGAAGGCTTGTGGCGAGGTTCTGCGAAAGGGTTCCCGTCGTCGTCACAACCATGCCCTCATTCATCACCACCCCTAAATTCTCCAACGCAGCCCCACGGCCATGGATTCAGTTAGCACCACTCCAGATGACCGTCGCCGCTGCGAGGTGCTCGGCGTCCCGGTGGATGTTTGCCGCGACGTCTGTGCGGCAGCCCTAGGACTGCACGCCCGGGGAGGGGGACGCATTGTCACCCTCAATGCAGAAATGACGATGTCAGCTCGGGCGGATGCTGCCCTTGGTCAGGCGATCGGGACGGCGGATTTGGTGATTCCTGATGGGGCTGGAGTTGTTTGGGCCCTGGCGCGTCAGCGGATCCGAGTCGTCAAAACGGCAGGAATCGAGCTTGCCTGGACCTTGCTGAATTACGCCGCAGCTCATCAATGGCGGGTCGCTTTGGTGGGGGCTTCACCTGAGGTGATGGAGACACTGCGCGGGGACTTACCCCAGCGCATCAGTGGGCTCAACCTTGCCCTCACTGTGGATGGCTATCAATCATCGGACACCTGGCCTGGCATTGAGGCTCAGCTCAAGGCTTTGCAGCCGGATCTCGTTCTGGTGGCCCTAGGCGTGCCACGCCAGGAAACCTGGTCTGAACGGGTTGCGTCCGGTCAGCCTGGGCTTTGGATGGGAGTTGGCGGGAGTTTTGATGTCTGGGCCGGCACCAAAAAACGTGCCCCAGGCTGGATGTGCCGGATGCAGTTGGAGTGGTTGTATCGCCTCATCCAAGAACCCAGCCGTTGGCGACGCATGCTCTCGCTGCCCGCCTTCGTTCTGGATGTGATCCGAATGGGTTAAGGCTTCAGCGGAAGCCCACAGAGGCCTGCCAGACAAAAGCCAGCAACAAAAAGAAGACCGGGATCAACGGAAGGATGTCGATCAGCGGAGAGAAGGCCTGATAGGCCTCGGGAAGCTGTGCCAGCAGGTCGAGGGTAAAGGCGGCCATCCCTTGCATCAAAAAGGCGTTGGGCTGGACGCTACCACGTGTGATGGGCTGGTGAGTCCGGCTCCCAGGGAGCGAAATCCTCTGAAAAACAGCCGTCGCGAATGGCTTGTGCCATCGCGGACGTGAAACGCACCAGCTGCGTGATGTTGTGAATGCTCAGCAAGGTGAGGCCCAGGAGTTCCTCGCTGCGAATCAGATGATGCAGATAGGCCCGCGTGTGGCCTGTACAGGCCACACAGGAGCAACTCGGATCCAGGGGTGTGTGGTCGTGGCGGAAGCGGGCATTTCGCAGATTCCAGCGTTCGCCGCCCACCAGTGCTGTTCCATGGCGACCCAGTCGGGTGGGCAAGACACAGTCGAAAAGGTCGATGCCGTTGGCCACGGCGATGGCCATCTCGCGCAGGGTGCCAATGCCCATTAGGTACCGCGGTTTGTTCGTGGGGAGTAAGGGCGTGACATCCCGCACGATTCGGTGCATTTCTTCCGCGGGCTCACCGACGCTGACGCCACCGACGGCGATTCCCGGCAGATCGAAGGAGGCGACGGCACGGGCACTCTCCCGCCGGAGATGCGGGAAACAGCCCCCCTGGACGATGCCGAACAAGGCCTGGTCCAAGCGTGTGTGGGCGGTGACGCAGCGCTCGAGCCAGGCATGGGTGCGGCGACAGGCATCGATGACGTCGTTCTCCGTCGCCGGATAGGGCGGGCACTGGTCGAAGGCCATGGCCACATCCGCCCCGAGGGCCATCTGAATGCGGGTGGCATGTTCCGGTGTCATGTCGATAGTGCGTCCATCGCGGGGGTTCCGGAACACGACGCCGCGGTCATCGATTTTGTTGAGGTCCCCCAGGCTGAACACTTGAAAGCCACCGGAGTCGGTGAGCATTGGCCCGTCCCAGCCCATGAACCGGTGCAGGCCACCTGCAGCCGCCACGATCTCTTCGCCGGGCTGCAAATGCAGGTGGTAGGTGTTGGAGAGCACCATCTGGGCACCCGTGTGGCTCAGTTGCTCGGTGCTGATCCCTTTGACGGTCGCGAGGGTGCCCACCGGCATGAAGCGTGGTGTCTGGACCGGCCCATGAGGGGTCGTAAACGTGCCGCACCGGGCCGCTGTGTTGGCGCAATGCGCGTTGATCTCAAAGCCGAACAAGGCCGATCCGCCCCTGCAATGACCCTACGGTGAGGGCTGATTGCACCCTTCACGCCATTTCCCGGAGCGCTCCGTCCTGGCTGTCTGATCTGGCGGGAGCCTGGATCTTTTACACAGTGCTGCCCGCATGGCCCTGGCCGCAGCCCTCGTTTCAGCGCATTGCTCGCTTCGCTTCCTGGATGGGGCTGCTGATCGGGGCGCTGCAGGGGTTGCTCTGGAGTTGTCTTTCCGGGTTGGGTTGGCCTCCTGCAGCCTGTGCTCCATGCGTGGTGGCTCTCGGCATCCAACTCAGTGGTGGGTTGCACCACGACGGCTTGATCGACACGGCGGATGGCCTCGGGGCGCCTGTGGAACGGCGGCTAGAGGCCATGGAGGACAGTCGGGTGGGCGCTAGTGGCGTGCTGGCTCTCGTGATGGTGGTGCTGGTGCAAGTCGCGGCGCTGATCCAACTGGGGCCCCAGGCCCCAATGGGGCTTTGTTTGGCTGCGTTCTGGGCACGGGTTTCGCCGCTTTGGGCCATGGTGCAGTTCGACTACCTACGGGTCGATGGAACTGCTGCTTTTCATCGCGCCTACGCCAGACCGCTCTGGGATGCACTGCCCACGTTGCTGGCTGTGGCTCTGCTGGCTGCGCTTGTGGCGCCCCTCCCTCTTCTCTTGGGAGGTCCGGTGGCGATCCTTGTTGCCCACAGCTTCGGGCGTCGCCTGGGGGGGCATACCGGCGACAGCTATGGAGCTGTTCTCGTTCTGACCGAGATGATCACGCTGCTCTGCCTGGCGTTGCTTCTGCCGGCCAATTGAGGATGAAGGCATTGCCCTGAGCGGGCAGATCCGGAGCGATCGTGGTTGGCTCCACGCAGAGGCTTAGGTTGCGGCCCTGCCGTTCCGCCAAGGACCGTGCGAGGGCGAGCCCAAGGCCAGTGCCAGCACGGTCTTGGCCGGTTGATCCCCGCGCTCCCCTCTCGAAAATCATCTCCCTCTCCGCGATGGGGATTGGCGGTCCGTCGTCCCAGATGCAGAGCCCATCTGGCAAGAGACACAGTCCCACGCGGCAACCCGCTGGGCTGTAGCGGAAGGCATTTTCCAGGAGGTTGGCGACGATTTCTGCGATGGTTCCGTCTTGGGACGGCTGATCAATCCACTGGGGCCACTCTTGCGGCCCCTCCCAGGGGCGGCCCTGCAGGCTTGCTGTCGCTTCCGCTCGCTCCAGCAGAGGCATCAGCAGGCTTCGCATCGTTGCCTCGCCTTCAGCGGGGCCGGGGGGTAAGAGGGTCGGGCCCAGGGTCTCCTGCTGTGGCAGGCGCTGTTGTCCAAGGTCATCGAGAACATCGATGTACTGGCCCAGTTGCCGTTGCTCCGAAAGCATGCCCTCCACGAGTGGACGGTGGGAGCTGTCCGCTTCGAGGCGCCGCATGAGCAGCTGGGCGTAGGTGCGCAGGGCCGCCAATGGATTGCGCAATTGGTGAACGAGGGTGCGCAGTTGATCGCTTTGTTGGCTCAGTTCCTGGCGGAGTTGTAGGCATTCCAGGTCTCGTCCAAGAGCGTGGCTGATGGCAGCAGCACTGCGCCGCATTCGCTGGTCCAGGCTCAGATTCCAGCTCCGTTGAGGATCCAGATCGGCTCGCAGTGCTCCCAGGATCAATCCGGCATCTTGTAGGGGGTACCAACGCCGACTCTGATGCGGTAAGCGCAGGTACGGGTCGGCGTCGGCGGCGGGGAGGGACCGTTCATTGGCGGACCATTGCCGGATGAGCAGCAAGGGCGGGCCTTGTTGATTGGGTGGTGCACTGACGTAAAGCCCTAGATGCTGAATGCCTTCTTTGGCGGTTAGATCAGCCAGCTGTTGGTCTGTGAATTCGAAGAATCGATCTGTGAGTTGCATCAGATCCGGTCGATCAATTCACGTGCTTGAGCAAGCCTGCGCGAGGGGGACTTGAAAAATCTGGGAAAAGTCTTAAGATCCTCTTATCGACCGAGGCGCTGTTCTTTGTGAACAGACGCCCACCATCTCTCACAACGGTTGCATTTGTTGTGCGACCAAAGCTACAGCAGAGGTTGAAGTGTCCTCAGCTGATTCCCGCTTGGGTGTTGGTGTTCTGCCGGTAATTGTGGTGCGCCCGCAATTTCCTCGACGCGGTCCCTTGCGTCTGGCGTTTTTGCGCCGACGGCTATTGACGATTCCGTGGTGATGGTCATTTCGCCGAAACGGATTCCGTCTGTTCTGACGATTCACCCCGTTCTTCCTTTCGTACCGGAGCCCTTCCATGTCCAAGAAGCGCAAGCGCATCAGTCGTCGTCGTCTGGCAGGTCAGCGGGTCTTGGCGCATGTTCCAACCCATCACCTTGAAACCGGTGAGTACAAGCCCGTCACTGCTGCGCGTCGTTACATCGCTGAGGCGGGTTTGGTATCTCCAGCCCTGCTGAACGTTCGCCGGAATGAGCACACCACCGACCGCTTCTTCTGGGGTGAGAAGGGTTTATTTAGTGCGCAATACGCCGAAGAGAATCATTTCCTCTTCCCGTCGTTGCGCACCATCGTTGATTCCATTGGCGAAGACAAGCTCTTTGAAGGCCTTGAGCTTGGCGCTGATGATTGGGAGGAAATGGAGGAGTACGAGTACGCCTTCGTTTGATCAGGCGTTCTTTAGAACACGCTCGATAAACAACACGATCGGCTGCACCATTCCGTCGGGGATGGTGTGGCCGTTTTTGAATGGAAGCGTCTGACATCGATCCGGCTGCAACTGCGAAGTGATCGCTTGCATGGCCTGGAACGGCACCACGGGATCGTCTGAACCATGCATCAGCAACACAGGGGGATGTTGCTGGGGGGGAGCCCAATTGGGGTGTGGATAGCCGCTGCAGCTGATCAGCCCTGCGATGGGCAGGGTGCAGCCGCTGTCCAGAGCCATGGCCCCCCCCTGGGAAAAGCCGAAAAGCACCGTTCGTTCGAGTCCAAGACCTGACGTGCTCAGGCTCTGAAGTTGAGCCTTCAGGCGGTCAACGGCCGTGGGCACGGCGTCCCACTGTGCGGGGAACAAGCCGTACCACTGGCACCCTCCCGGTTGGTCAGGATGGGGTTCAGGGGCCTCCAGGCACACCACATCAAGGGTCGTTGAACACTCGCGCGCCAGGCGATCGCCCAGAGGTTTCAGATCATCTCCATTGGCTCCCCAGCCGTGTAGGAGCACCAGCCGGCCATCCATCGGGCATCAACATCACTGCTGCGTAGGTTGGCTCACGACCCAGTCACGACCATTCGATGGCTCCTGTCGCTCTGTTGAGTGTTTCCGATAAGTCCGGGCTGGTGCCTCTGGCGGAGGCCCTGCATCGGACCCATGGCTATCAGTTGCTCTCCAGTGGAGGCACAGCCAAGGTGCTGGAGCAGGCGGGCCTTCCGGTGACGCGTGTGGCGGATCACACCGGGGCTCCAGAAATTCTTGGCGGTCGTGTGAAAACACTGCACCCAAGGGTGCACGGCGGAATATTGGCCAAGCGGGGTGATGCAGCCCATACGGCTGATCTTGAACACCAGAACATCGCCCCCATCGATGTGGTGGTGGTCAACCTTTACCCCTTCCGAGAAACGGTCGCCCGGCCTGATGTCACCTGGGATCAGGCGATCGAGAACATCGACATCGGTGGCCCCGCCATGGTGCGGGCGGCTGCCAAGAACCATGCCGATGTGGCCGTCCTCACAAGCCCTGATCAATACGACCGTTTGTTGACCGCCATGGCGGAGTCCGGCGGGAGTGTGCCTTCGGATCTGCGTCGCCAATTGGCCCTTGAAGCGTTCCAGCACACCGCGTCTTACGACACTGCAATCAGCCGCTGGATGGTCGAGCAAAGCTCAGTGGAAGACAGCCCCTGGCTGGAAGCTGCCCCTCTGCGCCAGACCCTGCGGTATGGGGAAAATCCCCACCAAAAAGCGCGCTGGTTCAGTCATCCCAAGCAGGGTTGGGGCGGTGCGATTCAGCTGCAGGGCAAGGAGCTGAGCACAAATAACCTTCTGGATCTGGAGGCTGCTCTCGCCACCGTGCGTGAGTTTGGCTATGGGGCCGATGGTGACGCACCGGCTTTGCAACCGGCGGCCGTCGTCGTCAAGCACACCAATCCTTGTGGTGTGGCGATCGGGTCAACGTTGCCTGCCGCATTGACCCGGGCTCTGGATGCTGACCGGGTTAGTGCTTTCGGCGGCATCATTGCCATGAATGGTGTTGTGGAAGCCACGGCGGCCCGTGAAATCACCAGTCTTTTCCTGGAATGTGTGGTGGCACCAGGATTTACGGCCGAAGCGCGGGAGGTGCTTGCGGCCAAGGCGAATCTGCGGCTTTTGGAGCTGTCTCCTCAGGCCATCGACGCAGCTGGTCCCGATCATGTGAGAAGCATTCTTGGTGGGCTCCTGGTTCAGGATTTGGATGACCAGGCGATCACGCCGGCGGACTGGACCGTGGCCAGCCAGCGTCCACCTACACCCCAAGAAAAGCTGGATTTGGAATTTGCGTGGCGCTTGGTGCGTCACGTTCGCTCCAACGCCATCGTGGTAGCTCGGGATGGCCAGAGTCTCGGAGTGGGTGCTGGCCAGATGAATCGGGTGGGATCGGCCCAGATTGCCCTGGAGGCTGCGGGTGATCAGGCCCAGGGGGCGGTGCTGGCCAGTGATGGTTTCTTCCCCTTTGACGACACGGTGCGTCTGGCCGCCAGCCATGGCATCACCGCCGTTATCCATCCCGGTGGGAGCATGCGCGATGGCGATTCGATCAAGGCTTGTGATGAGCTCGGTCTGGCGATGCAGCTCACGGGCCGCCGCCATTTCCTGCACTGATGCTGGTGGGGGGGCGGCGGCCCCCTAGCCTCGCGTCACTGAAGACTCCCCCCTGATGCTCGCCACGCTTCCCTTCAGCCTCAATTTCGCTCACCCTTTAGCGGAGTGGGGCCTGCTCGCTACTGGTGGTTGGGCCCTTTACCTGGGGATCAAGGCCAAGAAAACACGCACTGGTACGCCAGAACAACGCAAAGAGCTGGTGCCGAAAAAGTTTGCCCAGCGCCATTACCTCTGGGGCAGCATCCTCTTAGCGGTGATGACCCTCGGCACGCTGGGTGGCATGGCTGTGACCTATCTGAACAACGGCAAATTGTTCGTTGGACCGCATCTGTTGGTGGGTCTGGCCATGACAGGGATGATCGCTGTTGCCGCGTCGCTCTCACCCCTCATGCAACGGGGCAATCTGATTGCGCGCAAGGCTCATGTGGGACTGAACATGGGCATGCTGACGCTGTTCCTCTGGCAGGCCTTTAGCGGAATGGAGATCGTCAACAAGATCTGGACCAACCGCTGAAGATCCTTCAGAAGGCTGCCCACTGACCGGGTGGGCAGCCCTTTAAATCTATGGCCTGGACAACCCTCCACGTGGAGGGCGAGTTGCACGCCATCTTTTTCTAGGGCCCTGGATTTTTGAATTAAGGCTGAGACAAGCTGCGCTGGGATGTCAGAACAGCGCAAAGAGGTGCTGCCTAAAAAGTTTGGCCAGCGCCATGACCCCTTGGGCAAGCTCCGGCTGGTGCTGATGATGAGAGGGATAGTCGCCATTACCGCGTCGCTGGATCCCTTGATGCACTCATCAAGGTGTTCGTACGAAGGTCGCTGCTGTAGAAGCTGTTTTCCAGAAGGTGGATGTCGGTCGAGGGGCTGAATCAGTAATAGCGTTGAGATGATTCGGCTTTATTCTGGCCACTAACGATAAAAATCCTCTCTCTTGAGTGGTGTTTTTCGTTCGTTGCTTTTGATGTAAAAAAATGCAGTTGCTGCAACGACTGCGAGTGGTACTGAAGTAAACAAAAGAAGCGCAATCGCCGTATAGTCTTGATGCATGGTGCAAGAAATTTTTGATACGCTATTTTCTTGAGCCAAGGATTAATTGTTGTATTTTACTTCGCTTTGATTAAAAAGAAATGTCCTGGATTATCTTTTGATGCAAGTTATGTTTTATTTGTTCTATTGTTTGTGTTCTCCTGAGGGATATGCATATTCGCATCATTTCGAAGGTTCTCTGTGTCAATGTTGAATGCTGCCATTGATTTAATCCAAATCATGAAGGATCTATGAAAAGCTCTTTGAAGGCCATCATGTTCTACATCTTTTATATTTTAATCTGTGGAGGAGCTCTTGCTCAAGCTGTTCGTGAGTCGACCAAGCAGCCGATTGGATTGTTGGTCGCTGCGATGGCGATGACTCCAGTCATTGTTTCTATTTGTGGTGGGCTGCCTGTTGATTTTATGAAAGTAAATTTCAGCAAAGTACGTGATGACTGATCGTCAGTTTTTCGGCTAAATTCTAATTTAGCTTTGGTTTAATTGTGTCATTTATGTCGTTTTCCAGATTATTATATATTGACTTCTTGAGTGATTGCCCTTGACCAGGCCTGTAGGCGGTCATCAGTTTTTTCGGATTCATTGTCTTCGTCAATAGGTAATCCACAAAACATTCCATCGATAACACTTTTGGACTCATCAAAAATATATTGGTCAGTTGATACATGGCCGATCATTCGGCCTCCTGCAGATTTGAATGATTTGTAAAGTTCTTCCATGGCATCGCAGAAATATTTGCTGAATGCAGCTGAGTCTCCCAGGCCTACTATCGCAATGGGTGTGTCTTTTAGCGATAGATGGGGAATGTTGTCAATGTGTTCGTCCCATGATGTGCCTGATCTTTTAATGTCAGAGCCAGTGTTCCAGGTTGGTGTGCAGCAAATTAACGCTTCAGACTCTTCTAGTTCTTTTGTAAAATCTATTCTGTCAAGATCTTTTAATTCTGATCCTGGCAATAATATCCTTAGCCTTTCTGCTATGTCTTCTGTATGGCCGGTTGCTGATGCATAAACGATAGTAAAGCGCATGAAGGAAATTCCAAGTGAATGGATTATGAACAATTTTGAGATGAGATCAAGCACTTATTTGACGCATCGATGTCATGCAAGCTACTGATACGTCTGGTTTTTAAGCCTATTTCTGTTGGTGGGCTCAAGAATATGTATTCATGTGTGATTGATATCAAGCTGGACGCTTGAAGCGCTAATTTGCTTTTCTCTTTTTGTTCGTGTTTGAGGTTATTCATTTGCTTGCGCTCCCATTTCTTTGAATTTTGTTGGCCATCTAAATGATTGTGTTCCGCGACTTTGCCTCTATTAGTTATAACTTATTCCATCAGTCTTGCTGTGGTAATTCTGCTAAAAGATGTGGAGTTTATCTGCACTATTGTGCTGATTTTCGTGGTGGATTTTTCCGATTTGCTGTTTATAGAAATGCTCAGCTCTGTGGTTTTTGGTGATAAATCGGATTGCATTGTCGATGAATCTTGGGCCCTTGGGCTCAAGACGTCGCCGGGGGCCGTTGTTGGACCATCAGTGATGCGTTCCAAATAACTGGTCAGGTATCACCAAGGCCGTTGAACAGCTCTTTGTGAACAACAAACGTGTGGTATAGCACTGTGCCTGATTCGGGTTCGAGTCGTTCTCCGTCTGCGTTGAAGCCGATACTGCACACCAGATTGCCTGTCCAGCTGATTTGATCCGGGCTTTGACTGACAGACCATTTCAGCATTTGCTGAGCCTGTTCAGGCAGTTGCACAGCAATTTTTTCGCAGGCTTTATTGAGACGGTAAAGCGCGGGTGGTTTGGAAGGTAGTGCGAGTGATTTCCTTAGTGAAAGCTCATCGAAGATACCGATGTATCGAATGTGCTCAATGATCTCCAGCTCAGAGGGGTCCAAGCCCGCATTCTCGAGGGCAAGCTCAAAGGCTTCAACATCCAGGTGGGGCCGCTTGATCATGTCGTTTTTCCCTATGATTTCAGTCGTTGAGGTGACGCATTTAGTAAGCAGTACGTTCAATAAGTGCTGCGGCTGAGGAAGGTCATAATGCTGATAATAACGAAATAAAGTGTTGATGTTTCATGTTCGTACTTTTGCGTTTTAACTGTTCCAAAGAGCACGCCCTGAAGTCCAGTGTCCATTCTTGCATCGGATTCTTGGTTTGCAAGGTTGATCAGCAATAAGGCTGGCCTAACGTGCTAAGTGTAAGCGGCAATAATGCTCGAAAGGCTCTGACCTAAGTGTAGTAATTGGAAGGAAATTTCAATGGTTTGACAAGGCCTTTGGCGTTCAAAAGTTTCTTGAATATGGATTAATTTGAAGTCATGGCTCAGGTCAATCGTGCGGATCGTAAGCTAACGCTTATTCGCTTGAATTTAAAGTGGTATCAGCCATGTCTCATGCCTTCGCATGTATGGCGTAAGTTGATGTCCATGATTTCTGTGATCTTTCCTTTTTGGTAAGTTTTGCGCATGCCTGGACTTCAGCGGGTGCTTTCTCAGTTGCTGATTCTGCGTAATAAATCTGGTTGCCGTTGCATTTCTGTTTTAACTTTGTCAAGCATGTGGCTGCTTTTTGTATAAACAACGACCTCTAAATTCTTTACAGCCTGGTGTATTTTCCAGAGGCCAACTTGTATTTCAGAGCGTGCATATGTTACCTGCCATGCGTCTGGGTGAGGTCGGCCGACTTGCTTCACCGTGATCAGGGTCCAAAAAGAGTTGCGGCGCTGCATCGCTTGGTAGCAGTGGCACACCGCGCCATCGGCTTGCTTTGTTCGCTCGAAGCCGATCTCCTGTAATTGATCGCTCCAGTCAGGCATTTTTGAAGGCATGAGCTGTCGACTCCCAACGTGTTCAGTTTGCCAGCTCGTCTGAACGTGGTAGTTAGACTCGGAATCGGCAAACGCTATAAGATTTAATTGCCCCATTCCCTTGCTCAGTTTCTGTTACGACGATCAGTATTCGTTTTTGCCCTATGGCCGATCAAATTGAGGAGATGCTGGGCTCAAAGTCGCTAAATTTTTTGTTTTTTGCCGAAATGGCGAGTGGATTTTACAAGCGAGCAAGGGCTTTTGCTCAGGGTGAAACTGATCTTTGCCTAATATTAATCGGCTGATGTCTGATTCGTCGCAGGTTGATTAATGATGAAAAGCCCGGGGCGCTGCTTGTCGGCGCTGACGATTGGTGGAAGCGATTCAGCTGGTGGTGCTGGTATTCAGGCGGACATCAAAACCTTTCAGCACTTCGATGTTCATGGTGCATCCGTGATCACGTGTGTCACGGCTCAAAACAGTCTTGGTGTCACGCATGTTGAACCCCTCAGTTGTCATTCGGTTGCCCAGCAGATCGAGGCTGTTTTTTCGGATCTCGTTATTCCTGCCTTGAAAACGGGGATGTTGTATTCGCCTGAGCTCGTGGAGGCTGTCGCTGATGCATTGCGATTGTTTGAGGGCTCCACCGTGGTTGATCCGGTGATGGTGTCTCGAGCGGGCTCAAGGCTGTTGAGTGGAGATGCCGTCGCGAAGTATCAACAACTTCTGTTCCCGCTCGCCACGTTGTTGACGCCCAATCTGCACGAGGCTGCTCTTCTCACGGGCCGCGAGATCAATGGCAAGGTCGATGTAGAGCATGCGGCTCAGTGCTTATTGGAGCGTGGTCCCCAGGCCGTGTTGATTAAAGGTGGCGGTTTGCCTGAGTTGGCAGGTCAGGATTTTTTCTGTTCGGGTGATGCTCCTGGCGTCTGGCGAACGCAACCCGCAATTACAACTCCCCACACGCACGGGACGGGGTGCACCCTCAGTGCTGCAATCACGGCTGCGCTCGTTCTTGGTTTACCACTCGCAGATGCCGTGATTCAGGCCAAGATCTATGTCAACCAAGCACTGCTCCAGCCGGTTGCCTTTGGACATGGACCTGGATGTGTTGGCCACAGGATCGAAGCTCTGAGCCAGTGAGCTAAGCCCCATCCCTGCTGCTTTAAAAGGCTGCCCGTTGACGGGGTGGGCAGCTCAGACCATGGCTGGCATGGAAATCTTCTTGGACCTTCCATGTCAGCCGACGCGAAATCTGTCGAACGATCTGTTTCAGCAGATGGTCACCGCTGCTCTGAACCAACTGATCCGGCAACATCGAAATCACTTTGGGTAGCCGGATCCAGACCTTGAGATCAAGGTCCCACTGCACTGAGGTCTGCTCTTGTTCAGGGATCAGTCGCATCCCAGCGCGGAAGTCGACGTCATAGTGATTTCGCAGTGCGAGGGTCTGCGGCACCGTGCGCAGTGTTTCGATCCGGTACATCCCTTCCTGTTGCGGCAGCAGTCTCAGAGCAATCGTTGGCTCCACTTCGAAGCCGAAGTTTCCGAATCGCCCCAGGGTCAGGCTGTAGGACTGCAGGTCGATGGCCTCGACCTGCATTGGACTGGCGCAACGCTCAAACCAGCTTTGGTGGTCATCCAGGTAGCGCGCCACGACTACTTGGGGAGCCAGCATCTGCATCGAATCCTCGAAGTGGCTGCTGTAGCAGCGCACCTGGGGGTCGGCACCGTGAAGCTGATTGTCGGTTTCAGTGGGCGACAAGACAGTCACGGATAGGGAGCTGCCGACGATGGGCGGATTAAAGATGAACCAATGTAAAGCTCCTTGCGATTCAGTTTTCGCTCAATTGCATCAGTTTTTCGATCACCTCTTCCACAGCCCGGTCTGGGGTTGAGGCACCGGAGGTGATTCCCACCTTGACGGGTCCTTCAGGAAGGAAATCGCCTTCACGACAGAGCTCGGCGGAAAGGGGTTTGTGCTCAATCGAATTGCTGCCGACGTCAATGCGCTCGGGCGTGTCGATGTGGAAGGAGCGGATGCCGCGGCTGATGGCGATTTCCTGCAGGTGGGTGGTGTTCGACGAGTTGAAGCCACCGATTACCACCATCAGGTCCAACGGTTCATCCACCAGGGAGAACATGGCGTCCTGACGCTCCTGGGTTGCGTCGCAGATGGTGTTGAAGGCCAGGAAGTGATCGTTGAGCTGGGTGGGGCCGTATTTGCTCAACATCGTTCGCTCGAACAGGCGTCCGATTTCCTCCGTTTCGCTCTTGAGCATCGTGGTCTGGTTGGCCACACCCAGGCGTTCGAGGTCTCTGTCGGGATCGAAACCAGGGGAGCACGCTTTGGCAAAGCGTTCGATGAAGGCATCGCGGTTTCCGTTGCCGAGGATGTAATTGGCGACGTACTGGGCTTCTTCCAGATCCAGCACCACCAGATAGGTACCGGCAAATGAGCTCGTGGCGAGTGTCTCCTCGTGCTTCACCTTGCCGTGAATGATCGAGGTGAAGGTGTGCTTTTTGTGTTTCTCCACGGTGTTCCACACCTTGGAGACCCAGGGACAGGTGGTATCAACGATGTGACAGCCCCGCTCATTCAGCAACTGCATTTCCTGAACGGTGGCGCCAAAGGCCGGAAGGATCACCACATCACCGGAGGTGACACCGGAGAAATCCTTCACCCCTTGTTCAACGGGAATGAATTGGACATTCATCTCTCTCAGATGATCGTTCACAGAGGGGTTGTGAATGATCTCGTTCGTGATCCAGAGACGCTCGCTTGGGTAGTGTCTGCGGGTCTCGTAGGCCATTGCCACGGCACGTTCGACGCCCCAGCAGAAACCGAATGCTTCGGCCAGTCGAACGTCGAGCCGACCGTGTTCAAGCCGATAGCCGTTGTCCCGAATCGTGCCGATCAGACCGCTCTGGTAGGCCTGTTCGAGGCTTTCTGCCACTTCCTCGGCACGCCCGAAGCCTCGCCGGTTGTAACGCTCGGAATGATGGAGGGAGCGCTTGAAGGCGTGGGTGTCCATGGGGTGCGCCGGTGTGGGGTAACTCTATGTGGCCTGAAGCTGCGATACAGGCAGCAAAAAAGCCCGGCCGATCGGCCGGGCTTGAGATCAATAACTGTGCCTGAAAGGAATCAGTTGTTGATGGTGGAGAAACCGGCGTAGGCCTCCATGCCGTGTTCGCCGATGTCCAGGCCTTCGGTCTCCTCCTGTTCGGTGACGCGGATACCACCGAAGAGGGCGCCGATGATCTGCCAAGCGATGTAGCAGGTGACAACAGTCCAGATGGCGTATGCAGCGGTACCCAGAGCCTGGATGCCGAGCTGCTCAACACCACCGCCAACAAGCAGGCCGAGAGGTGAGCCGTCGCCCTGGATGTCATAGCCCCAGAGGCCAATCACGAGTGTGCCCCACACACCGCACACACCGTGCACGGAGAAGGCTCCCACCGGATCGTCAATGCCTGCGGCATCGAGTGCAGCGACGGAGAAGACGACGATGATGCCGCCCACCAGACCTGCCAACCATGAGCCTGACAGGGTCAGGTTGCCGCAACCAGCGGTCACGCTCACCAGGCCGGCCAAGATGCCGTTGATGATCATGGTGAGATCAGGCTTTTTAGAGGTGATCGTGGAGATCACCGTGGCACCGATGGCACCGCCGGCAGCGCCGAGGGTGGTTGTGACGGCCACGTAGGGAACCCACTGGTCCATGGCCAGCTGGGAACCGGGGTTGAAGCCGTACCAGCCGATCCAGAGGATCAGAGCGCCGAGGGTGGCGATGGACATGTTGTGCCCAGGGATGGCCTGCACCTTTCCATCGACGTATTTGCCGATGCGGGGTCCAAGCAGCAGGGCGCCGACCAGGCCTGCCCAGGCACCAACGGAGTGCACGATCGAAGAACCAGCGAAGTCAATGAATTCGACATTGCCCACGCTGTTGAGCCAGCCACCGTTCCACTCCCAGCTGCCAGCAACCGGATAAATGAAGGCAGTGAGGACGAGCGCGAAGATCACGAACTCACCAAACTTGATGCGCTCCGCCACAAGGCCGGAAACGATCGTTGCAGCTGTTCCGGCGAAGGCTGCCTGGAACAGGAAATCAACGGTGGGGACCAGGCCGGCATCGCTGATGGTCTCAGCGGTGACGGTCGGATCGAAGAAGAATCCTGCGAAGTACAGCCAGCCGTCGATGGCGGCATCGCCATACATAAAGGAGTAGCCCACGAACCAGTAGGCGGTCACCGCGAGGGCGAACACGAACAGGTTCTTGGCGAGGATATTGACGGCATTCTTTTGCCGACACATGCCTGCTTCAACCATGGCGAAGCCGGCGTTCATGAAGATCACCAGGATGGTGGCGACCAGAAGCCAGAGGTTGTTGGCCAGAAAAGCTGCGGAGAGTTCAGGTAGCTCTTCGGCTTTGGCAGACAGCGTGAAGATGCCCAGACCCATAAGCGCCAAGGGCGCACAGGCGAGCCAGGTCATGGCGCGGTTGGAGCTGAAGCCACGGATGCTCTTGAGAAGAAGCATCGGGCCTTCCAGGAGGCTTGCCTCTTGGAGTGTTTTGCGCCGCCGTTCTGGAGGCGCGTGGAATGCAGTTGTCATGAACGAGGGTGCAGAGCTGCGAGACACGTCTGGAATGTTCCCAGACGAACCAAACCAAGCTGCCTGGGGGAAGCCCCCTTCTATGTTCGATCTGCTACCAAAAATCAAACTGGTCTAAACGGGCGCACTCCCTGCCAATGCACCGCGTCGGCGGCAAAGCTGAAACAGCACGGCAGAACTTCCACGCCGCTGCCGGTGGATTGGCGAAACAGTTCTCCGTAGCGCGGATCGGCACTGTCCCCGGGGGCAAAGTCGTTCACATCTGGGCGGCTGAGGCAGGGCACGAGCACCGCCCGAGCTTCCGGGAGCACACCCATGAGCTCGATCAGATGCTTTTGGCCCCGCTCGGTCACCGTGTCAGGGAATAGTGCGGTTCTGCCGTCGGTCCAGGTTGTGTTCTTCACCTCGAGGTAAATCAGTCGTTGATCGGGGTTCTGTTCTGCCGGGGTTAGCAGGAGGTCAATCCGGCTGCGCTTGTTTGTTCCGTAGGCCACCTCTCCACGGATTCCCGCAATCGCACCGAGGTGAGTGTCCAGACAACCCGCTTCGATCGTGGCCCGAATCAAGCGGTTGGGGAGGGAGGTATTAATGCCGACCCAGCAGGGTTTTCCCTCTGCACCTGGAACTTCGGCTTGTTCCCAGGTCCAGGCCAGCTTGCGTTTCGGAGAGGGTGCGTGGCGGAGTCGCACCCGTTGGCCAGGGATCAAGACCCCCTTCATTGGACCGGTGTTGGCGCAATGGGCCGTGACGGTCTCACCACTGCTCAGTTCCACATCGGCGAGAAAGCGTTTGTAGCGCTTCAGCAGCACGCCCTCCGTCAGGGGTTCAAAACGCAGCAGGGCATCGCCCGGAGAGGGAAGGCCAGTCATGGCAGCAGCCGAGATCTGCCCATGGTCTCGTGCGGTGCATTCACAATGCGCCCAGTGCTGGGGGCGGAATGGCGCGTTCACTCAAGGGGATCGCACTGGTGGTGACCCTTGGCACCCTGCTGAGCAAGGTGGGTGGCCTCATCCGGCAGCTGGCGATCGCAGCGGCCTTTGGGGTTGGTGCTGCCTATGACGCATACAACTACGCCTATGTGCTGCCTGGATTTCTTCTGATCCTCCTCGGGGGGATCAACGGCCCTTTCCACAGCGCCATGGTGAGTGTTCTCAGCCGGCGCCCCCGGGCTGAAGGGGCTCACATCCTTGCTGCTCTCAACACCAGCGTCAGCGCTCTGCTTTTGCTGGTCACGATCGTTCTGGTGCTGGCGGCGGATCCCCTGATCACCCTGGTGGGGCCGGGTCTGGCACCCGATCTTCACGACATCGCCAGGGTTCAGCTGCAGGTCATGGCACCGATGGCGCTGTTGGCTGGACTGATTGGGCTCGGCTTCGGATCCCTCAACGCCGCAGATGAATTCTGGATTCCGGCGATTTCACCGCTGATGTCCAGCGGGGCCTTGATCCTGGGTGTGGGACTTCTGTGGTGGCAGCTCGGTGCTGACATTGCCTTGCCGTCCGCCGCCATGACCGGAGGTGTGGTGTTGGCATTCGCCACGTTGGTGGGGGCTTTATTGCAGTGGTTGATCCAGCTGCCGGCTTTGATCCAGCAGGGGTTGGCTCGGTTCCAATTGGTCTGGGACTGGCGGCATCCCGGCGTGCGTGAGGTCTGGCGTGTGATGGGGCCCGCGACGCTGTCGTCCGGCATGCTTCAGATCAATGTGTTCACGGATCTGTTTTTCGCCTCTGGAATCGTCGGTGCGGCGGCGGGTCTGGGGTACGCCAATTTGCTGGTGCAAACGCCGCTGGGCCTGATCTCGAATGCACTCCTGGTGCCCTTACTGCCCACCTTCGCCAGGCTCACGGCGCCGGCCGACCGACCGCAGCTGATCGAACGGATCCGGCAGGGGCTCATGCTTTCCACCGCATCGATGATTCCTCTCGGCGGTCTGTTCATCGCCTTGGGTGGTCCCATCGTCGCCCTGGTCTACGAGCGTGGAGCCTTCGATGCGACAGCGGCTCAGCTGGTGACGGGTTTGCTGATGGCCTACGGCCTTGGCATGCCGGCCTACCTCGGTCGGGATGTGCTGGTGCGTGTCTTTTATGCCCTTGGCGATGGGACGACGCCCTTTCGGCTCTCGCTGGCGGGGATCGGTCTGAACGTGGTTTTTGATTGGCTGTTGGTGGGTGGCCCGACCCCTTGGGGGAATCAGTCGCCGTTCAATTTCGGAGCGCCCGGGTTAGTGCTCGCCACGGTCGCTATCAACCTGCTCACCTGTCTTGCCTTGTTGGTTGCTTTGCAGCAACGGATCTCAGGCCTCCCATTGCGGCGCTGGGGGCTTGATCTTTTGCGGCTGGCCATCGCTGGTGTGCTGGCCGCAGGCGCCGCCGGGATTCTGTTGGCCGTGGTGAGCTGGCCTTCAGGAGTCGTGGGCCTGCTTCTGAAGGTGTCTGCACCTGGCCTGCTGGGTCTGCTGCTGTTTGCCTTGATCGGTGCTCAATTCAAGGTGGCGGAGGTGCGTGAGATCACGCAGCTTTTGTTGGGTCGATTCAGGTCTCGCTAAGACGAATATCACGCTCTTCACGCACCTGTATAGGAAGTTCCAACTGTTCGCGACCCACGAGCTGTGGTCCTTGAACAGAAACGATCCGTGCTTCGATCCCGAACTCCTTGAAGGCGGTTTCCAGTTCCTGAATCAGGGCCTTTTCGACCTGGGCCTCTGCATCGACCACCCGTCCAATCAGCCGTTCACCCAGTCGGCCGATGCGCTGGCGAACGACGTCTCTCGAGTTGGTGACTTCAATGATCAGCACACCAACCGCGGCGGATGGACTGCAACCTTATCCGCAGTAAGGCTCAAGGATCTCTTCGAGATCACGGAGCTGGCTGGGGGGAATGAGTTTGGCGAGTGGGAGCTGACTAGCGCCTCCTGCCAGCGGAACCTTCACGGCGTCGAGCGCCTGCCGAGCAGCGACTTCAGCTCCTTGATTAACGCGAGCACTGCATTCGATCGCGAGGGCGGAGGCCAGCTCGGCATCGCCGAGGTAAAGATGCCAGCCGCTGATTTGAACGTAAAGGCGATCAGCTAAAGCCCTTTGAAGGTCCTGCAGATCGCTTGCGGAAAGGGACATCAGCCCAGGAGGAGCGAGGGGGATGCCTCCATGCTGGCGTTATTCCTCTGGCTTGGGTCGCTGAAGAATTACCCATATCAACTGGCCCAGCCACAAGGTTGCCCAGAGTCCGGTGACCCAGGTCAAACTCCCCGGAGGAAAGGGATGGCGCATCTCCTGCAGGAACCAACTGCCGCTGTTCACCGCGGCGAAGATGCCGCCGTGAAGGCATAGGTTCACGATGCGCTCGAAATGCCGGTAAGTCGGATCCTCAGGGTTAGCGGGGCCATACCAGCGGATCGGCATTGCTCGGGCACAGAAACACCTGAATCCTGGCGCGGCCGGGGCCCGGTTGACGAGCGGACCCTCGATGGGGTCTGATGGGTCCACGCCAGCGCTTGTAGCTCAGCGGATTAGAGCATCTGACTACGGATCAGAGGGTCGGGAGTTCGAATCTCTCCAGGCGCGTTTTAACTGCCCACATGGGCAGTTTTTTTTTGGTTGATCGCTCAGCCTGATCGCTGTGGTTTCTTACGATTGGTCAAAGCTTTACTGAACATTTCATGGGCCAGGCTTCTGGACGCGCCATCGACGCTGATCTGGCTCAATCGGATCCGGATATTGCTGCGTTCATCAACCAGGAACAGCAGCGTCAGGAAACCCACCTTGAGCTGATCGCATCGGAGAACTTCGCGTCCCGCGCGGTGATGCAGGCTCAGGGTTCCGTTCTGACCAACAAGTACGCCGAGGGTCTGCCCAGCAAGCGGTATTACGGCGGTTGTGAGCACGTTGATGCCATTGAGGAGTTGGCCATCGAGCGATCCAAGCAGTTGTTCGGGGCTGCATGGGCCAATGTGCAGCCCCACAGCGGTGCCCAAGCCAACTTCGCCGTTTTTCTGGCCCTGCTGCAGCCCGGGGACACGATCATGGGGCTCGACCTGTCCCATGGAGGTCATCTGACCCATGGCTCTCCGGTCAACGTCAGTGGCAAGTGGTTCAACGTCGTTCAATACGGCGTCGATAAGGAGACCCAACGCCTGGATATGGAGGCGATTCGGCAGCTTGCTCTGGAGCACAAGCCCAAGCTGATTGTTTGTGGCTATTCCGCTTATCCGCGAACGATTGACTTCGCTGCCTTCCGTGCCATCGCTGATGAAGTGGGTGCGTATTTGCTGGCCGATATGGCCCACATCGCCGGCCTCGTGGCTGCTGGCGTGCATCCCAGTCCCGTGCCTCACTGCGATGTGGTGACCACCACCACCCACAAAACCCTTCGCGGCCCCCGTGGTGGTTTGATTTTGTGCCGCGATGCTGATTTCGCCAAAAAATTCGACAAGGCCGTTTTCCCGGGCAGTCAGGGCGGACCTTTAGAGCACGTGATCGCTGCCAAGGCAGTGGCTTTTGGTGAAGCGTTGCAGCCTTCGTTCAAGGCTTACAGCCAGCAGGTGGTCGCCAATTCGGCGGCCCTCGCCGAACAGCTGATTGCCCGCGGCGTCGATGTCGTCAGTGGTGGCACCGATAATCATGTGGTGCTGCTTGATCTGCGGTGCATTTCGATGACAGGAAAAGTGGCTGATCTGCTGGTGAGTGATGTGCACATCACGGCCAACAAGAACACAGTTCCCTTCGACCCTGAATCACCCTTCGTCACCAGTGGCCTCCGGCTGGGAACTGCTGCACTGACCACGCGCGGTTTCGATGTTCAAGCCTTCCGCGAGGTCGCTGATGTGATTGCCGACCGTCTTCTGAATCCCGAGGATGACGCGATTCGCCAGCGTTGCCTGGACCGTGTGGCTGCTCTCTGTGAGCGCTTCCCGCTCTACGCCGATAGCAAGCAGCCTGTTCTGGCGTGAGGTTCGGCCCTTCCGCTCGAAGCAGCTTGGGTGGGTTCTGGTGTGCGGGTTGCAAGCTCTTTAGGATTGGAATTACTCCTTCTGACCGGGGGACCGTCTCTTCCTCGGAGCTTTCGTGAATCTCTTGGCCAGCCCTATTGCGGTTGCCTCGGTCAGTTTCCTTCTGGCCGCGGTGATCACCACGGTGCTGGTGCCCCGGGTGCGAAGGCTGGGTCTTCGCTTCGGGTGGACCGATCAGCCCGATGAGCGCAAGCAGCACATCACCCCCATGGTGAGACTTGGGGGAGTTGCCATGGTGCTGGGTTTTTGTCTGGCCTTAGCGGCAGTCTGGTCGATGGGGGGCTTCGGACTGCTTGCTCCGGCAAGGGATCAACTGATTTGGAGCACCCTGGCCGGTTCGCTCTGCTTTTTTCTGATCGGCTTGGCGGATGACCTCTTCGCTCTTTCCCCGTGGCCTCGGCTGGCTGGGCAGGTCGCCGTGGCTTGTGCGGTTTGGAGCCAGGGCGTTCGGATTGGAGCAATCGATCTTCCCTGGCTCACCGCTTCCGCGGGTCCGATTGCCTTGCCTGACGGCCTCAGCCTTCTGGCGACCGTTGTTTGGCTGGTGGGGATCACAAATGCCATCAACTGGTTGGATGGCCTTGATGGCCTCGCCGCTGGGGTTGCTGGCATTGCCGCTGTCGGACTGGTGTCCGTCAGCTTTTCGCTCCATCAGGTGGCCGCTGGATTCCTGGCCGCTGCACTGGCTGGCTGCTGCCTTGGTTTCTTGCGACATAACTTCAACCCAGCCCGGATTTTCATGGGCGATGGGGGTTCCTACTTCCTCGGGTTCACCCTCGCTGCCGTCAGCATCGTGGGACCCGCCAAGGGGCTCACAACCGTCAGCTTGCTGCTGCCGCTCCTGATTCTCTCGCTGCCGCTGGCCGACATGTCAGCCGTCATCATGGGCCGGCTGCGGGAAGGCCGCTCTCCCTTCTATCCCGACCGCCGTCACCTCCATCACCGTTTGCTTCGTGCCGGGTTCAGTCATCGGCGCACGGTTCTGTTGATCTACGTCTTCACCCAGTGGCTCGCAGCCCTTGCCCTGGTAGTGGCCAACGCTGAGATGCGCTTCCTCTGGCTGGCTCTTGCCACAGCCATCCTGGTGGCCACGGTCGTGATTAGTCGGCGCCAGCTGCAACACGAGCGGGCCCTGATGAGCACCACGCCGCGTGCCACACCCGTAGACCCTGCTGCCCTTGGGAAGCCGCGTGGCTGAATCGGGCGTTGAAGTTCTGTGTGTGGGCACGGAGTTGCTGTTGGGCGACATCCTCAATGGCAATGCCCGATGGATCGCTGAACAGTTGGCTGGTTTGGGGTTGCCGCATTACCGCCAGACTGTCGTCGGCGACAACAAAGACCGCTTGGTTTCCGCCGTGCGTGAGGCGTCGCAGCGTTGCAGGGTTCTGGTGACGACAGGCGGTTTGGGCCCCACGCCGGATGACCTCACCACAGATGCCCTTGCTGCTGCCTTCGAGACTCCTCTGGAGGAACGTCCAGAGCTCTGGCTGGAGATCCAGCGCAAGTTATCAGCGGGAGGCCGGCCGGTGGCTCCCAGCAATCGCAGCCAGGCTTTTCTCCCCCGCGGGGCTGAGGTTCTTCCCAATCCAAAGGGCTCGGCTCCCGGGATGATCTGGTCGCCGCGACCGGATTTCACCATCCTCACCTTTCCAGGGGTGCCCTCGGAGATGCAGGCAATGTGGGCGGAGACGGCCGTCCCGTGGCTCCAAGCGCATGGTGGTGTCACCGGGATATTTGTTAGCCGTCAACTTCGCTTCAGCGGCATTGGTGAATCCGATCTGGCCGAGCGTGTTGCGGATCTGTTGGCCTCCACCAACCCAACGGTGGCTCCCTACGCCTCCCTCGGAGACGTGAAATTACGGCTCACAGCTTGTGCACCGAGTGCCGATGCTGCCGCTCAGATGCTGGTGCCGCTTGAAGCGGAGCTGCGCCGTCGCACAGGGGACCACTGCTACGGCGTGGATGAGGACAGCCTGGCGTCGGTGGTGATCAGCCTTCTCAAGCAACAGGATCAGTCTCTGGCGGTGGCTGAATCATGCACCGGAGGCGCACTGGCGGCGGCTCTCACAGCTGTTGCAGGCTCCTCATCGGTTTTTCAGGGTGGCGTCATCGCCTATAGCAACGCGGTGAAACAGGGCCTGCTTGGGGTGTCGACGGATCTGCTCATGACCCACGGTGCTGTCTCGCAGCCAGTGGTCGAAGCGATGGCCCGGGGAGCCAGGGAGCGCCTGAATTGTGACTGGGCGATTGCGGTGAGTGGAATTGCCGGGCCTGGAGGTGGAAGCGCCGAGAAGCCTGTGGGCTTGGTGCACCTTGCCTTGGCCGGCTCCCATGGTTGTGAGGCTTGGGTGCACCGCTTCGGTGAGCGCCGTGGCCGGGCGGCTATTCAGAGGTTGAGCGTGATCCGCGGCTTAGACCGTCTTCGTCTGCGCTTGCTCGCTCAGGTTTAGGGTCGACGGTTCTTGCGGCTGAACAGTTGAGTTCCGGCACCCTCTACGACAAGGTGTGGGATCTGCATCGGGTGGCGGAGCTTCCCGGCGGATCCACCCAATTGTTTGTCGGTCTTCATCTCATCCATGAGGTCACTAGTCCCCAGGCGTTCTCGGCTCTGAAGGACAAGGGCCTGACGGTGCGTTGTCCCGAGCGCACGGTGGCCACGGTGGATCACATTGTGCCAACCACCTCCCAGCAACGTCCGTTCGCCGACCCGTTGGCGGAGGAGATGCTCAGCACCTTGGAGTGGAACTGTCAGGAGTACGGCATTCCTCTCAACAACATCGGCAGCGGAAGGCAGGGCATCGTTCATGTGATTGCCCCGGAGCTCGGTCTGACCCAGCCGGGGATGACGGTGGCTTGCGGTGACTCCCACACCTCCACCCATGGCGCCTTCGGGGCGATCGCCTTCGGAATCGGGACCAGTCAGGTCCGCGATGTGCTTGCCAGCCAGAGCCTGGCCATGAACAAGCTCAAGGTGCGCCGAATTCAGGTGAATGGCCTCCTGTCGGAGGGGGTGTCTGCCAAGGATCTGATCCTTCATGTGATTCGCCGCCTTGGCGTGAAAGGCGGCGTTGGTTACGCCTATGAGTTCGCAGGGCCTGCGATCGAGGCGCTGTCCATGGAAGAGCGGATGACCCTCTGCAACATGGCGATCGAGGGTGGAGCCCGTTGCGGTTACGTCAATCCTGACCAGATCACCTTTGACTATCTGAAAGGTCGTCCCCATGCCCCGGAGGGTGATGCCTGGACCCGCGCTGTCTCCTGGTGGAGCTCCCTGTCCACCGACCCCGATGCAACGGTCGACGATGAGGTGGTCTTCGATGCGGCTGCGATTCCACCCACGGTGACCTGGGGCATCACTCCCGGCCAGGGATTGGGGATCGATGAAACGGTTCCCAGCCTCGATCAGCTGGATTCAGGGGAGCGTCCGATCGCGGAGGAGGCCTACCGCTATATGGATCTCCAGCCAGGAACGGCCATTGCTGGAGTCCCTGTGGATGTCTGTTTCATCGGCAGCTGCACCAATGGTCGTCTCAGCGATCTCCGTGCCGCTGCCGATGTGGCCCGTGGGCGCCAGGTGGCTGAGGGCATCAAGGCGTTTGTGGTTCCCGGCTCGGAGCAGGTGGCAAAAGCCGCTGAAGCGGAAGGGCTGGATGCGGTGTTCCGTGCCGCAGGCTTCGAGTGGCGGGAGCCTGGTTGTTCGATGTGTCTGGCCATGAATCCGGACCGATTGGAGGGACGCCAGATCAGCGCCAGCTCCAGCAATCGAAATTTCAAGGGTCGGCAGGGATCGGCCAGTGGGCGGACGTTGTTGATGAGTCCAGCGATGGTGGCCGCTGCTGCCGTGAATGGTCGTGTGACTGATGTCCGTACTTTGATTTCTCCGTCCGCATCGTGATGGCTCTCTTCCCGACTGGTCCTGTTCAGCATGTGAGTGGAACGGCCATTGCCGTTCCAGGCGAAGACATCGATACGGATCGGATTATTCCGGCACGGTTTCTTAAATGCGTCAGTTTCGAGGCGCTGGGCGACCAGGTGTTTGCAGATGACCGTCTGGAACTCTCCGGCGAGCATCCCTTTGATCAGGTCCGTTATCAGGGTGCCTCGATCCTGGTGGTGAATGGCAATTTCGGCTGCGGTTCCAGCCGTGAGCATGCACCCCAGGCGTTGATGCGCTGGGGAATCCGTGCAGTGGTCGGTGTCAGTTTTGCCGAGATTTTCTATGGCAACTGCCTCGCTCTGGGCATTCCCTGTGCAACGGCTGCGCCGGATGAGATCAAGGCGATTCAGGCGCAGGTGTCTCGTGAACCAGGTGGCTCGTGGCAGCTGGATCTTGCTGGTTTGCAATTGACGTCGGCGGAGTCCAGCTGGCCTGTGTCGATCGATGCCGGCCCATTGGACATGCTGCGCAGCGGTCGCTGGGATGCCACGTCCCAGCTTCTGGACCATGGCCCTCAGGTCGCAGCGTTGATGCAATCACTGCCGTACATCAACCAATTCGCCGCCAATTGACGGTCAAGCGCGACTCCTGTGTCTATGAAAGAGACAGGAGGTTGCGTGTTGATGGCTCATTCGTTGTCGCGGTTGTTGTTGCCGTTGTTGGTTCTTGTCGGTGTCGGTCCCGCAGGTGCCATGCCGCTTCAGGTCCAGCCCCACGATCCCTTGGATCGCAGCTGTCCTGGTTGTGACCTACGCCATGCGGATTTCCGTCAGGCTCACCTCATCGGCGCTGATTTTCGGGGAAGCGATTTCCGCGGAGCCGATCTCAGGGAGGCGAATCTTGAAGGTGCTGATCTGACGGGGGCCCTGCTGCAAGAAGCTGACCTTCGGGGAGCCAACCTCACCAATGCAGAGCTGTCTGGTGTGGATCTGCGCAATGCCGATCTGCGGGACGCTCAGGTGATCAATGCCTATGCGCCAAACGTTCGGACCACCGGCATGCGTTATGCCGGTGCTTCACTGCTCGGAAGTGATCTGATCATCGGCGGCGGTGACTGATCAGAAGGGTCGATCCGAGTTGCTCGTCTCCATCCAGTTCGTCGGGGTGTAAGGCACAAACGGCACTCCTGTGCCTTTAAAGCCAAAGTCGTTGAGACGGAAGCGGACGCCACCAATACCTTCGTAGGGATTGAAGTAGATCCCGACGTCGTAACTGCGACGTTGCCAGCGCAGTTCGACGTTCGAGTTGACCGTTTTGCCGTAGTACTCCGAACCGGGGTCGACGTTGTAACTGACGCCTGTACTCAGCACGACCGGCCCCACGATCTGCTGGGTGAGCCCGATCCCAAGGGTGGCGAGATCGACATTCCGATCAAAGGCGAAGGGGCTGTTGCCGTTTTTCAGGGAGCCGCTGCCCACGATCGAGATCTGTGTGAAATCGAGGAAAGGCTTGCTGAAGGTGCCCAGGGTGATGGTGGGCCCTCCGCTGAGGCTCAGAGTCTCTTGGTGACGTCCATCGCCATAAACAGCCACCGAAGTGTTGACGTTGGTGTTCAGACTTAACCCGGGAACAATTGCAACGGGGGAATAGCGATAGGCCGCCGTTGGAATTAGCTCCGCTGTGTTCCCTTTCAACAGGGGAATCTGGCTGGTGATTGAGGCATACAAGCTGCCACGCCCAGTACGTAAGGGGCGGTTGCTGTTGAAGCGATCGGCGTCGTAGTCACCGATGGCACCTCGAATCAGATAGTTGTGATCCATGTCCCCTGTCGACCAGCTGCCCCGGGTCTGGGCGTAGACGCCATAGGCCGCATTGATGTCGGTCTCACCCAGGGAGCCATTCCAGGTGCGATAGCGGTAAGCCCCGAAAAGTTTGGTTTCCAGTACGCCCAAGCTGCCCAGGTCGATATCTCTGCCGAAGCTTCCCCAGAAGCGACTTGCGCTGAGGATGTCATCGGGATCAAAGCTGCTCATGTCGGCGTCGGCGCTCAGTCTGTAATCCCCGTACCGGCCACGAAGTTTGGCGTCTAAGCCAAACAAATCACCGGCGCTGTTGAAATCGCCATCCATGGCGCGCTGGAGCATGAACTGCGGCTGAAGGGATAGCTCCGTGCTGGTACCGATGGTTAGAGGCTTGAGGTTGCGTCCCACAAAAAGGCCGCCGCGGTCTTTGTTGTCGATGCCAACAACCAGACGGTTCTCAACTTCCTCCTCCTTCTGGATGAGCTGTCGACGTGTCACAGGGATGGGCAGTCGCTCTTCGACGATCAGGCGGTTGCGACGCGCCGAGATCAGCACATCACCATTGGCTTGTTCCCTGGCAATCACATCCTCTGCATCGATCCTGGTTTGAGCCGGGGTGAACGGATCGTTGCTGAATCCCATGCGGTCGGCTTGCCAGCCATCCGCCGTGATCAAGACCTTCGAAGCCTGGATTCTCCAGCGGCTGATCGTGCCATTAAGGAGATTTGTGCTTCCCAGACGCTTGAGTTGAGGAACTTTGACCACACCAAAGCGGTTTTCATCCCTAATTGAGGAATTCTGGCGTTGAACTGGGATGCCGCTGCGTCGTTCGATGCTGAAGCTGCCCTGGAAGTCGATCTCCGAGACGCGCTGGTCGATCTTGGCAATTGCCTCCGTCCGCATGGCTTGCTGCTGGGCCGGGGGAATCGGTTCCTGTTCGGTTTTGCCATCACTGGAGACATGGCGCTGGGGGTAACCGCCGTCACCGAGGGCAATGGAGTCGAGGCGGTCAGAGAGGGAGGAAGGCTTGACGCGATGGTCGCGATCCGGATCTGCACACTCCGGCAGGGGAGGCATCATGGCGCTCTCCGGCTGGGGTGTGTCCCGTCCCCAGCGGTAGCGCAGGCCGAGCAAGTAGGCATTGCTGCCTTCGCTGACCCCTCCATAGGTACCGAACGCACCGGAGCGGTGGTGAATTCGGCCGACGAGTGACAGGTCGGAGGAGACAGCGGCCTCGACCTCGAAGCCGAGATAGTTCAGCAGTTGGGTGTAGTTCTCGCGGAACGTTTTCTCGTAAAGGCTGACGTCGCTGTTGTAACTGATGCCTTCCACGAAGCTGAGGCTCAGCCACGGCTGAACCCAGACCCGCGCTCCGATCCCCAGGACCCCTTCGCCGAAGCCTTGTGGGGGTAGGTCGGCATAGGGGTTGCTTTGGTTGAATTCGCCGCCCTGTTGCTGCTTGGCCATGTGGCTGAACAGGTCAGCCTCAAGTTCGATGGCCAGTGGTCCAGCGCGCATGATTCGCCTTTGCACGCCTAAGCCCAGCACGGCTTCCGGTCGCATTCGACCGTTGAACATGAAGGTGTCTCCGAAGGCGGAGTCGATCATCTGGCCTCCCCAGGCCGTGACTGCCCAGGGTTGTGGATGCCAGTCGGGTACCGGAGGGAGGAGAGGAGGACAGGCCACCGGAGGCATGTCTTCGTTGTTCTCTGGGGTGTCTTCTGTGAAGGAAGTCTTTGACGGCGACTCAGATGGTGTCTCAGGCCGTTTCTCAGTTGCTGGGGATGTTGTGAGAGAGGTTGTAAACGGATTGGAGAGGGGCTCCTCTAGGTCGATGACCCCGTAGACATCATTGAGTTGACCTTCGTTTTGGACGAGGTTGTAGCGGAAGCTTGACGCTTGAAAATATTGCTTGCCGCGTCTTAAACGCACGGCACCGCGGGCATAGAGCGTGCGGAAGCCAGCATCGAATTCAATCCGATCGGCGCGCAGTTCAGCGTTTCCAAGCTGAATGCTGACGTTGCCTTCGGCGATTGTGGCCTTGGTGTTGCGATCGCTGTACTGACGATCTGCCTGGATCTTCAGATGAGCAGGTGCTGGTGCAACAGCCGAAGAGGTCTGTTCAGCCGAAGAGGCTGAAACTGGCAATGCCGAGACCGATCCTGTAATCAGGGTTCCAGTCAGTGCGAAGAGAAGGCGATGAGCCCCCAAGGCAATCCTGCTGCGGGCCACGATCCTGCCAGCTCAGCCCCAGGATCCAGCCTTGATCAGACCAGTGCGTTGCGCGGTCTGTTCAAGAGGGTCACTCAATCTTCGAGGTCTTTGCGGCTGGGAGTGCGGCTTGGATCACTCGCAAGGAACCCGAACACGAAAATGCCGATGAAAAAGAAGACGACCGAATAGACGGAGATCTTGAGGGCGAGCATGGAGACCGACCGGCGTCTGTGAGAAGGGCATCATCTTATGGGGCATGACAGCGTTAGCTGGGGAATGAACCCTGAACAGGTCGCTCGATCGGAGTGGATTGAAACGTTTCGCAGTCGGTCGCGTCGTGATCTGCGTGCTGATTGGCGACGGTCAGGGTCTGCCAAGGCCGGTTTTTTTCTTGATGAAACCTGGGGATCGACCCATCGCCCGGACTGGGCCAAACGTGGTCTGCTGATCTGGCCAAGGGGGCGTCAATGGCTGCGTCTTGAGCAGCGGTTGTCCTGGCCAGATGGCTGGTGCAACAGGGAGTCTTGCCGCGCACGGCTGGTGCTGAGCTGGTGGGCTGAGCACATGCGGCTATGGGTTGACGACGTGCTGGTCCATGAAGGGGATCTGTTCGATACCGCCTGTCGCTGGCCTCTCCCCGAGCGATGCCGCCAGGGGTCTGCGCTGCATCTTGTTTTGGAGCTTCGCAGCCCACTGCATGACGATGGAGCTCTGATCAGCAGCCATCTGGACCTCGAGCCGCAATCTGGGGGGGCGGATCCAGAGGGCACGCTGCTCCCCTCGGCGTTGGAACTGCATCTGGCAGCGGATGGTGATCTGCCGCCGCATTGGGCGGTTCTGGACCCCAGCGGTGTTGAGGCTCAGGTCGCTGTCGCGACGCACCTGCACCAGGCGGCAACCCCTGGAGGTTCAATGCATTGGCTCGGTCATGCCCATTTGGATCTGGCCTGGCTCTGGCCGGTTGCCGATACCTGGCAGGCCGCTGAACGCACCTTTCGATCGGCATTAGCTCTGATGCGGCGCTGGCCAGAGCTGCGCTTTGCCCATTCCACGCCGGCGCTTTACGCCTGGATGGAGCAGCATCGCCCTGCTCTGTTTGCTGAGATCCAGGAGGCCAGCCGCGCCGGCCGCTGGGAGCCGATTAATGGTCCCTGGGTGGAGACGGACTGCGTTCTGGTCAGCACGGCGTCGCTGTGGAATCAATTCGCTTTTGGTCAGGACGACAGCCGTCGCCGCTTCCCGGAATGGGCCCATGAATTGGCCTGGCTGCCAGACAGCTTTGGCTTCGCGGCAGGGTTGCCTGCGGTGGCTGCAGCCAACGGTGTGCGCTGGTTCTGTACGCACAAGCTGGCCTGGAATGCCGAGAACCCCTTCCCGCACCGTGTGTTCCGTTGGCGTGGACGGGGACGATCCGAACTGCGCAGCCTGATGCTGCCGCCGATCGGGCGTCGTGCTGACCCCGTGGAGATGTTGGTGGAGCAGCGTGCATGGCATGAGGCCACGGGGCTAAAAACGGCGCTCTGGATCCCTGGTGTTGGAGATCACGGTGGTGGTCCTACCGACGAGTTGCTGGAGCAGATCGAGCTCTGGGAGGGGCAAACGAATGCGTTGCCTACCCATGCCGGCACGGTGCGTGAGTTCCTGACGGAGCTGGAGCGGGGCGATCAGGCCTGGCCGGTGTGGCGTGATGAGCTGTTTCTGGAGTTGCACCGCGGCTGCGCCACCAGCCGGCCAGATCAGAAGCGTCACAACCGCACGCTGGAGCGGCTTTTGCGGGAAGCCGACGCTGCTTCGGCCCTGTTGGCACTCGCTGGTCAGGACAGCGGCAGCAGCGATTGGCGTCCGCTGTTGTTCCAGCAGTTTCACGACATCCTTCCGGGAACTTCGATCCCGGAGGTGTTTGAGCAGGCGGAACCGGTCTGGTGCTTGGCTCGGCGCCAGGCCCGCCAGGAACGTGACCGGAGGCTGGCAAGGCTGCCCCGTGCGAATGACTCCGCGGTGGACTGGAGTTGGTGGGGTCTGCAACCTTTGGCCTCTTGGTCACCACTGGTTCGCCTTCCAGCTGGATCGTGGTCGGTCGATGCCGTTTCACTGCCCCAGCAGGCTGCTGCGGTTGGTGGAACCTGGGTGCAGTTGCCACGTCAGCAAGGCAGTTGCTCTGTGCCCCTCAGGCGTGAACCAGGGTTGAAGCACTGTGCTGCTGAACCCCGACACCCCGTGGTCATCGCGTCGCTGGGGTCGGGAGCCTGGCGTCTGGGTAATGATTTGGTTGAACTTGAGGTCTCCGCAGCCGGACTCCTTGCTTTAAGGGGTCGTGATGGAAGAGAGCAGTTGTCGGCGCCGCTGCAGCTCGAGCGCTACCGAGACCGCGGAGAATTTTGGGATGCCTGGGATCTGGCTGCTGGTTACCGTTCCAATCCCCTGGGTGTTGACTCAACGGGATCGTTGCAATGGCTCGACAAGGGTCCTCTGGTCGCCCATTTGGTGCTGAGGCGCAAAATTGGCGCCAGTTCCATGCGCCTGGACCTGCGGCTGAAGGCCGATACGCCTTGGCTGGAGCTGATCTGCAGCATCGACTGGTGCCAGACCCACGAGTTGTTGCGCCTGGACCTGCCGCTGGCGACTCGCGCCGTTCGGATCGGTGCCGACACCAGTGGAGGGGTGATCGAACGCCCCGCTGAGCCGATGACACCTCGGGAAAAAGCCCGTTGGGAAGTCCCTGTGATCTCTTGGTTCGCCTCTCAGTCGGCGGCTCCTGGAGGTGGGTTGGCTGTGTTGCTGGATGGTCCTCAGGGGGTTGATTGGTCTCCATCACGACTGGGCATTTCGCTGCTGCGCGGTCCAACCTGGCCTGATCCCAGTGCTGATCAGGGCTGGCATCGCCAGCGTCTTGCTCTCATGCCGTTGTCAGGCTCCTGGGGTGATGCCGGTGTACCGCAGGCTGCGATTGCATTTCGCGAGCCGGGTTGTTGTGCACCTCTGCCCGCTGAGCTGCGTCAGTGGTTCCCATCGCTCCCGAATCAGCTCACGCCGGTTGCTCTTCAGCGGAATGGCAGTGACTGCTTGCTGAAGCTGATGAACGCTGGATCTGCTCGCTGTAGATGGGCCCCCGGTTCAGGCTGGCGCGTTCGCTCTCAGGTCGACTCAACTGCAACAGATGAAGTGGTGATCGCTCCCGGAGAGCTCGTGTCTCTGGTGCTGTCTCAGTCCTCGTGATCGTCAAACGGGTCATCGAGAGCTTTTGATGGCGGACCAAAGGCCTGGTACACACCAAAACCGGTGAGTCCGAACAAAACGGCGAGCACACCGATGGCAACAGACAGGGCTGGGGACGAAGTTTCCATCACATCTCTCGACAGGATCGACCCCTAACCGGAGTCGGCCCCTACAGTATCGGGACTTCAAACCACCCGAGACCTAGCGTCGTCATGGCCCAACGCACCCGTCTGGGAGACCTTCTCCGCCCTCTGAACTCCGAGTACGGCAAGGTGGTTCCCGGATGGGGCACCACACCCGTGATGGGCATCTTCATGGTGCTTTTCTTGGTGTTCCTGCTGGTGATCCTTCAGCTTTACAACAAGTCCCTCATCCTTGAGGGCATCAACGTGAACTGGAACGGCCTCGGCTGATCTCAATCCATGAATATCTTCGGCGTCGGTCTCCCCGAAATGGCGGTTATCGGCGCCGTTGCGTTATTGGTTTTCGGCCCGAAGCGCTTGCCAGAGCTTGGACGCACGTTGGGGAAGACCCTGAAGGGATTCCAATCTGCGTCCAAGGAATTTGAACGCGAGATCAACAAAGCCATGGCAGATCCGGAGGTGCCAGCGGACGCTGCCAAACCGGTCGAAGAACTCCCCCCAGGCGACTGAGTCGCCACTACTGAGTCGCCGCAGTGGTATGACCACCGATCTCAAACTTGTCGTGGGACTCGGAAACCCCGGCACGAAATACACGGGCACCCGCCACAACATCGGCTTCATGGCTTTGGAGCTTTTTGCGGAGCGTTCCGGATTCAGCTTTAGGCAGCAAGCCAAATTGCATGGCTTGGCGGCCGACACAGGGGTGGGTGATCAGCGTTTGCGCCTCCTCATGCCGCAGACCTATATGAACGACAGCGGTCGTGCAATTCGTGCTGCGCTCGATTGGTTTGGCCTCGAGCCTCATCAACTGCTGGTGCTGGTGGACGACATGGATCTCCCCCTTGGCCGTTTGCGGCTGCGTGCTCAAGGCAGTGCTGGTGGTCACAACGGACTGCGTAGCACCATTCAGCATCTCGGCACCCAGGCGTTCCCCAGGCTGCGGATCGGGATTGGTGCTCCGGCTGAGAACCCTGCCGAGCGTCGTGCCCGAACGGTGTCTCACGTGCTTGGTCCCTTTAGCAAGCTGGAGCAACCCTGTGTCGGCGCTGTCTTGGATGCTGTCCTGGAAGGGATTCATCGTCTTCAACGTCAGAGTTTTGAGCGTGCTGGGACCTGGATCAACGGGTTTCGCTACGACCTGGAGTCCGACGACTGATGCCGGCTCTTCCGGCGACAACAGCCCATCTCCGGGTGCTTCGCCAATGTTTTCAGGCAAAATGTGTGGAGGGTGAGGTCTCTGCCGGAGGCTTCGAGTGGCAGTTTTCCTGGGCGTTTGACCGCGGCGAGTTGATGGTGGAGCCGTCCTTAGGACGTGCCCTGATCGAGGATGCCTTGCGGCGGTTCCTGGTGCGTTCTGATTACAAGCTCGAACCAGGAGGTGACTACACCTTCATGGTCAGGGCCAGGTTTTGAGCAAGAACGTGGGTGCAGGCTCTGGCCATTGCAGGCGGCAACCCAAGTGCTCTTCCAGCATGACTAAGGCGGCAACAGCATCCAGGTCCACCGGTGGAATGCGCAGCCCTTTCGGCAGCACTCGGCGCCAACCCCGTGCAGGCCACAGCGTCCAGTAACGCTGTCTTGCCCGAAGGGTGGTTCCCTGCTCCGGAATCACGCTGAGGCTGCCGAGGCGTTCCAGCCGCTTGATCCACGCTTGGCTTCCTGTTCCGTCGCCAATCAGGATGCGATCGAGAGGTTGGTCTTGATTCCACTGCTCGAGCCAGGGTTCCACGGCCTCTGGGCTCAGAACATGGCCCTCGCTGACAAGACCACGCTGAAGATCGGCCAGCACAAGGCCACATTTGCAACGGCCTGGGTCGAGCACGGCCACTCGCTTCATGGGGATGCCTCAACCGTGACCACCACAGGATCGGCGCTGTCGCTGATCCCTGCGGCAATCACCTTCAAGACCATGCTTTGGTTGGGTCCCTCCAGCAATGTCTGGGCCAGTTGGGAGAGTGCGGATCCATCGAACTGCAGTCCTTCCGTAAGGGATCCTCGCCGTTGCACCTCGGCGTAGGCCGAGGCCAAGAGAAGGTTCAGTCTCGTTCGAATGCCCTCCGGTGTGCGTTCATCCGTTTGCAGTGTGGTGGTCGCCAGCACGTCACCGCTTTGCACCACCGGGCGGTTGGGACGCACTTCGGGGAAGGCGTACACCGCCGTTTCACCACGCAGCACATTGGTGGCGGAGCGCAGCGAGATCACCCAAGTGTCAGGCTTGCGGATGATGTTCTGCAGACGTTCCACGTCACTTCGAGGAACGCGGATCAACTGTCGTTCGGGTGCTTCCCCAGGCCTCACCTTGCCGTAGGCGTTGATATTGGCCTCTTGAAGCAGCCGGTCGACAACCTGTTTTGCTTGATCCGGAGCATCGAGACGAACCGTTGCTCTCGCCAAGGTCTGTCCGCTACTGATCACCACTGATCCACGCCTCAGGGCGACCAGGTTGAATTCGAGTTCCTTGAGTTCCTGCTCGCCAGCTCGGATGCGGCTCCGCACGCTGTTCAATTCGGCCTCCGTGCGCTGGATATCTGCATCGCGGGAGGCGATGTCCTGGCTCAGACGCTCACGTTCTGCCTCGAGTTGGGCGCGTTCGTTCTGCAGAGGAGCCAGTTCGCGGCGCAGGATGTCAGCCCGTTGCTGCGACTGCTTGAGCTCAGCGGCGATCCGGTTGGTTTCTTTTCGGGTCTCTTCCCTTTCTCGTTCGGCTGCATCGAGTTGCCGTCGACTGTCCTGGAGCCGGTCTTGCAGAGCATCCAGTTCAAACAGGCCCACTCGCAGTTGGCGGCTCACCAGCAGCAGCAGGCCGAGCGACAGTGCGCTGATCAGGCTGCCGGTCAGCACCGTGATCAGAACGGCGGTCCGTCGCGGCCGCATCTTGAACAGACTCAGGCGGGCCTTGCCGACACGACTTCCCAGCCGGTCACCAAGGGTCGACAGAACGCCTCCGAGCACCAGCAGAACCAGGATCAGTGCCCAGCCACTCATGGCTGCACCTGTGGGTTGAGGTGTTGACTAGCTGAATCGTTTGGCCAGAGCGATTGGATCCAGAACGGTGATTTTTTTGCGGTCAATCTGAACCAGACCGGATTGACGCAAGTCTCCCAGCAGACGTGTGATTGTCACGCGCGTTGAGCCAATCGCTTCGGCGATGGCCTGATGGGACAGGCGCAGGTCGATGGTGATTCCCAGTTCATCCGCTACGCCGAAATCCCTGCACAGCACAAGCAGAAAGCTCACCAGTCGGGATGACATGTCCCTGTGGGTCAGCGTTTCGATCATCGTTTCGGTTTGAAGAATCCGACTGGACAGGCCCTGCAGCAAGCGCAGGCCAACGCTGGTATCCGCCTCTATCGCCGCCTTCACGGATGTCGCTGGCGCCGTCACCATCTCGACTCTGGTGAAGGCTACGGCGTGGTAAAAACGATCAGATCGTTGACCGGTCAGCAACGACAGTACCCCGAAGAGGCTGTTTTCGCGGAGCAAGGCCACTGTGATCTCTTCTCCTGACTCGTAGACGCGGGAGAGACGGACAGCTCCGCGGCGGATCAGATAGACCCGTTCAGCAGGATCTCCAGGGAAAAAGATGGTCTTGTTGCGGTCCACCAATTCGCTGCTTGCGCCGTCCAGATCCCGGATGATTTCCAAGAGGGAGCGGTTGGCCGGTTCTGTGCTTGGGGTTGGGGCCACCATCTGCGGGGTGTATCGGCTGAAACCTCGGCTACTGGTCATGACAACCCCCTGGTGAGGCGAAGCTACGGAGCTAACGGTGGCCGCCGTGTAGCGGTTATTACGTAACTCTGGTGTGCTCGTTCATGGCTTGGCGTTGCGCCTGCATCAGCGAAGTCAATCCAGGCTCAGCCAGATCCAGTAATTCATTGAGCTGGCTGCGGCTGAAGGGCGCCCCCTCTGCAGTTCCCTGGATCTCCAAAAGGCGACCATCGCCAGCCTGCACAACATTCAGGTCCACCTCAGCTCTGCTGTCTTCGCTGTAGTCCAGATCCAGCAAGGCCTGGCCATTCACCAGGCCGACGGACACGGCCGCCAACTGGTCGACCAGTGGCGATTGCTCCAGAATCCCCTCATCCACGAGTGAAAGGCAGGCTTGCTCAAGGCCGAGCCAAGCTCCGGTGATGGATGCTGTCCGTGTTCCGGCGTCGGCCTGGATCACATCGCAGTCGATCAGCAAGGTGCGCTCTCCAAGACGCTTCATGTCGATCACAGCGCGAAGGCTTCGGCCGATCAACCGTTGAATCTCCTGCGTGCGGCCCGACAATTTCATGAGCTCCCGTGATTGCCGCTGCGGCGTGGATCCCGGCAGCAGCCGGTATTCGGCGCTGACCCACCCCAACCCTTCTCCCTTCCGCCAGCGGGGAACGTTGTCCTCCAGGCAGACGCTGCACAGAACAGCGGTTCGGCCGGTGTGAACCACAAGGGAGCTCAAAGCAAAACCCATGGGATTCCAGGTCACCGAGAACGGTCGTAACTGCTCAGGGCGACGGCCATCGGTGCGGCTTCCAGCGGGTTGGCTCATCGGTGGTGTGCAGTTCTTCAAGCCTCGCAGGCGGTTGGTTCTCGCCCGTCCAAACACCATGGGTGGTGTCAATGCACTTGTGGAATGTCATCTCGCCGCTACATTCAAGGTCTTGCCGGGATCACCCGGACGGATGTTGCCGTGATGACCACAAGCCTTGCCGACCCCCAAGCGTTCCAGAGCTCTCTGGATCGGGATCAGCAGGCTTTGCAGCGGGCCGGATTCAGGTCCCTGCCACCTGTTGCAGATCCTCCACCGCTGTATCTGGTGGCTCCCGAAGGGCAGCTGCAGGTGCACACGGCGCCCTATCGCGGCAGTTTCGCCAGTGTTCTGAGTCAAGCGATGCGTGCCGCTGGTCTGGGCAGTCGTGTTCTGATCAGTCAGTTCCTCAAAGGGGGCGTGCAGCAGGGGCCCGCAGGTCGCGTCCAACTTTGTGGAGGACTGGTCTGGCTGCGGCCTGAGGTGCCTCTCTGCCTCTCCTCGCCGAATCACCCCGGCGGTGCCGAGGCGGTTGCTGCCGTTTGGTCCATCTGTCGTCAGCATTTGATTCAGGGAGATCTCGACCAGTTGGTCCTGGATGAAATCGGCCTTGCTGTGGCCTTCGGTTATCTCGATGAAGCGGACGTGATTGAAGCTCTCGAGCAGCGGCCGGCCTCGATGGATGTGATCATCACAGGACCTGCGATCCCCTCCGGCGTGGTGGAGATGGCAGATCAAGTCACGGAGTTGCGCCGAGGTTTCTGATGCTCAAGTGCGATCGCTGGATCACTGAACAGGCTGGGCAGGGAATGATCGAGCCATTCCAGAGCGGCCTCGTCCGTCATCTGGATCCGGAGCAGAAGCTGCGTCCGGTGCTGAGCTTTGGTTGCTCCTCCTACGGCTACGACCTACGCCTGTCTCCTCAGGAATTTTTGATCTTCCGGCACGTTCCCGGCACGGTGATGAATCCCAAGCGGTTCAATCCGGCCAATCTCGAGCCCACTCCTCTCCATGAAGATGAGGACGGTCGCTATTTCATTCTTCCGGCCCACTCCTATGGCCTTGGCGTGGCGCTTGAAAAGCTTCGTGTTCCTCCCAATATCACTGTGATCTGTTTGGGCAAGAGCACCTATGCCCGCCTTGGAATCATTGTGAATACCACCCCGGCGGAAGCCAGCTGGGAAGGGCACCTCACCCTTGAATTCAGCAATAGCTCAGGTGCTGACTGCCGGATCTATGCCGATGAAGGCATCTGTCAGCTTTTGTTTTTTGAGGGTGATCCCTGTGCGACCACCTACAGCGATCGACAGGGCAAATACCAGCACCAGCCCGAACGTGTAACGCTCGCCAAGGTTTAGATCTCCCCGGTTTAAGGGGCCAGTCGTGCTCGATGCAGCCTGCTTTTTTCGTACCAGGCGGCGAACTCAGGAGCCCAATCCACCATGTGGGGCCACATCAGATCGCAGAGCTGGCGTATCTCGAGTTGTGCATCGAGTTTGGCCCGTAGATCCATGAAGTGGAGAAACGCGCGCAAACTGAAGCTCACCACAAAGTGCTGGCGATAGTCGAACGGAAGGATGCCGCGGGCGTGCTCCTCAGAGAAGCCAGCTTGGAGAAGATCCCTGTATCGCTCGGCAGCGCTTCGGCACAGGTCAAGATCCTGGTTGCGCAGCTCTTCGGTGTAGGCATATTTCTTGCCCTGCCTGTCGCTGTAGTCGCCGGCGGGCCGCAAATAAAACACCTCTTCAAGCTCTAGGGCCCCATCCGCTGCTTGGCAGATGCGATCGCCCGTATAGCGCATCGATTGCACATCAAAGCTCACCCCGACCCGATGGGTGCGGGCCTGCTGCATCACCGAATGAGGGAACCAGCCCACGTTCAGCACGATCTGTGCATGTTCCATGGGGCCGTAATGGCCGCGCTCTCCGGATAGCAGACGTTTGACGCAGATCTCCCCAGCCCGTTGTTCATCAGGCCAACTGGCACGATCACCGGCCACAAAACCTTCGCTGTAGTCCTGATGCATGGCCGCATAGATGCATTGCTGCGGGTTCGGCGTGGCTGCGATCAGATCGACCCGAAAGCGGTCCATGGGAGCGTCAGAGTGACGAGTTGTGGTGATCATGGCGAGGTGTGTCAACCATGGCTGCGAGGTCCGGCTGTTGGTTGGCTCGATACTCCCGCCAATGTGCTGTCCGCGGAGGAGGGGTCAGGCAGACGGCTGATGCTCCCAACGCCAGGTAGGGCCGGCAACGGCTGATTCTCAAGCAGTGCAGCACTCAAGATCTGCAGTTCTTCTGAGCTGCGCAGGCCGAGGGATCGGCCCCTTGGTTCACCCTCGGCGTTGAACAGGTTTAACTGAGGAATGCCGTTCACGTCGTAGCGATCAACCAGGTCTTGCCAACGGGGATTGTCGACGTTCACCAGAACAACATCGAGTCGCTCTCGGGAACTCTGCTCCAGTTCCAGCATTGCGGGAGCCATTTCTCTGCAGACCTGGCACCAGTCGGCGTAGAACTCGATCAGCGTGGGACGTCCGTTGCTCAAAGCAGTCTGCGGGTCGAGGGATCGTCTCGCCAGCTGCTCCATCGGGCTTTCGCTCTGAATACCGCCTCGCAACATCACCAGACCCAGGGCGAGAGCAACCGCGACCAGCACAAGCACCCACCGCTGTGCCGTGCCCAGGGGAGAAGACTCTGGGGTGCGTGTCATTACGACTCAACCGCTTCAATCACTCTGGCAGCTCCTCAGAAAGCCCGCGGCTAGCTTGCACCCATGCCAATTCTGAGACTGCTGAGCCTTCCGGTTCGGGCGCCTTTGCTGACGGTGCTGTTTCTCGTTGCGGTTGTGCTCGGCAACCATTGGCAGGTTGTTCAGCCCACGTTCACCTCTCTCTACGGGGTGAGTTCGGCCTGGTTCTGGGGCCTCGTGCTGCTTCAAGCCGAGGTGGTTGTCGTGTTCTGCACGATGCCGGATTTGCTGTTGCGACAGGTGTCGACGCTTATGGCGTCCAGCCGGGTGATGACGTTGGTGGTCACGTTGCTGGTGGTGATTACCAGTGGCATCTACCTGCTCAAGCTCAATGTGCTGACCGATGTTCTGATCCTGGCTTCAGCCTTGCTGTTGGCGCGGCTCGATCTGATTCGCATTGGCGTCCTGCCAGGTGCCAGGACGTGCCTATTCCTGATGAGTGCTGTCGTGATCGGCGGCATCGTCGCTGGCACGCTTCTGCCAAACCCAACGGCCAACCTCTTCGCAGGAGGGTTGATCACCACCTGAGTAGCCGATCAGGTTGTCGAGCACTTTCTTGGTGTAGAAGCGTGTTTCTGGGTATGGAATGCGTTCCACCCAGAGCGCAGCATCTTCCCAATCCGTGGGCTGAGGCCATGAGGCGACGGCGCCCGGCCCGGCGTTGTAGCTCGCAATACTGCGAAAGGGGTCGTTCCCCCACCGCTCCAGCAATTGGTTGAGGTATCGCGCTCCCAGTTGGATGTTGTCGGCGGGATCCTGCAGCATCAGCGTGCTGGTTGGCTCGCCAGCCATCTCCGTGGCTGTGGATGGAAGCAGTTGCATCACGCCAACGGCCCCTGCGGGGGAGACGACCCCAGGTGCAAAGCGTGACTCCTGTTTGGCGATCGCTCGCAGCAGATTGGCTTCAAGATCTTCCTCCTGCGCTGCTGCTTCCATCTCAGCGTGGAAAAGGCGGGGGAACTGGCTGCGGTGGAGGAGGTGCCGTTGCTGGCAGCTGGGATCACGCCAGCGGAGGCTGAGCCACCAGAGCTGATCCAGTCCCATCCAGGTGTCTCCGACGGCAAGGCGCAGCCTGCCTTCGGCGAGACGTTCTTCGGGTGGGAGCGTGATCACAGGATCACGCTGTGCCTGCCAGATCTCCCAGGCTGCATGCACCTGTCCGAGCCGCCAAAGGGTGTTCACGAAGGCGTCTTGACTATTAAGGGGTTGCCAGGTCTGTGGATCCTTCTGCGGGTGTTGTTTGCGCAGATCCAGAGGTCCTGAGATCCCAAGGCGATCCATGGCCAGCCATCGGTAGTAGCCCGCTGGGAAGGACCTGATCAGGCTGCGCCAGGTGCGCTCAGCCTTTTCCGTTTCACCAAGTTCCTGGTGGCTGAGCCCAAGCCAGAACAGCCTGCGTGCCTCCAACGGTGGTGGCAGAGGGCCCTGCTCGCTGCGGCGGTCCAACAGGTTGCGGGTGCGCTCCCAATTCCCGGCAAGGAAAGCATCGCGGGCCAGGTCCCATTGGAGTTGCCAGATCTCGGGGTCGTTGGGCCAGCGGCTCAGGGCGGCATCCGCCCCATCGCCGCCGGCGAGTCGCACACGGGCCGCGGTAACAGCGGCTGAGCGCTCCTCAAGGGCAGCCGGTAGAGCATCCAGTACACCAGGCTCGGGATAGAGCGGTTCGCTCAAGATCTGCGCCGCTTCAAGGCTGGCGGGATGGTTTGGATGGGTCTGCGCCAGCGTCAGCAGTTGAGTAGTGCCCGCGTCAGGGTCGCCATTCAGCAGCCGTGAACGACCGATGGCCAGTTGGGTTTCCGGGGCGGCATCGACGTCCTGGAGACAGGCCAGCGCTGTTTCCGCATGGCCTCGTTTCGCCATTGCTTGCGCCAAGGTTTGGCGTTGCCCGGGCTGCGGTGCCTGCGCCCCTGTGGCTTGGCAGGCGTCACGCATCTGTTCTAGGGCCCCAGGCCAACGCACATTCCAGCGGGCCAGGTGCAGGGCTCCTTGATGGTTCTGCAGCGGTTCGGATCCACCCCCCGCTGCCAACGTCAGCGCTGCTGGGTGGGCGGGTTGCTGCTGAAGCAGCTGCTGGTGATAAAGGGGTTTGTTCTGGCCAAGAGCCAAGCGAGCCCAGGCGGAGCCGGGCTCTTCGGGAAAGCGATCAAGAAGGCGCTGCCAGGTTTGTTCAACCACTGCTGTCTTGCCCTGGGCGGCGGCGGTGAGTGCTGCCCGTTCGAGGACCACAGCAGCGACCGGGTCGTGTCCCCAACCTTGGCCATTGAGGAGTTGATTCGATTCATCTCTGGCCACCATGAGTAAGGCGGCTTCTCGACGGGTCTGTGGATCGATAGACCAGCGGTAGTGCTGCCAGAGCTGCGCTTGCGAGAGCTCAGGTGTTAGGGGCTGATGCTGCCTCTTGAGCAGTTGTTGCCCACCCCATGCCGCAAAGCCGCTGAGACTGGCAACCGAGAGGAGCAGCAGCGTTCCGATTCGCGGCCCTGCCAGCACACTCAACCTTGATCAGAACTCATTCTGATGATCTTGATGGGAATGGCGACCCTTTCATCGACTGAGGGCAGATGAGGGCAGAGCTGCACCTGTCACGTTCCTGGGAAGCGGCGTTAAAAGCACTTCGTATGGTGCTGTCCACGATTGAGACCCATGGTTCAAAAGGCGTGTTCCCCGATCGGCCCGGCTCTCGGTGAAGCTGCGCCGGGTTTTGGAACCGATGGGATCCGTGGGCTTGCTGGCACCGTTCTGACGCCGGCCTTGTGCCTTCAGGTCGGCTACTGGGTTGGTCGAGTTCTGCAGGCGGAAGGCCCTGTTCTGATCGGGATGGATTCCCGGACTAGCGGCAGCATGGTGGTGTCTGCCCTGACAGCCGGTTTGACGGCGGCCGGCCGCGATGTGTGGACTTTGGGTCTTTGTCCGACACCGGCGGTTCCTCTGCTGATTCGCCAGCTCGGTGCCGCCGGTGGCTTGATGGTGTCCGCAAGCCACAACCCCCCTGCGGACAACGGAATCAAAGTTTTTGGAGCCGATGGTGCCAAGCTCAGCGCCCAGCGTCAGGCTCAAGTGGAAGCAGGTCTGAAGGGGCAACTCCCGATGGCCGATGGTGCTTTTCGCTGCGGCGTTGCGCGATCAAGCGCCGACCTTCTGGATGGGTACCGGGAGGTCTTACAGCAATCGGTGGCGGAACGCCGTCTTGACGGTGTTCCCATTGTTCTTGACCTTTGCTGGGGCTCCGCGACCGCCTGCGGAGAGGATGCGTTTCGTGCCTTGGGGGCTGATCTCACCGTGCTTCACGGTGAACCCGATGGCTCCCGCATCAACGTTGGCTGTGGATCCACCCATTTGGAACCTCTGCAGCGGGCTGTGATCGAGCGCGGTGCGGCGATGGGATTTGCTTTTGACGGTGATGCCGATCGGATGCTGGCAGTTGATGGACGCGGATCCATCATCGATGGAGACCACGTGCTTTTCCTCTGGGGGTCAGTGCTGCAGGACCAGCAGGCGCTGCCCGATCAGCGATTGGTGGCGACTGTGATGTCGAACCTCGGCTTCGAGCGGGCCTGGCAGCAGCGGGGCGGCACTTTGGACCGCACTCCGGTGGGAGATCAGCATGTGCATGCAGCGATGGTGGCCAGTGGCGCTGCTCTCGGTGGCGAGCAATCCGGTCACATTCTTTCGGCCTCCCACGGGCTATGTGGCGATGGTGTTCTGACCGCCGTGCAGCTGGCCACCCTGTGTCATGCCCAGGGCATCAGCCTCAGCGATTGGTTGGACCGCAGTTTTCAGGCCTACCCACAGAAATTGGTCAATGTGCGGGTGATGGATCGTGCGCGACGCAAGAACTGGAGCGATTGCACGGCCCTCACCGACGCCATTGCCACGGCGGAGCAGTCGATGGGAGAGACCGGTCGCATTCTGGTGCGAGCCAGCGGTACGGAGCCGGTGCTGAGGGTGATGGTGGAAGCCGAGCAGTCAGAAGCTGTTGAGCACTGGACAGGGCATCTTGCTGCTGTTGCCGAAGCCCATCTCAACGTGGCCTGACGGTCAAGTCCTTGGCCATCAGCAGAGCGCCATCACAGGCATCACCCTTGGCCTCACCCCAGCGGGCACCGGGAATCGACTGACGCATGGTCTGCTGCACGGCCGTGCGGAAACCCATTAGATGGGTGATTGCTCCCCCATGGCAGACCACCAGGGGGGAGAGCAGCGATAGACGCCGGGCCACGGTATCGATGCAGTTGGAGAGGGTTGCTGCTGATTGCTGCACGATCTCCTCCGCTCCCGAGCAGCCTTGAGCTGCTGCGTCCACGACCAGAGGTGCCAGGGCTGCGAAGTCCGCCGTGCCGAAGTCGGTCTGTACCACCCGGGCTTTCACCGCTGCATGGCTATCGCATCCCATTTGACTCCAGATCTGCTCGCGGAGGGGATGGTCGGGGTGGCGCCCATCGGCCATGTGCAGGGTCAGTTGCAATCCTTGATGGCCGAGATCAAAGGCTGAGCCGGCTCCATCGAGCAGCCATCCCCAGCCGCCACAGCGATGTTCACGGCCATCTTCGCCTCGGCCCAGCACGATCATTCCTGTGCCGCTGATCACCAGGATTCCCGCACCTTCAGGGATCGCACCTCGCAAGGCCGTGCGTTCGTCTCCGGTGACCAGCACCTTGCCCAGTCTTGAGCCATCACCGATGGCCAGGGCTTGACCCACCAATGCTTCGGCGCGCTGCTGCAACCCTGTGCCGTGTTCGATGCCGCTGGCTCCGACAACGGCTGCCTGGATCAAGCCACAGGGGTGATTTTTGAGCGCGTGCTGCGCGCTGGTGCTGATCGCTTCAAGAAAACGTTGCTCACCCAGAGGGGCATCCAAATGACTGACACCGGGCCCCTCGCCCTCACCAACAGGCTGAAGCAAGCCGTTCTTAACGCGGCTGAGGCGGCAGCGTGTGTGTGTCTGACCGGCATCGAATCCTGCGAGCAGCGTCATGATTTTCTGGGTCGACTCACCAGGGTGGCCAGGGCAAACCAGCCGATCAGTTGCACTTCGGGGCGGAAGAAGATCGTGTCTGTGCTGCCCTGCATCAGCAGGCCAGCGACGGCGGCGAGGCTGGCGATGGCCGCCAACGCGCCTGGCCCATTCGTGTTGAGCTGTTGCAGGCCCTGCCGCAGGCTGCTGACGAGCAATCCCAGGCAGGCCAGCAGCCCGGGGATGCCGGTTTCCACCAGAATTTCCAGGGGAACGGAGTAGGCACTGAGGGCGTTGAACTTCGGTTGTTGATACAGGGGATAAATGCTGTTGAAGGCTGCATTGCCAGGGCCGATGCCGAGCCAGGGCCGGTCTTGCACCATCTGGATGGCCGCCATCCAGACGTTGATGCGGAAATTGTTGGAGCTATCTCCTCGTCCTGCCAGCAGGCTTGAGATGCGCGTGCGGATGGGATCGATCTGGGTGGCCGCCACCACAAGACAAGCGGCCCCAACAACCAAGACTGCTAGTGGGACGAGACGTCTCCAGAACGGAGGCCAGTGGCGGGTCCAGCGCAGCAGCAGCAACAGCAGCAGCACGGCGATGGCAGCCACCATTCCCAGCCAGCCCCCTCGGCTGTACGTGAACAGCGTGGCTGTTCCTGCGAGCACCAACGTGGTGCCAGCAAACAGCTGGGCTCCTACGCCATGCCACCGCACCAGAGCGATCGCCGCGAAGGGGATCAGTGGCAGCAGATACCCCGCCAGGAGATTGGGGTTTCCCAGGGGGCCATAGATCCGAATGGTGCCGGCGCTGATGGAATTCGGATCCGCCCAGCCCGCCAGTTCCTCGCTGGAGGCATAGAGCTGACGCAAGGCGAGAACACTGCTGAGCAGGCCGCCACTCAGCAGTCCGGCGACCAGCCGGTCCCACCATCGTTCATTGCTCAGCAGCAGTTTGCAGAGCAAGGCATAGACGCCCAGGTAGCTGAGCAGTTTGATCAGGCCTTTGCTGGCAGCGATTGGAACAGGCGAAAAACCCGTCGCCACAATCGCGATAGCGAGAAAGAGCATCAGCCAAAGCGAGATGGTTCCGATGCGGCGTGGCGGGCTGCAAAGGCACCAGAGCAGCCATAGGGCGCCGCAGGCTGCAATCACCAGGGCTAATCCCGTGCGTGTGAACACGGGAAGACCACTCAGCAGCACCAGCAGCAGGAGCCCCGCCAGTCCCTCTAGGCGTTTCAGCACCGCCTGATCCGGTGCCATCAGCCCCTGCCAGCGCGCCAACAGTGGACCACCTCTCGCCGCCTGGGTTGCATCCGCAGAGGCCATCGTGGGGGTCAGGTGGTGAGTGCTTCCGCCGGATTATCGATCTCCTGCCAACGCTGTTCCAGATCTGACACGGAAGGAAGCGGACTCTGGTTCCTGCGGTACAGCACCCGGTAGACGGGGAGGCTCTGTTCGAGCACGTAGCGCTCCCGTTCCGTGGGAACCGGGAGTGGGTTCTCGCTGCGCCAGGGACGCTGATCCTCGGCCGGCCGGTCAAAACAGGCGCTGAGTTCCGTGAGAGCCACCATCGGCTCAATGACTTCCAGAACATCGCTCTGAAGAATCAGTTCACGGCCGGGTTGGAGGGCCGTCGCGATGGCGAGGAGCAGCGCCGGTTGCAAGACCCGTCGCTTGCGGTGCCGCCGTTTGAACCAGGGATCGGGAAACTGGATCGAGACCCGTTGGAGACGGTCCTGCTCCAGGGCCTTCATCCAGCCTTCCAGACTGATGTTGGCGTTGCAGAACAGGATCCGGACATTGCCGTGCTCCGAGGCGAGCGCATCACAATCGGCGGAAGTCACCAGGGGGCGGCGGATTTCAACGCCGAGATGGTTCCAGTGGGGATCACGTTCGGCCAGACCCAGCAGGCATCTCCCACGGGCGCAACCGATGTCGAGGTGGATCGGTTGATCAGGAACCCGGAATAGCTCCACAGGTTGTGGAAGTTGCAGCGGCAGCTGAAAGAAGCGACTGAGGGGATTGACGTGCTGACGCAAGGTTTCGAGGCGGTGCGATCTCGCTCAACTGAGATTGTCAGAGCCACTGCCAGAAGAGCTGTCGGGGTCCTGACGCAGCAAGCCCCAGCAGGCGGTGTAGCCGTGCAAATGCGTCGTTCCGCCAATGGGCCCAATCTCACCGTTGCAGAACGCTCCTGCCACGGGAAGCTCCGGCATGAGTTGGCGCGCCAGGCTGATGTCGCCATCGGCACGACCGAACAGTCCCTTTCCTCGTCCTAAGCAGGCCATCAGCAGCCCGAAGTGGACCGTGTCGCCTGGATCAGCCGTGGCTGTCTTCAGCAACCCAAGGGCCTCGTCCTGAGATGCGGTGGCCTCACGGAGATGGAATTGCACGTTTTGGCCGGCGCGCACCCGCTCTGCAACGGCCACGGCGCCGTTGCTGGGATCCACACCAATCAGGTTGCGCATGAGGAATGCACTTGCTTCTGAGGTTGCTCCGTCGGAATTCAGTCGCAGGCTGCTGCGTTCCACGCCGAGGAATAGTGAGTGACGCACCAGCTCGCGCTCCTGTTCGCTGAGGTCGGCTAGGACACGCTGCAGGCAGGCGATGGGGCTGGCTTTGTTGCCGCCATCATTCAGTTCCAACAGCACGTTGCGCTGCACCTGCTCGATAGAGAACACCGGGCCAATGGGACGACAGCCTTGCGCCACCACTGTTTCGAGTCGCCAGCTCCCCCCGATCGAACAGACCACTGCGCCTGTGACGATGCGGTCATCCAGCAGCAGTGATCCGTGCGGACTGTTGTGGGGCGCTGCGATCCCGCCAATCTTCTCGGCACCCGGGTAGGCATAGTCCAGACCGCTGATCAGATCGTTGATGCCACTGCTGGTGGGGTCGATCAGGAGGATCTGGCTCCGGGAATCCTCCGGTGTGATGCCGACCCAGTCCTGCCATCGCTGGGCCGCTCCATCAAGATCAGGCAGTTTTTCTGTGCTGAGGTGGCGGGTTGTGATGGATGCCCCCGGCAGGGAGAGCAATGTCACGCTCAAGGCCGGTGTCTGCTCGAGTTCCGAGGCACTGCCGTCCCCGCGGGTGCCCACCACGCCTCCACCTGTGCATCCGATCCAATGCTTTGCGCTGATCTGGGAGCGCAGCATCGGCAGTAGCCGAGGTAAGTCGGTGGCGTAACTCGTTGAGGTGAAGACGAGTGCGAGATCGGCTTCGCCCCTGGGTCGACCCAGTTGCTCGACCACGTCACGCACCGCTTCGTCCAGAGACGCTTTGGCAGAAAGTCCTGATCGGCAACTGACTTCAGTGCCCCCGGATCGGAACCAGCTGAACGGTGCAAACGGTGCCATGAAGCGGACCCTATCAACCCTGGAGCTCAGCTCGGAATGTTGATAATGGCGAGACTGTGACAGTCCTCAGTGAACGAGCTCACGTACCGCGCTCTGGTGTGGCTGACCTATCGCTTGGCCGCCACCTTTGCTGTTGGTGTGCCTTTGGTCTTGTTGATGTGGTCGGCATGGCGTCGCGAGCCGATGGTGCTTCGGCTTCTGGGCATCTATTGGAAGGTGGCCAGCCTGATGGCGATCAGCCTGCTGCTTCTCATGGATCAACGACCCCTGGGCTACGCCACTGCTGCTGTCGCTCCAGTCTTGATGGTGATCAGCCTGTGGTTCTGGGTTGACATCAATGAAGAGCTGGCCGATCAACCGTCCTGGCGTCCCCTGCCGTTGGCTGTGAAGGTTTGGCGTTGGGCGTTCAGTGGTTTTGGACTCCTCAGCCTGGTGATGAGCATCACAGGCTTGCGTTGCATGCAGCAGCTGGCGTTGCCCTCCTGCTTGTCGTGGCTTGAGGCTCCCCAGGGCATCCATGGCCTGGCGGCAACGGTGTTCAATTTTTTATTCGGTGGTCAGTGGACTGAGGCCGTTGCCGCCTTTGTGGGATATGTCGCCCTGGTGGCCTACCTGGCCGGGCTGTTGCAGTGGTTGTTGGTACGCCTGCCCCGCTACGGGCGTGTGGCGGGCGATTTCTGATGACGGATCAAGCGGTGGTTCAGGCTTTGGAGGAGCGAACGCGTCTTGAGCCCCAGCGGGTTGTCCGACTTCGGGGGCAGGTGGGGGATGTGCCTTTTGAATTGCTGATTTTTCGTGGATTCAGCAGCAGCACAACCCATCCAACCGCCTTTGACCCTGATGCCACTGTTCTCCCTGAGGGAACAAGCCTGGATCAGGCCGAGTTGCTTCAGGGGCCCTTATCGCCCACCCAGGAGGTTGTGCTGGCTGGACCGATGCCGCCGAACGACCTCTTGGTTCAGACCAATTGGTGAGTTCGGCGTTCCAGGATGCCGACACAGCGTCCGCAGATGTGGGGGTGGTCTGGATGTTGACCCACATCCCCTTCGTAGTGCCAGCAGCGTTCGCATTTGATGCCCCGCGCTCGGCTCACCTCGATCAACGCGAGGTCGTCGTCTTGGCTGGCCAGGAGTTCGGCCCAGGGCTCGCCACCGATCTGCAGTTGTGAGACCAGCAGCCAGTCCCGCAGGCCGTCCACCTCTGCATCTCCCTCCTCATTGAGCCAGGAGAGAGCGGCCTGGAGCGCCGGGCGGCGGGCATCAATCCGCACGGATGCCTCAAGCGATGCGCCGAGTTCCTGACGGCCGCGGCAGTCTTCCAACACTTTGTTCACGGCAGCGCGCAGCTCCCTGAGCTGTTGAACCGGAGCGCTGAGGGCGCTATCGCGCCAGTCCGCTGGAACAGTGGGCCAGCCGCGGCGGAAGACCGAGGTCTCTTCGACTGGGTAGGGCAGGTTTTGCCAGATGTCTTCGGCCATATGGCACAGCACCGGAGCGATCAGCCCGGCCAGGCGTTCGATGATCAGGGCCATCACGGTCTGGCAGCTGCGCCGGCGCCGGTCCTGGGGGGCACTCACATAGAGCCTGTCCTTGGCGATGTCGAGGTAGAAGTTCGACAGATCGGTGACGCAGAAGTTCTGCAGCAGCTGGAAGAAACGGAAGAATTCGAAGTTTTCGAAGGCTTCTGTGATGTCATCCATCACCTCGGCTGTGCGCTGCAGCATCCAGCGGTCCAGCAACGGCAGTTCCGCCACGGGGATGGCGTCGGTTGCCGGATGGAAGTCGTGCAGGTTGCCGAGCAGGTACCGGCTGGTGTTGCGCACTTTGCGGTACACATCCGCCAGCTGGCGCAAAATCCCGGCTCCGATCGGCACATCGGCGGAGTAATCCACCGAGCTCACCCAGAGCCGCAGAACATCGGCTCCATAGGGCGGTTCCTGCTTCTGGTTCTTGCCTCCCTCGATGATCACCATCGGGTCGACCACATTGCCGAGGGATTTGCTCATCTTGCGGCCCTTCTCATCAAGGGCGAAGCCATGGGTGAGCACCCGCTTGTAGGGCGCATGGCCATTGACGGCGACCGAGGTGAGCAGTGAGCTCTGGAACCAGCCCCTGTGTTGGTCGGATCCTTCCAGGTAGAGGTCGGCGGGATAGCTGAGGTTGTCGCGCTGACTGGCGACAGCGGCCCAGCTCGAGCCGGAGTCAAACCACACATCCATGGTGTCGGTGCCCTTCCGCCACTGATCGGCCTGGTCGGCATAGGAGGCCGGCAGCAAATCAGCTTCGTCCTTTTCCCACCAGACGTCGGCACCGTGTTCGGCGATCAGTCCTTCGATGTGAGCCAGGGTGTCGGCATTCAGCAGCACCTCACCGTTGCTGCGGTGATAGAAGACGGGAATCGGTACGCCCCAGGTGCGCTGCCGTGAGATGCACCAGTCGCCCCGCTCTTTCACCATCGATTCGATGCGGTTGCGACCTGAGGCGGGAGTCCACTCCACCTCAGCGATCGCATCGAGTGCCTGTTGACGGAACCCTTCCACGGAGGCGAACCACTGCTCAGTGGCCCGGAAGATGGTGGGTTTCTTGGTGCGCCAGTCGTAGGGGTAGCGGTGGCCGTAGGCCTCCTGCTTGAGCAGGGCGCCTGCGGCCTCAAGCGCCTCGATGATCGCGGCGTTGGCATCCTTGAGAACGTTCAGTCCCGCGAACGGCCCGGCCTCCTCGGTGAGGTTGCCGGCCTCGTCCACGGGGCAGAGCACCGGTAGGCCGTTCTTCTGGCCGGTGTGGAAGTCATCGACGCCATGACCAGGAGCGGTGTGCACTAGGCCTGTGCCCGATTCGGTGGTGATGTAGTCGCCGCCGATGACCACCGGACTGCTGCGATCAAGAAGAGGGTGGCGGTAGGTCATACCAGCGAGCAGGGCGCCTTTGACCGTGGCGCGCCGGGTCAGCGGGCGTTCCAGGGTTGAGCTCAGCGAGGCAATCAAATCAGTCGCCACCAGCAACAGGCGGCCTGCGCCGTCGTCGGCAAGGGCGTAGTCGAGCCGTTCGTTCACGGACACCGCCAGGTTCGCCGGCAATGTCCAGGGCGTGGTGGTCCAGATGGCGACCTGCAGGGCTTTGCCCAGACCTTCTGTATCGGTTGGCAGCTCGATGCCATCAGCCCTGAGCGCTTCCCGAAGCGACGCTGGCAGCTCCACCGCAGGGAAGGCGGCATAGACGCTGGGGCTGGTGTGGCCGTCGGGATATTCCAGTTCGGCCTCGGCCAACGCTGTACGGGAGCTCGGGCTCCAGTGCACCGGCTTCAGCCCTCGATAAATGTGCCCTTTGAGCACCATTTCGCCAAACACCCGGATCTGGGCGGATTCGTATTCCTTCTGCAGAGTCAGATAAGGCTGGTCCCAGTCGGCCCAGATTCCCCAGCGCTGGAAGCCTTTCATCTGGCCATCAACTTGCTTGCGGGCGTAGGCGGCTGCCTTTTTGCGCAGCTTGATGGGTGTCAGTGCCTTGCGCTGCTCCTGATCCATCGACTGCAGCACCTTGAGCTCGATCGGGAGACCGTGGCAGTCCCAGCCAGGGACGTAACGCACCCGCCGCCCGTTCAACACCTGATATTTGTTGATGACGTCCTTCAGCACCTTGTTAAGGGCATGGCCCATATGAAGAGCGCCGTTGGCGTAGGGCGGGCCATCGTGGAGAGTGAATGTTGGACCGCTGTTCTTGAGTCCCAGCTCGCCGTCGATTCCTTGGTTCTTCCAGAATGACTGCAGTTCCGGTTCGCGTTGGACTGCATTGGCGCGCATGCCGAAACCCGTCTGCAGCAGGTTGAGCGTGTCTTTGTAGGAGGGACGTCCCTCGGCGGCGGCGTCGCGCTTCTCCTTGCTCACGGGGTCCCTGCTCTGGCCTCGGGATTATCAGTCCTCGCCCTCTGGTGATGTGGCATCCGCGGGTGGGACAGGCTCGGTGCTGGCCATTTCTGAACCAGCGTCATCGCTAGCGGCAGCGTTTTCAGGGGACTCGGGACGTACCCATTTTTTCTCGGTGACCCCTGACTTTCCAGTCGGCTTGAGTTGTTTGGCGATGCCGCTGATGCCTTCCCCAACGCGGCCTGTGGTGATGAGGAGCTGCCGAACGCTGGTGCGCCAGTGGTCGATCGATTGAAAACGCTGCTGCTCTGTTTCGCTGAGAGTGTTCCAACGGGTTTGTCCGACCTCAGTGCCCAAGCGAGCGATCAATAAACCGGCGCAGAGAACCGCGAGCATCGGCGCTCCCCTCAGCCGGTCACTGCTGGTGACCAGTACGAGACCCAGTAGCAACACCACCGCTCCCCACACACCATCGCGCGGACGACTGAGTTCAACGGCCAACAGTGGAAGCAGCAGAAGCGCAAGGCCAAGCAGGAGGCAGAAATCGCCGCTTAGGGTCGCAAGCATCCGTGGTGATGCGGACTGCCACCATTCTGGGGCGATCTCTAAAGTTGGCGCATTGCCCACCTGGCGGAATTGGTAGACGCGCTGGTTTTAGGTACCAGTGGCTTCGGTCGTGGGGGTTCAAGTCCCCCGGTGGGCATTCCTTTCCCTACGGTGGTTCGGAACGTTCCAGACTTGTTGCCTGTCCTCCGGATGCATCAGAGCACTGTTCAAGAACAGCAGCCTCGTCCGGTTGGAGTGGCTTACCGCTCGGTACCCCGTGAATTCGTTGACCCGCCTGCCTTTTGGAATCCCACCGTTGGGCTGTTCCTCGGTGGTTATGCGCTGGCCGCTTTAACCATCTGGGGTTGGTTTGTGGCGGCTTGGCCCTTGCAGGTGCTTCTCTGCACCGGGTTTCTTGCGCTGCACCTGGAAGGAACGGTGATACACGACGCCTGCCACAACGCAGCCCACCCCAATCGATGGGTGAATCAAGCCATGGGTCATGGCTCAGCGCTGCTACTCGGGTTCAGTTTCCCCGTTTTCACTCGGGTGCACCTGGAGCATCACGCCCACGTCAATGATCCGAAGAACGATCCCGATCACATCGTCAGTACGTTTGGACCGCTCTGGTTGATTGCACCCAGATTTTTTTACCACGAGTGGTTTTTCTTTCAGCGACGCCTCTGGCGGCGCTGGGAGTTGATGCAGTGGGGGTTGGAACGCAGCATTTTCGTGGTGATAGTCCTTGCTGCGGCGCGCTTTGACTTTCTGCCATTCATCTTCAACTGCTGGTTCGCGCCTGCCTTGATGGTCGGGGTGACCCTGGGTCTTTTCTTCGACTACCTCCCGCATCGTCCGTTCACGTCCCGCAACCGCTGGACGAATGCTCGGATCTACCCCGGCAGGCTGATGAACTGGCTGATCATGGGCCAGAACTATCACTTGGTTCATCACCTCTGGCCGTCGATTCCCTGGTTTGAGTACAAACCGGCCTATGAGGCCACCAAGCCTCTTCTCGATTCCAAAGGATCACCCCAGCGATTGGGCATTTTTGAGACCCGCAGGGATGGCTACAACTTCCTGTACGACATCCTCGTGGGTGTCCGAAGTCACAAGCGTCGCAGCGGAAAAATGAGGCGTGCTGCACGGTTTATGCCCGGACGGGGGCTGCGACGTCACTGGCTTGGCTTCGTTGATCGCATTGCGATCAAAACGGAAGCCAAACGCTGGGTGTCCCGATAAGTCTGATTCAGTCGGCGAGGATCTTTGGAACCCTGAAGAAGTCCCCCTCCCTCTGGGGTGCCTGACTGAGAATCTCCTCCCGCACGGGTGTTGGCTGTACTCCGTCCGCCCGGGTGACATTGGTCACTTCAACGGCTCTTGTGGTTTCCGGAACGCCCTTGGTGTCCACCTCTTGGAGCTGACCGACGTACTCGAGGATCGATTCGAGCTGATCGGTGTAGGTCGCAATCTTCTCCTCGGGCAGATCAAGGCGGGCGAGATGGGCCACCTTGCGGACGTCGTCGCTGGAAATCTGGCTCATGACTCGCCGAGGAACGTGCGCAGATCCTCGCTCAGCGCGGTGGCGGCTGTCTCCAGCAAGGCATCGCCCTGCTGGGCAGTTGCCAAGGAGGGATGAGACCCCATGCGTCCATCGGGGTGACGGCGCCGGAAATCATCTGGTCCGTGAATCGGACCTGCCGGGGCGGGGTCGGGCAGTGGACGCTGCTTGCTCTGCAAACTGGGCTCCACAGCGAGGGTGACAGCGATTTCGCTCGGTGTGGCGTGATGCCCTTCTTTGTCGCCATAGAGATCGCGGGCCTGGCGCATCACGGGTCCGGCCATGAACCAGTTGGCCAGACGACAACGCAGTTGGGGGGCGACCGGAAGATTTCGTGTTGTGGCAGTGCCGTGGGCCTGGGCAAAAGCTGCTTTGGCTGTCGCAATGTTGCCGCCGTGGCCATTAATCACAAACACCCTTTCAAAGCCATGTCGCCCCAGGGACAACACCAGGTCATGCAGAACGGCCAGAAGGGTGGCTGGCTGCAAGCTCATCGTTCCAGCGAAGCCAAGGTGGTGTTCTGCCATACCGAAGGACTGGGCTGGGGTGACCAACACGCCGGTGCGACGACCAACTTCGAGGGCGACCGCTTCTGCGGTGAGGGCGTCGGTGCCGATGGCTCCAGTGGGACCGTGCTGCTCGGTGGATCCAAGGGGAATGATCACGCCTTTGCAGTCTTGGAGGTAGGTCTCCACTTCAGGCCAACTGCGGAGGGCTAGACGAATGGTGTCCGTGCTGTCGACAGGACCGGGAGTTGCAGCGGTCATTCAGGCTGAGCCAATGACCTGATGATCGCTCAATCTCAGCCGATCAGTGGGCGGTTCCGTTGCCGTCGTATTTGTCGGTGTTGTAGTAGCCACCGCGTGTCCCGAAAAACAGGCAGGCCAAAGGGAACAGCACGATGCTGGCAAGAAGCACAGTGCCGAGGTTGAAGCTGGAGGTGGCTGCGTCCATCAACTGGCCTGAATTGAGCTCAGCTTGGCGTGGATGCACCGCTAATGCATCGCTGACTTGGTTTCTGTTGTGAGTTCGCGTCCTTCTCCGGGAATGTCGAGCCACTCCCTCAGCCATGCCGTGAGCCAGATGAACGGCAGTGTGTCGCTCAGCGCCGCAAGCACCTTGAACAGGTAGCCGCTGCCGATGAAGCTGATCAGTTGCGGCAGCACGGATCGTTCCGGTTGCACAGGAAGCACATGGGCGCCGTAATGGCTGATCAGCACCACGGCACTGGTGTCCACCAGCTGACTCACCAAGGTGGAACCGTTGTTGCGCAGCCAGAGGGCTTTGCCTTTGGTGCGCTGTTTCCAGAAGTGGAAGAGCCGCACATCCACGAACTGCGCCGTGAGATAGGCCACCATTGAGGCGCCCACTGAACCGAAGCTGAGTTGCTGAATGGTGCGGAAGGTGCTGTCGTCGCTTCCGCTCATGGCTGGCAGCACCCCTCCCAGCCAGAGAATCAGCATCACCCAGCCGTTGAGCAGCAGCCCGACCCAGACCACTTGATTGGCTTTCTGCTCACCCCAGATTTCGCTGATCAGATCGGTGCAGAGGAAGGTGATCGGATAGGGCAGTGCGCCAACGGCGACCACGATCGGCCAGCCTCCAATGCTGCCAAGTTGAAGGAATCGGGTCAGCCCAAGGATGTTGAGCATGCCCAGGGTCCCCAGGAACAGGCCTGCCAGCAACAGAAACACCCCATCACGCCGTGCCTGGAGGTTGCTGTCCAAAGCCTGCAGAGTTCAAGCTGGAACCAGCGTGGCCGCCAGCCGGCAGGCTGTCATCGATTTCGTTTCGCTTCCGCTCAGTTTCTTTGCGCGACCAGCTCAGATCGTGGGTCCTGAGTTAGTTGGTTGTCGGTTGGTGAAACGCCAAGACGATGGACGCCTTCTCTGGGGCGTGATTGTCGAAACAGAGGCGTATTCCCAGGACGACCCCGCCTGTCATGGTTATCGGCGCAGGACGCCTCAAAACGAAACCCTGTTCGGTGAGCCAGGGCGGTTTTATGTGTATGTCAGCTACGGCATCCACCACTGCGTGAACGTGGTCACCGATCGGGGGGGATGGGCCAACGGTGTGTTGCTGCGCGCGGTGGCCCTTCCTGATGAACCGGAGCGGATCGCGGCAGGCCCCGGTTTGCTGGCGCGACGTTTTGGGCTTGATCGCAGTGATGACAGTTGTCCGGTGACGGGCGAACATGAGGTGTGGATGGCCCTGAGGTCAGACACGTTTGCCAGCCAGGATCTTGTGACAACAACGCGGATCGGCATCTCCCAGGGCGCAGCAACCCCGTGGCGCTGGTATCTGCGGAGTAGTCGCAGTGTCAGCAGGCGAGCCCGGGGTGATCGCATGCCGCCCAAGGCACAGTGCTGGACGCCATCGCTGGAGCAACCGTCATGAGTGGCTGGCCGCATCGGCATGTTCTTGATCTCGCGTCGTTCTCGCGAGAAGACTTCGCTGCGGTGCTTGAGCTGGCCCAGCGGTTTCGTTCGCTTCCGATCACCGGTGCCCGAAAACTTCCTGCGCTGCAAGGCCGCTTGGTCGCCACGCTGTTCTTTGAACCCAGCACCCGAACCCGCAGCAGTTTTGAGCTGGCGGCCAAACGTCTGTCGGCAGACGTCATGACCTTTTCACCCTCCAGCAGCTCTCTGAGCAAAGGGGAAAGTGTTCTCGACACGGCGCGCACTTACGTGGCCATGGGTGCCGACGTGTTGGTGGTGCGTCACCGCTCTACCGGTGTGCCGCAGCAACTGGCGTTGGACCTGCAGCAGATGGGTGAACGCACCGTCGTGCTCAATGGTGGTGATGGTCTCCACAGCCATCCCAGTCAGGGACTGCTGGATCTGCTGACCCTGGCTCGGCATTTCTCCCCTCAGCACCCCATGCCGGAAGCGCTGCAGGGACGCCGCATTGTGATCGTCGGCGACATTCTTCACTCGCGGGTGGCCCGTTCCAATCTCTGGGCTTTGACGGCCTGTGGAGCTGATGTTGTGTTGTGTGGCCCGCCGAGCCTCGTCCCAGAGGATTTTGTGGCCTTCGTTGATGCTCCTCCCCCAGGTCTGCTCAAGGATCCGGTGCCGCAGCGGGGCAAGGTCAGCGTGATGCGGCGCCTGGAGCATGCGTTGCCAGGAGCAGATGCCGTGATGACCCTGCGGCTTCAGAAGGAACGGATGGGCCAACAGTTGCTCACGAGCCTGGAGCGCTACCACCGCGACTTCGGACTAAGTCATGAGCGCCTCCAGCTCTGCGGTCAGCAGGTTCCAGTTCTGCATCCCGGTCCGGTGAATCGCGGCGTTGAATTGACCGGGACGCTCTTGGATGACCCACGCGTCAGCCTTGTCGAAGAGCAGGTCAGGAACGGCGTGCCCACTCGGATGGCCTTGCTCTATTTAATGGCTGCCTCCGAATCCGCGACGGAGGCTTCTTTGGTGTCGAGCAGCTCCTGAGTTTGAGGGAGGCCAGTGAGTTGATGGGCGTAATAGTCCATCGCTGCTTTGAGGGCGGCATCGGGTTCGGCGATTGACGGGCCCGTTCCGCTGGCCATTGGGAAATGAGCATCCTCCGCATCAAGGGCCAGATGCTGGCTGGGCATGCCTGTGAGCAGAACGGAGGCGCGTTGCCGTGTCGCCAGGGCATACAGCCATTTGATGCTCAAGGTGATTCGGTTTTCTCGGTTCGGTATCAAGGCCAGGTGAACGATGGCCCACAGCAGCAGGCCCAACCGTCCTGAAAATTTGAAGCCATGCAGATCGGCAACGGCACTGCCATGAACCACAGCCATGCTGCCGAAATCGACGTAGCGGAACGTGGGGCGGGCGTGTCCTGCCACGATCGCGGCGATGTCCTTGCCGATGAACGTGCCGGCCTGTTTTGCGGGAGCCGCCATTCCTGGAAGCGGCTTGCCATTCACGGTGTGGCTGTAGCTGCAGAGATCGCCGGCGATCCGGATCTCAGGGTGGCTGGGGATCGAGAAGTCGGGGTTGACCACGACCCGTCCACCGCGATCGACCTCGCAACCGGTTGCATTCGTCAGTTTCTGCCCCAGATGCGATGCCTTCACGCCAGCGGTCCAGATCACCGTGGCTGCTTGGACCCGAACGTCTCCATTGGGTCCACCGATCACAACCTCTCCGGGCCGCATGCTTTGGACGCGGCGCTCCGGCATGTATTCGATGCCATCTCGCTCCAGGGTTTTCAGGGCCCTCTCGGAGAGCTCAGCCGGCATCGCTTTCAGCACCCTATCGCCGGGATCCACCAAAACAATCCTCGTTTTCTGGGGATCCAGCTGCTTGAACGCATCGTTCAAGGCCCACCGCATCAGCTCTGAAACGGCACCAGCCATTTCGCAGCCACTGGGCCCAGCTCCAACGATCACCACCGTTTGCAGGAATTGGCGAGCCTTGGGATTCGGTGTCTGTTCTGCCTGCTCCATCGCCATCAGCAGACGGCGACGTATTTCTTCGGCGTGTTCGAGGATTTTCATTGGGGGCGCAAATGTGCGCCAGTCCTCATGGCCGAAGTAGGTGCTGCCCGATCCTGTCGCCAGGATCAGATGGTCATAGCTGTAGGCCTTGCCGTTGAACACGATCTGCTTGCCCTCTGGGTTCACCGTGGTGACCTCACCCAGCAGTACCTGAACGTTGTCTTGCTTGCCGACCAGTTCGCGCAGGGGCGTGGCCACGTCACTTCTTGAGACCAATCCTGTTGCCACCTGATACAGCAGCGGCTGGAACAGGTTGAAGTTGCGCTTGTCAATCAAGGTGATGCGCACATCGGCATTGGCCAGGGCCTTGCAGGCATGCACCCCGGCAAAGCCGCCGCCGACGATGACCACATGAGGGGCATGACGCAAGCGCTCGGCAGGTGGTTCAAGCTCCAGGAAGTAATGGTTGCTTGCCATCTGCAGCCCGGGGGATTCTTCCCGAAGGGTATGAACCGCAATCTCTTTTGTCTGCTTTGAACGGTTCCGCTTCAGATCAGCTTGAACCCTTCGAGAAAAAGACCGTAGAGAAAGCCAATGCGACCAAGATCCAGCAGTTGCTGCGGCAGTTTCAGCGAGGGCTTTGAACTGCGTCGTCGTCGAATCGTGAGTTCAGCACCCAGCACCACAAGAAGGGCAGCCACTGGGTCCATTTGACCGAGAGCACCGGCGACGGAGGTGAGCGCGCTACCGATCAAAAATCCGATCAGGCCTGCAAGGGCCAATAAAGACAATCTTCGCCAGGGATTGCGTGACCAGCGATCCAGTCTCTGGATTGCTGCACCAACGTTGGTTTGCAGACGGGTGGATTGGAGCCGTCGCACGGCATTGATTTCAGGGGAAGAGGCAGGGTTGAATCCAGTGATCCCCATCACCCGGCCATGCCCCTGCCGCACCCTGTCTACACCACACCTAGGCAGCCTGCAGGCATCAGACACTACGGATAGCAGATTTCAATAAAAAACCCGGGACGAGCCCGGGCCAAGTGATGGGGACTGGCGAAGCAAAGCCAGTGTTGGAGGCTTTGGCAAGTGCTTGCGCTGCAGGCTATTTAGTCTCAGCTTTCGCTTTTCTGGACGCTTTGCCTTCGAGGAGCTCCAGCAGCGCTTCCATTTGCGCCATCACACCCCGCACCTCGCCAGCCTCGGGGAGTAAACCGTCTTCCATCACGCCCTGGTGCATTTCGCGAAGTTCCTGGCGGATGTAGCGCAGATGGCTAACGACCTGCTCGCGCTTCGATTGCGACATCGGCTACAGGGGATTACTTAACACCCTTTTACCTCATAAAGGGTCACATCCGGCGTGATGGGGCGCGACTTATCGCACCGGCAGCGGCAAGGAGTGCGAAGGTGAGGAGGGATGATGGTCGTGCCACGGTGCTCAACAGCACAAGGACGAACAGGCCGATCAGTGGAAGGCGACGCTGCAAAACCGCAGTGGAGAATAGGGGATTCGAACCCCTGACCTCTGCGGTGCGATCGCAGCGCTCTACCAACTGAGCTAATTCCCCGGATGGCTAACGCTAGCTGGCACAGCCTGCGTCAAAATGTCACCAATAGCGTCTGATGACTGCTTGATGCTCACGCAGGAACGGCTGGATGCTTTTGACGAGACGTCGACGGCAGAACTTGCCCGTCGCCTCGAAGAGGACGACTATCCCTCGCCATTCGACAGCTTGTCTGACTGGCACCTTCTTCGTGCGCTGGCCATCCACCGCCCCGAACTGATCCTGCCTTACCACCACCTGGTGGACCAGGAACCCTTCGATGAGGACTGACAAGCCGTCTTCGCTCTACGGGCGGCGTGTGCTGGTGGCCGTCAGCGGCAGTATTGCTGCGGTGAAAACGCCGTTGTTGGTCAGTGCGCTGGTGAAGGCTGGCGCAGAAGTTCGCTGCCTTGTCACCCCGAGTGGTGCTGCTTTGGTGAGCCCAGTTGCTCTGGCAAGCCTGAGCCGCCATCGTTGTTACCTCGAAGCGGACCAGTGGAACCCAAAGGCGACCCGGCCGCTTCATATCGAATTGGCCGAGTGGGCGGAGGTGACCATCGTCGCGCCCCTGAGTGCAAGCAGCATGGCGCGCTGGAGCCAGGGTTCAGCGGATGGACTGCTCGCCAGCGTCTTGCTGGCAACCGAAGGTCCTGTCATCGCGGCCCCCGCAATGAATACCGCCATGTGGCGTCATCCTGCGGTGCAAAGGAACTGGCTGCAGATTCAAGACTTCCCCGGAATAGTCCCTCTGCTGCCGATGTCCGGTCTTCTGGCCTGCGACCGCGTCGGTGATGGGCGAATGGCTGATCCGCTCTTAATTGAATTGGCGGCTGCATCATTGTTCAGCCGAAGTCCTGGTGGTCCTGTCGCGAACCGTGATTGGTCGGGGATGTCTGTTCTGGTCTCGGCTGGACCAACTCAGGAGACCATTGATGCGGCCCGTTTTCTGAGCAACCGCAGCAGCGGTCGAATGGGAGTGCTCCTGGCGCAAGCTGCACGGTTCAGAGGGGCAACCGTGCAGTTGGTGCATGGCCCGTTGGATCTCCCCGATGCCTGGCTTGAGGGGTTGCAATGCACGCCGGTCGAGAGTGCGGCTGAGCTCAGCTCAGCACTGCAACTGGCATTGCCGACGTCTGATGTGCTTGTGATGGCTGCCGCTGTCGCTGACCTTCGGCGGGAGGCTGCCTCTGAGGAAAAAATGCCCAAAAAGCAGCTTCAGGACGTTTTGTCGTCAGGTTGGACCGAAGTGCCTGATTTGCTGTCAAATATGACCCGCCAACGTCGCCCTGGACAGTTAGTTCTCGGATTCTCAGCGCTAACAGGTGATGACAAACATCTGTTGGAGAAGGCAGAGCGCAAGCGGCTGGAGAAGGGCTGTGATCTGATGATGGTGAATCCCGTAGACCGTGATGGTCAGGGTTTTGGTAACCAACCGAATGGAGGTTGGTTGTTGGGGGAAGGTTGGAACCGGAACTTGCCTGTGACGACAAAGCTCACGCTTTCCCACCAGCTGTTGGATGCCATGTTCAACCTTCGAGATCAGGCCGCGGCGTTGGTGGATTCCTGACCGAGCAGATCGATGAAGGTGCGTAGCTGAAGCCTTGGGATGTAAGGCCAGCCGCCGTTTTTCTCCATGCCCTGCAGCAATGTGAACAATTTCTGGCGGTTTTCGGGAAGGCTCTGTCGGAATGGTCCGTCCTGAACGTCCCGATGCAGGGCTTCAAGCTCGCGCAGCAGGGTGAGAAGTGCTTCCGGATTTCCCCGTAACTCTTCTGCCAGCTCGCCCAGGGCGGCCAGCGAAGGAGCCATCCTTTCCTTGGTCGAGGCTGGATCGTTTGAAGTCACGCGCTTTCGACAAGTTGTTTAGAGCTGCAAAAGGCTAGCCCTGTCGCCATTTTTCGCCCTGTAAGATCCTGTTCCGACGGCATTCCGTCCCCATTAGCGTTCAGCCGACTGGCTTTTTCCATGCGCATTCGTCCTCTGCTGGCCGTCGTGCTGGCGCTCTGCCTCGCGTTTTTCACCACGGCCTGTAGCGGCGACAGTCAAGCTGTTCAGCGTGGTGCCTCCAATGTCACCTACGACGACATCCACAACACCGGCAAAGCCAACGATTGCCCCACCATCGGGGACTCAGCTCGTGGCTCGATTCCTTTGACTGCTGGTGGGAGCTACGAGCTGCGCGAGATCTGTATGCATCCTGTTCAGGTCTACGCAAAGGAAGAGCCCAAGAACATTCGTCAGCAGGCTGAATTCGTCGAGGGCAAGATCCTGACCCGCTACACCTCCAGTCTTGACTCTGTCTTCGGAGATCTCACCGTCACAGAAGCAGGGCTCCAATTCCAGGAGAAGGGCGGTATCGACTTTCAGCCGATCACTGTTCTGGTGCCCGGTGGTGAGGAGTTCCCATTCACCTTCTCCAGTAAGTCTCTCAACGCCACTGCTGAAGGTGCTGCTCTGACCACCAGCACAGACTTCGAAGGCACCTATCGCACGCCGAGCTATCGCACCAGCAACTTCATCGATCCCAAGGGTCGTGCTCTCACCACTGGTGTTCAGTACGCCCAGGGACTTGTCGCCCTTGGTGGCGACGACGAGAAACTCGAGAAGGACAACAACAAGCGCTACATCGATGGCGTTGGAACGATGAGCCTCTCCATCACCCAGGTCGATCCTGAAACAGGTGAATTTGCTGGCGTGTTCAGCGCCATCCAACCCTCCGACTCCGATATGGGTGGTCGTGAAGTGGTCGATATCAAAATCACCGGCGAGCTTTATGGCCGTCTTGAAGAGGCCTGATCGCAACCACCACAACAGGTTTCTTAAGGGGGCTTAGGCCCCTTTTTTTTTGATCCGTTGCAATACCCCGGCGATCTGGGAGAATCGCCCGATCTTTGTTTGAAGTCATGACCGCCAGTGCTTCCGCTCCCGCCCAGCGATCCGGTGTGATCGCTCCCTACGGCGGAACTCTGGTTGATCTGATGGTGGCTGATGCCGATCGTGCAGCGGCCAAAGCCTCCGCAACCAAGACGATCGAGTGCTCCGATCGCAACGCTTGTGATGTGGAGTTGCTGTGCGTCGGTGGTTTCTCCCCCTTGCGTGGGTTTATGCACCAGGAGGACTACAACTCAGTCGTCAATGGTCATCGTCTTGCTGCAGGTCAGCTGTTCGGCCTGCCGATCGTGATGGACACTGACCGCGATGACGTCGTGGTCGGCGACAAGTTGCTCCTGACATACCAGGGCCAGGATCTGGCTGTCCTCGAAGTGGAGGACAAGTGGGAGCCCGACAAAGTGGCCGAAGCCAAGGGTTGCTACGGCACCACCTCCATCGAGCACCCTGCGGTGCGGATGATCACCATGGAGCGCAAGCGCTTCTATCTGGGTGGATGCCTCAAGGGTCTCGCTCTGCCCGAACGCGTGTTCCCCTGCAAAACCCCTGCGGAAGTGCGGGCAGGCTTGCCTGAAGGTGAGGACGTGGTGGCGTTCCAGTGCCGTAACCCCATTCACCGCGCTCACTACGAACTCTTCACCCGTGCCCTGCACGCACAGAACGTCAGTGACAACGCTGTGGTGCTGGTCCATCCGACCTGTGGTCCCACGCAGCAGGACGACATCCCCGGTGCCGTTCGCTTCCAGACCTATGAGCGTCTTGCTGCTGAAGTCAACAACGACAGCATTCGCTGGGCCTATCTGCCCTACGCGATGCATATGGCAGGCCCGCGGGAGGCCCTTCAGCACATGATCATCCGCCGCAACTACGGATGCACTCACTTCATCATTGGCCGCGATATGGCGGGCTGCAAATCGTCTCTGACCGGTGACGACTTCTACGGCCCCTATGACGCTCAGAACTTCGCCAAGGAGTGTGCGCCCGAGCTGACGATGGAAACGGTTCCTTCGCTGAACCTCGTCTACACCCAGGAAGAGGGTTATGTGACGGCGGAGCATGCCGAAGCCCGTGGCCTGCACGTGAAGAAGCTCAGTGGCACCCAGTTCCGCAAGATGCTGCGCGGCGGGGAGGAAATTCCCGAATGGTTTGCTTTCAAGAGCGTGGTTGAGGTGCTCCGCGCCTCCTGAAGACGGAGAACCCGTGTAACATTCCTTCATCTACGAGGCGGCCTGTGAACAAGCGTTGGCGAAATATCGGTCTCGGGGCCCTTCTGGTCCTGGCGATCGTTGTGATTGCACCAGCGTTCATTGGTGGTGGTGGTGGCAGCCAGCCTCAGGTGAACACCATGCGCTACAGCGAGTTCGTTGAGGCGGTGAAGGATGACCAGATCAGCCGTGTGCTGATCGCACCCGACCAGGGCACAGCGCAGGTGGTTGAAAACGACGGCCGACGTGCTCAGGTCAATTTGGCTCCGGATCGTGAGCTGCTCGGTTTGCTGACCGAACACAGCGTTGATATCGCTGTTCAACCGTCTCGCCAGACCCCTGGTTGGCAGCAGGCCGCTGGAAGTCTGATCTTTCCGATCCTCCTGCTGGGCGGTCTTTTCTTTCTCTTCCGGCGTGCCCAAGGCGGCGGCGGTGGAAACCCCGCCATGCAGTTCGGCAAGAGCAAGGCACGGGTCCAGATGGAGCCTTCCACTCAGGTGACTTTCACCGATGTGGCTGGAATTGAAGGCGCCAAGCTTGAACTCACTGAGGTCGTCGATTTCCTTAAGAACCCCGACCGCTTTACGGCCGTCGGCGCCAAAATTCCGAAAGGTGTCCTCCTTGTAGGCCCTCCCGGAACGGGTAAGACACTTCTCGCTAAAGCAGTGGCGGGTGAAGCTGGTGTGCCCTTCTTCTCCATCTCTGGCTCAGAATTCGTTGAGATGTTTGTTGGCGTCGGTGCCAGCCGTGTTCGCGACCTGTTCGAGCAAGCCAAGAAAAATGCCCCTTGCATCGTCTTCATCGACGAGATCGATGCTGTCGGTCGACAGCGTGGCGCAGGCTTAGGTGGTGGCAACGATGAACGCGAGCAGACGTTGAACCAACTCCTCACGGAGATGGATGGCTTTGAGGGCAACACCGGGATCATCATCGTGGCGGCAACGAACCGCCCTGACGTGCTCGATGCAGCGCTGATGCGCCCCGGTCGTTTTGATCGTCAGGTCACTGTTGATCGCCCCGACTATTCCGGTCGCCTGCAGATCCTCGGGGTTCATGCCCGTGGCAAAACTCTGGCCAAGGATGTCGATCTCGACAAGGTTGCTCGTCGGACACCCGGCTACACCGGTGCTGATCTGGCCAATCTCCTGAACGAAGCTGCCATCCTCGCGGCCCGTCGTGAACTCACGGAAGTGAGCAACGACGAGATCAGCGATGCCATTGAACGGGTCATGGCTGGTCCGGAGAAAAAGGATCGGGTGATGAGCGAACGTCGTGCCCGTCTGGTCGCCTATCACGAGGCAGGTCATGCTCTTGTGGGTGCCCTGATGCCTGATTACGATCCTGTTCAGAAGATTTCCATCATTCCCCGTGGCAATGCTGGTGGTTTGACGTTCTTCACCCCCAGTGAGGAGCGGATGGAGTCGGGTTTGTATTCGAGGGCTTACCTCCAGAACCAGATGGCTGTTGCCCTCGGTGGTCGGGTCGCCGAGGAAATCGTCTACGGCGAAGACGAGGTCACCACCGGTGCCTCCAACGACCTGCAGCAGGTTGCTTCGACGGCACGCCAGATGATCACCCGTTTTGGCATGAGCGACGAGTTGGGGCCAGTCGCACTGGGTCGTGCTCAGGGCGGCATGTTCCTTGGCCGCGATATTGCGGCAGAGCGCGATTTCTCTGAGGAAACCGCCGCGATGATCGACAAGGAGGTCTCTGAGCTGGTGGATGTGGCCTACAAGCGCGCCACCAAGGTTCTCGTCGACAACCGCGTCGTTCTTGATGAATTGGCGGAGATGCTCGTTGAGCAGGAGACTGTTGATGCTGAAGAGCTTCAGGAGCTTCTGATCAAACGTGACGTCCGGGTCGCCGAATACGTCTGATTTCGATTCGTCATCCAACCCTTGGCTGGTGCGGCAGGAGCTCTTCGTGGCATCCCTGCAGCACCAGCCTCTTTTGTTGGTTGTACGCCCTGAGCCCGACGACCTGAGGCCTTCATCATCCGGTTCTTCTCTGTTGGATCAAGTGCTGCAGCTTCACGCTGCAGGTCTGCGCCATCTCGAGGTGGCCTGGCTGAATCAGCCAGGCTGGAGCGAGTTCATGCAACGGGTTCAGGATCAATGCCCAGGTTTGAATCTGGGAGCGGCTTCGGTGACCTCTCCTCAGGCGCTCAATGATCTGTCATGCCTGAACCTCAGCTATGCCATGGCTCCCTGCTGGTCTCCAGAGCTAGTGGAGCAAGCCAGGGAGGTTGGAGTTTTGTTGGTGCCTGGCGTCTTTAGCCCTACGGAAGTGCATCAGGCCTTGCGCTTCGGATGTCGTGTCGTCAAGCTGTTTCCCGCAGCCAATCTTGGGCCCGGCTACTGGGGGCGATTGCATGCGCCTCTCGGCCCCTTGCCCTTCGTGATCGCTGCGGGTGGCCTTGAGGTGGGTGATATCCCTGTCTGGCTTGAGGCTGGTCATGGTGCCGTGGCCCTGGGGCGCAAGGTTGTGGGCTCGCCGCCTGCTTTCAAAGCGCTTCTCGGCTGGTTGCGCCAATCGACAACTCAGCCTTGACGCCACCGACTTGTTGACATGCGTCCAAGATGCTACAGATGAGATAGCTATCTAACTGCGTCATGTCGCAGCTCACGATCAAGCTCAGCGACAAGGCCGATGCCCTGATCGCTCAGCTTCAGAAGGAGATCTTCAATCGCCGGCGCAAAAAGGTTTCTGCTGCAGGGGTTGTGGAGACCTTGGTTGAAAGTGGTGCAAAATCGCAGTCAGACAAGCGCTTTGCCACGTCCTGGACGAATTTGATCAAGGACATCGAGAAGGCAGCCAAGCTCTCCTATGCCCACGGCAGCAAACCCTCCACTCTCAGTGATGAGGAATGGGCTCTCGTGCTGAGCCATCGCAGTCGTGCCACGACAGCCAAGACACGCCGGACGGTGAAGAAAACGATGGCTGCCAAAAAACCTGCCTCAGCCAAGGCGCAGGCCAGCAAAAAGCCCGCTCGACGCACTCGGACCCGCAGCGCGGCGACGGCGAAAAGCGTTGGAGCGGTCGCTAGCTCTAACGGCAGTGCAGCTGTGGCTTCCGTCTGACTTCACTGGAGCTGACGTGAGCTGCTCACCAAAGGCTGCATTGCCCCTGCTGCCTCAGCAGGTGATCAGCTAAAACGAGTGCCACCATGGCCTCCACCATCGGCACGGCCCGGGGCAGAACACAGGGGTCGTGCCGTCCTTTCCCCGCAAGCGTGGTGGCCTTGCCATCGGAATCGATGGTTTGCTGCTCTTTGCGGATCGTCGCCGTTGGCTTGAAGGCCACCCGGATCACAATTGGCTCGCCGTTGCTGATTCCCCCTTGGATGCCACCGGAGTTGTTGGTTGCGGTCTTCAGACGACCATCGTCGCTCGGTAGAAAGGCATCGTTGTGCTCGCTGCCCTTCAGCAACGTGCCATTGAAACCGGAACCAATTTCGAATCCTTTGGTGGCGGGCAGCGACATCACCGCTTTGGCGAGGTCGGCTTCAAGTTTGTCGAACACCGGCATTCCCAAACCAATGGCGGGATGGCGCACCACGCATTCGATCACCCCACCGCAGGAATCCCCTTCGCGGCCGATGGCTTCAATCCGCTGAATCATCTGTTCGGCCACCGCTGGATCAGGACAGCGCACGATGTTGGATTCCACGTCGCTCAGCTGAACCTCCTGTGGGTCGATCCCGGAGGCTTCGATGTTGTGGATCCTCTTGACCCAGGCCAGGATTTCAGTTCCTGAGGCCTGTTTCAGCAGCTGCTTTGCGATCGCACCCGCAGCGACGCGGCCGATGGTTTCCCGCGCTGACGCACGACCCCCACCGCTGCGCGCCTGGATGCCGTATTTGGCTTGATATGTGGCATCAGCATGGGATGGCCGAAAGGCGACCGCCATGTCCTTGTAATCCCCAGGCCGCTGGTCCTTGTTGCGTACGACCATGGCGATCGGGGTCCCCAGGGTGGTTTCTCCATCCAGCAGGCCACTGAGGACTTCGACCTGGTCCGCTTCTTTTCGCGGGGTTGTGATGTGGCTTTGCCCAGGCTTCCGTCGATCCAGGTCAGCCTGAATTGACGCGACACTGAGGTTGAGCCGTGGTGGACAGCCCTCCACAATCACGCCCACTCCTCCCCCGTGGGATTCACCGAAGGTGCTGATCCGGAAGAGGTCGCCGAAGCTGCTGCCCATGGCCATTGATCGATGCGATGAGGCTACGAAGCCATCGGTTCAGATCAACTCCGGATGGGGCAATTTCAGACGGTCTGTCGCGGGTTGTTGCCGAGCCATCTCGAAATCCAAGAAGTCAAATCCCGGCCCAACACAACAGCTCACCAGGGTGTACTCACCCAGACTGCGCGCCGCCTGCCAGGCATTGGCTGGAACCACCTGAACAGGGTTTGATGCATTCAGTGGGTCATGTTGCAGCGCTGTGCCATTCGCCTGGCACTGAAAGAGCTCCAGAGTGGCTCCATCAATGTGCGTCCAGGCTTCGTCGGCACCGATCACGCGATGCCAGCAACTGACGGCACCGGCTGGCAGCAAAAAGAGAATTGCCGTCAATGCCGATCGCTCGGCCCCGTCTTGGCGTTGAACCTGCTCCGGGCTGCGATGCAACTCGCGGTACCAACCTCCCTCCGGATGGGGAATCAACTGCAGCTGTTGGATCAGGGTCTCAACTTGGTTCATTGCAGACCTGCGCGCTGGCGCATGTTCTGGACGTGCTGCCAGATCTGAGCCACCCAGAGGAAGATCCAGCTCATCCCGATCAGCCAAATCGGTTGATCCTTGCGAAAGACGTCGAACAGCAACACCACCCTTGGCTGGTTGGAGCGATTGATGGCTGAGTGCAAGAAGGTGTCATCCCAGAGAAATCCCTCACCTTCCTTCAGGTAATAGTTCTGGCCATCAATCATCAGCTCGCAGGAACTTCGGCCGTTACCAAAATTCTCCACATACAAAGGCAGGTGATACCTCCAAACCCCTTTGAAGGGCCCTTTGTGAGGCCGCAGAACCTTTCCCGGGGGGAACAGGCTCACGGCAGCTGAAACGACGTCGGGGTGGTGCTGCAGAAAGTTCCGCAGAGAAGGGATCAGCGCCTGATTGGCGGGGTAGTTGTAGCCATAGCCCCGCAAGGGGAGCATTCCCCAGACCTTGCGGTCGAATTCATAAAGCGTGCGCTGCTGTTGCATGATTTCGTGGTTGGCCGGTAGGCGCCCCGATAGGGCGACCTCCAGAGTTTCCTGACGGATCTGCTTGTAGGACTCCAACAGCTGCCGATGGGCTGGGAAGCCGTCGTCCGCTGCAACCACTGCTGGATTGTGCAGGGATTGTTCGTAGCACCAGCGTGCGATCTCACGCCAGAACCGGTAATGCCATGGACCCCAGCGAATCACGCGTTGGATTGGATTGCGTTGTTTCCGCTTGGCCGTTGGGCTGCTCACGCTCTGCCGCTTCTCCTGACCGAGGAGCTTTGCATGCTGATGCCTACCTGGGTGGGATCAAGGCCTTCAGCGTGCGCCAGCCACGCTGCAGGGTTGTGGCCCAGTCATCGCTGCCGCGGCGGATCAGCCGCGTGGAGGGATAGAGCGGGGTGGTTTCGCCGAGATCGGGCCAGTTGGTGATGGAGCCGTTGTCGAGAATGACAGCGCAGGGAATGCCTAAGGCACCAGCCAGATGCCCTGTGGTGTTGCTGATGGTCAATACGCCGCGTACTCCGGCGACTTGTCTGGCGAATCCATCCAGATCAACCATTTGGTCGATGGATTGTGATGAGCGAATGCGTTGTCCACTCAGCTCCCGTAAGGCTTTGATGCGAGCGGGTTTCTCCAGGTATTGAAGCGACTGAATCGGTTGTCGAATGGTCCGGAGAACTGAAGCCCAGTCTTCGATAGCGGGCATTCGCTCTTTCTTGTTTCTTGATTTGGAAAACCAGCTGATGCCGATGCCCTTGGGTTCCTCCTCTGCGGTTGTGGGAGCCTTCAGTGTTCGGAAGCCATGCTGCAGCTGTTGTTCATCAGCTCCAAACCAGTAGGCAAGACGTTCTTGGGCTGCCATGTGGGATAGCCCGACTTGGTTCAGTCTTCCATCAGGTCTGCAGCAGACAACGCCAGGGAAGCTCCTTTCGATGAGTGGATGGAGTCGTGGATCCGCCAAGACGACGACCTGGGCGACGTGGGCCTTCAAGTCGCCGATAAATCTCAGGATCCGCAACTCATCACCCAGGTCCCGGGTCGTTGGCAGCACAAGAACTCCCTCGCAGCTCTCGTCTGGACCTGGCCAAATCGGGAGTTGGTGATCGGTGGTTGCTTCAGATGCCCGTGCCAGAGCGAACCAGCAATCCCGGTAGCAGCGGGCCCGCTCAAAGCGGTTACCGATCGTGCGAAGACGGCTCCACTGTTGAGCTGCGATCGCTGTCTCAGCCTGCTCGGCGATGGCCTGTCTGGTTGCGTTGCTGGCTTTGTTGTCCATGCCAGGTCGCTATTGATCGGAACCTTACGGAATCAAGGTGAGCAAGAGCAGCATCACAACAAAAAGCCCCCACCTTGCGGCGAGGGCTTTCCGATTCAGTTGATCTGAATCGTTTGGTCTGTTCCAGAAGGAACAGGTTGATTCCAGATCAACCGATGGCAGGAGCCTGCAGAGCCACAGGAG
>NZ_VTLD01000004.1:0-246018 GCF_020514285.1 Synechococcus sp. PH41509 | reverse complement strand
CATCCACGAACTACGACCCGCGCATCCTCAAAGCTCCCCACCCCGTCCCGGGGGCCCCGGATAACTGGAAGCGCTTCTTCAGCTTCAACACCGACGCCAAGGTGATCGGCATCCAATACATCGCCACGTCTTTGTTTTTCCTTTTGGTGGGAGGCCTGCTGGCGATGATCGTGCGTGGTGAACTGATCACGCCTCCAGCCGATCTGGTGGATCCGAGCGTCTACAACGGCCTGTACACCATGCACGGAACAGTGATGCTGTTCCTGTTCCTTTTTCCAATCCTCAATGGCTTCAACAACCTGTTGATCCCCACGATGATCGGCGCGCCAGACATGGCATTCCCGAAGCTCAATGCGGCCGCTTTCTGGCTGGTGCCCGTGTTTGCCGCGGTGTTGATGGGCAGCTTCTTCGCACCCGGTGGGCCGGCGTCATCGGGATGGTGGTCTTACCCACCGATGAGTCTGCAGAACCCTCTGGGGCACTTCATCAATGGTGAATTCCTCTGGATCCTCGCGGTAGCTCTATCGGGCATCTCCTCGATCATGGGTGCCGTTAATTTCGTGACGACAATCATCCGGATGCGTGCGCCCGGCATGGGCTTTTTCAAGATGCCGGTGTTTGTCTGGACCGCTTGGGCCGCCCAGACCATCCAACTCGTGGGGCTGCCGGCACTCACCGGTGGTGCGGTGATGCTGCTGTTCGACCTCAGCTTCGGCACCAGCTTTTTCCGGCCAGAAGGCGGCGGTGATCCGGTGCTCTTCCAACACTTTTTTTGGTTCTATTCCCACCCAGCTGTGTACGTGCTGGTGTTGCCGGTGTTCGGCATCTTCTCCGAACTGTTCCCGGTGTATGCCCGAAAGCCGCTGTTCGGCTACCGATTCGTGGCGATAGCCTCCTTTGGCATCACCTTCCTCAGCCTGATCGTGTGGGCCCACCACATGTTCTATACGGGCACGCCGAACTGGATGCGCCATATCTTCATGTTCACCACGATGCTGATTGCCGTTCCTACAGGGGTAAAGGTGTTCGCCTGGCTGGGAACGCTCTGGCAAGGCAATCTGCGCCTGAACACTCCGATGCTGTTCTGCCTGGGGGGCTTATTCAACTTCATCTTCGCGGGGATCACAGGCGTGATGCTGGCAACCGTGCCGATCGACATTCATGTGGGCAACACCTACTTCGTGGTGGCCCACTTCCACTACGTGATCTTCAACACGATCGGCTTCGGTGTCTTCGCCGGGATTTACCACTGGTTCCCCAAATTCACGGGCCGGATGTACTACGAGGGCCTCGGCAAGGTTCACTTCGTGCTCACTTTCATCGGGGCCACGCTCAACTGGTTACCCCTGCACTGGGCTGGACTGCTTGGCATGCCTCGTCGTGTCGCGTCCTACGACCCTGAATTCGCGATCTGGAACGTGCTCGGCAGCATCGGCGCCTTCATGCTCGGCGTCGCCTCCATCCCCTTCATTCTCAACATGGTGAGCTCATGGGCTCGGGGGCCGCAGGCTCCCCCCAACCCCTGGAGAGCCATCGGCCTGGAATGGCTGCTGCCCTCACCGCCCCCGGCCGAAAACTTCGAAGACGACATCCCCACCGTGATCAGTGAGCCCTATGGCTACGGCCTCGGGCACCCCCTCGTAGAGGACGAGGAGTTCTACGTGCGCCGTTCCCAGGAGGCCTGAACCGATGACCAGCGTCAATCCCGACCTGCAGCTCAATCACACGCCCGGGCATGTGAAGCACGACGGCCACAACATGACCGGCTTTGTGATTTTCCTCTGCTCTGAGAGCGTCATCTTCCTCGCCTTCTTCGCCGGCTACGCGGTGCTGAAGCTCACAGCTCCCCAGTGGCTGCCGGACGGCGTCGACGGGCTGGAAGTGCGCATGCCCCTGATCAACAGCGTGGTCTTGGTGAGCTCAAGTTTCGTGGCCTATGTCGCCGAGCGATATCTGCACAAGGGCAACCTCTGGGGCTTCCGCGCGATCTGGCTGCTCACCATGGCCATGGGCTCCTACTTCGTTTACGGCCAATACGTCGAATGGTCGGGACTCAGCTTCAGCCTCAGCAGCGGTGTCTTTGGTGGCTTGTTTTATCTACTCACGGGCTTTCACGGTCTGCACGTGATCACCGGCATCCTGCTGATGGGACTGATGTTGGCGCGTTCTTTCGTCCCAGGGAACTACGACAAAGGCGAGATGGGCGTTGCCGCGGTGAGCCTGTTCTGGCACTTCGTTGATGTGATCTGGATCCTTCTGTTCCTTCTGATCTACGTGTGGCAGTAAAGGGGTCCGCTTCTGAACAGAACATCCCTGTCTTAAGCACTCAACTTAGAGCATTCAGCAACTCAGCAAGTTAAAAAAAAAAAGACTTACAGGCCTTGACTTGCCTCACAGAGAAATATAGCTAAAAAAGAATTATGGATTTTCACGCATTAAAATGACTGAAAGAGATGTTCAATGGATAGATCCGACCACTTGTTTACCTTATGCCCAGTCAGATTTTACTGTGGGTGCTTATCTCAGCACTCGTTTACATCAAATTGGAGTGCGCCATGTCTTTGCAATACCTGGCGACTACATAGCCAGCTGGGTGGAATCACTTGATGATCCACAGACATCCTTTGGCCTCCAACGAATACATCCGAACAATGAAATGTGTGGAGCATATGCTGCCGATGGGTATGGCCGCTCAACTGAAAAAAGTGTTGGATGTGTAGCATTTACCTATGGCGTTGGATCACTGAATGCAGTACAGCCTGTCGCAGGCGCTTTTGTTGAGAATGTGCCACTGGTTATCATTGATGGTGGCCCCTCTCAAGCACAGCTTAATTCGCATCGCGATCAGGGGATGCTTTGGCATCACATGATTGACGGGACAGGAGTTGACCGCCACATTTTTCAAAATATAACTGCAGCTTCGGTACGAATTGACAACCCAAAAACAGCACCTGAGCTGATAGATGCCACCTTAAAAACGTGTATAACAAAAAGCAAGCCTGTCTTTATTGAATTAGCAATTGATATTGACAAACAACCATGCGGCTCTAGACCAACAGATCAGCTTGACTTCTCTCATCCTCTGCAATCCAAGAAACTATTAGACGAAGCCATAGATGCTATTTTTAATCGAATCTGCAAATCTAAAAATTTAGTTGTAGCTGCCGGCTCAGAAATATGTCGCTTTAGAGCACAGAAGGAACTAGCTGAACTTCTGAAAGCTTTAGACGCTCCATATGTAACCAGCTTATTTGGTAAAAGTGTTCTGAGTGAATACAGAGCCGATCTCAACTTTTCCGGGGTTTACAACGGGAAAAATTCTCAGCCAAATGTCTTCACTCTTGTGAATGAGTCAGACTGCGTGTTGAGCTTGGGGATCATATCAAGCGACTTTAACTTTGCTGGGATGCAAAATACTGATGACCCCGATTCAGTAAAAGATGCAATCAATATTGAAAAGCTAATCGAATGCAAAGAAGGGGCCGTCCAGGTCGGAATGTCTCGGAGCGCCTACTGGGGCGATGTTAACTTGAAGCTACTAATCCGTGGCCTGACCGAGAAATGCCTCGCTAGCGGCATAACTGGCCAAAATAACTATCGAAAACTTGAAGGTTCACCATGGAATATCCCAACGACAAGTGAATTTAGAGACAATGATCAGCTAACATGGGACAGCTTTAAATCACTCTTACACCATAACTACTTGGCTCAACACAGCGAGGAAAGCGCGCCAATTATCCTTGCAGACACTGGCCTAAGTTTTTACGCATTCAACAACATCAAGTCCCCCCAGAATGGATACATCGCGCAGATTGCATGGGGAGCGATTGGATATTCACCTGCGGCGAATTATGGAGTCAAACTTGCCCGGCAGACCTTCGAAACAGAAACGAGGCGTACGATCAGTATTTCCGGTGATGCCGCATTTGCTCAGAGCGTCAACGCGATCGGAACAATCGCAGAACTTGGCTTAGATTCAATTATATTTGTTGCAGACAATCGTGTCTATGGCATCGAGCAGTGGCTCGTCAATGCTGAAATCTATAAATCGTCTGATAGCAGAACTGTTTCTGAAAAATTCCTGCCCATGTGTCAAGTTCCTCAAGGACATATATGGAACTACTCAAAATTAGCGGCTGCATTCGGCGGGGTTGGCTACGTAGCACACACCAACAACGATCTTGAGCAGATTCTGAGCCGCCTTGCCGGGAATAATATTGATCCCCTAAACCTTAGCCAGAAAGGCAGCGCAGACGAGAGCAATGCTGTGCGTTGGGAAAATGGAATACCTATTACAAATAGGAATGCATCTGCCAAAGACAAGCAAACCTTTGTGCTTGTCGCAGTTCAGGTTGTTCCAGATCAACTACCCAGCAACGTCGCATGGAAGGCTTCAACTTGAAGCAAAGCAAACTTTGACTGTATTGATTAGAAACCTCCCAATTTTTGCTTTGAAGTGCAGTGCATGTTTGCCAAGCCACCATCCGAAAAGCAATGCGGGTGTCATGGGTCAGACGTCACCGTGGGACTGATGGCCTGTCGTGAGGGAGGCGTTCAAATCCGGAAGATCTACCTACCGTTCAGGAAGGTGATCTACGTCTGATCAGGGCATGACACAGACGTGACACATCCATGTTTTGCCCCTCTTGAACGCCTTCCAGAGCAGGCGTTTCCTACTGATCTACGTGTGGCAGTAATTCCATGATCATCGATGACAACCACTACGACGTGATCGTGATCGGCAGCGGCGCCGGAGGAGGAACCCTGGCGGGAGCCCTGAGCCGCAAGGGCAAGACCGTGCTGGTGCTGGAACGCGGCGGAGCAATGGCCCTTGAAGACCAAAACGTCGCCGACGTGGATCTGTTCCGCAAGGATCGCTACCACCCCAAGAGTGAACGCTGGTTCGGCCCTGACGGCGATCCCTTTGCACCGCAAACCACCTACGCCCGCGGCGGCAACACCAAGATCTGGGGCGCGGTGCTGGAACGTATGCGCGAAAGAGATTTTGAGGAGGTTGCCCTTCAAGACGGCATCTCACCGGCATGGCCCCTGGATTACGCCGAGCTGGAGCCCTACTACCAACAGGCCGAACAGCTGTATCGGGTGCATGGCAAAGCGGGGGTTGACCCCTGCGAGCCCCAGCGCAGCACGGGCTATAAACATGTGCCGAAGCCGGTGGAACCCTTTCTGGAACCCCTGCGTTCCGCTCTCCAACGCCAAGGCTGTCAGCCCTACGACATGCCGATCAGCTGGTCAGACGACCGGGACGATCCCAGCGGCGATTCCCAGTTATTTGGTCTGCAGGTGGGTGATCCCGAACGGCTCAGCGTGCGTGACAACGCCCGGGTACTGCGCCTGCATGTGAATCCAGGTGGCAGAGCCATCCGAGGTGTAGAAGCTGAGGTAAACGGCGATTCATGGCTGTTCAGTGCCGATGTCGTGGTCATTGCCGCCGGTGCGATCAACACGCCGGCCATCCTGATGCGTTCGGACAATGCCCACCATCCCAAGGGCATCAGCAACGGATCGGATCAGGTGGGGCGGAATCTGATGAATCTGCAGCTCACTTCGATCCTGCAGCTGGCCACAGAACGCAACAGCGGCCGCTATGGGCGTTCGCTGGGGATCAACGACTACTACTGGGGAGACAAGAACGTCAGTTTTCCGCTGGGGCACATTCAGGCCGCCGGTGGCGTTCTTCAGGACGCGCTGTTCGCCGAGTCACCACCGGTGCTGTCCCTGGTGACCAAGCTGATCCCCGACTTCGGCCTCGAGCGGCTGGCCTCCCGCTCTGTGGCCTGGTGGGCCATGACGGAGGTGCGTCCGGATCCCCACAACAAGGTGTGGCTCAACAACGAACAGATCCGGATCAACTACATCCCCAATAACCGGGAAGCCCATGATCGCCTCGTATACCGCTGGATCGACACGCTGAAAGCCGTGGAGAACGATCCGGTGACCAAAGTCGTTTTAAAGGCACCCACCCATGCGCGAGGAGAAGCTCCCTTGAGTGTCGTGGGCTACAGCTGCGGCACGTGTCGCATGGGCGAGGACCCATCCAACTCGGTGGTGGATCCCAACGGCAAATGCCATGAACTGGAGAACCTCTACATCGCCGACAGCAGCGTTTTTCCCAGTTGCCCAAGCATTGGTCCCGGGCTCACCGTGATTGCGTTAGCGCTGCGGTTGGCCGAATGGCTGAGCCCCTAAGGCGCATCCTGCAAGATGGAGAGCATCGACCTGCTCACCATGTTCCGCGCAGCGCTAGCTCCAATAATCGGCCTTGCCGCAGCGGTCGGACTGGGCACATGCACCGCAGCAATCGCTCAACTTCGCGTCAACAATGTGAACGCCATTCATGAGCTCTACAGCGAGAATGAACTAGCTGCAAAAGCTCAATACAACAACAAATTTGCCGTCGTTTACGGTCGTGTTGACAGGATTGACAACAGCGACCTCATCATTGAGGGAGACAGTGAATTCGGACGACTGTTCTGCAAGTTCAGCGGTACTGACATGGACAAGATTCTCAGCCTCAGGGAAGATGATCGAGTCACCGTTCAAGGCAAATTGCGCATCAGATCATCTTTGTTCGGCATGCGTCTTTACATGAACGACTGCCAAGTTCTCTGATGATTCAAGTTAAGTAAATCTCTTACTTGAGTTACATCGTCACGAACTCTTCGGAGACGGAGGGATGCAACGCCATGGTGCGATCGAAATCAGCTTTGGTGGCGCCCATCCCAACGGCAATGGCGGCCATCTGAATGATCTCCGCCGCATGCTCGCCCACCATGTGGCAGCCAAGCACCCGCTCGGTTTGCTTCTCCACCACCAACTTCAGTAGGCAACGGGGGCCGGAGGCGGGCAGTGCCCGAGCCATCGAACGGAAGCGGGCCCGATGCACGACGACGCCGTCCTCGCCATGGCGTTTAGTCGCCTCCTCTTCCGATAAGCCAACGGTCGCCAGCTCTGGATCACTGAACACGGCACTGGCCACCAGATCGTGGTTCACCTGCCGCTGACGCGAACCGAACACACTGTCGGCAAAAGCACGACCTTCATCAATGGCGACAGGCGTGAGGTTGACCCGGTCGGTGACATCACCAACGGCATGAATGTGAGGGACTGAGGTGCAGGAGTGGGCATCCACCCTGATCCTCCCGTTGTCCACGGCAACACCAGCAGCCTCCAGGCCCAGACCCGCAAGCCAGGGGCGACGCCCAGTGGCCATCAGCACACCCCCACAGTCCAGGGACTGACCATCCCCGAGTCGCGCAGTCAGCGCACCGGGATCCCCCTCCACAGCCGCGACCGTCTGACCCAAGAGCACGTCAATGCCCTGGTCACGCATCCCGGCCAAGACAGCATCCGCCAACTCCCCATCAAACCCGCGCAGCAGCCGAGGTCCGCGCACCACCTGGGTAACCGCAACACCGAGGCCTCGAAGGATGCAGGCGAACTCACAGGCGATGAATCCTGCGCCGACCACCACCACCGCCGGAGGGACATCTTCAAGCTGGAACATGTCATCACTCACCCAAGTTTTTGCAATCCCTGGGATCTCCGGCCGTGCCGGACGGCCACCCACTGCCACCAGAAAACGGGGTGCTGAAAGCTCCGTCTGAACGGGCCCACCGCGTTGATCGGAGATGCCCATGCGATCCACAGCCGTGAAGCGACCCCAACCGGAGATCAGCTGAACGCCGGCCTTGTCTAGAAATCCAAGGTGGAGCGCATTGAGCCGATCCACCTCGGCGCGCACGCGCCGCAACAGGTCAGGCACATCAGAACGCACGGATTGGATGTGCAGCCCATAGGCCGATGCATCCGCCAGTTGATGCCGGGCCTGGGCGCCGTAGACCAAAAGCTTCTTGGGAACACAGCCGCGGATCACGCAGGTCCCCCCGACACGATCTCCCTCCACGATCGCGACGCGGGCTCCATGGCTGGCAGCGCGTTTTGCGGCAGCAAGCCCACCGGACCCCGCCCCAAGAACAATCAAATCCAAATCAGTGCCCATGACAGCGGTTTGCTTCCCTCCATTCTTCTTCCCACGGGGGTGACGGAGACGACGGGCATATTCGTAAAGATGGAGTTATGGTCCGGGGAAGAGGGCCGTAGAAGCCCAAGACGAACCGGTCGTATTTCAACCGCGTCCTTAAACCATGAAAAATCCTTCCAAACGTCGCAGGCAGTCGCCTGACCCTGAGCTGCAGCAAAAGCGATTGCAGCGTCGCGAAATCGCGATGATAATCACCAGCGACGACATGAAGCTGCGGCTCAAGCAGCTCGCTGAGCAGGGCCGCCAGCAAGACTGTCTGGCGCTGATGCATGAACTTGGCGACTGGCAGTCCTATGGACGGACCACGCTTTCGCCGATCCTGCATGCCCCCTACATCGGAATCAGCTGAACCACTGAGTTGGTTGGAACTGGCCGGGCTGGCGAAGGCTGAACCGGATCGAATTGAAGGGCCGACCAGTGCCCAGGCCAACTTGCGCTTGTTCGGTCAGCCTGAATCAAGCCTGATGGTCACGCTTTACCGCGACCATCACGCCTGGTGTCCCTACTGCCAAAAAATTTGGCTGTGGCTGGAGTTCAAGCGCATCCCCTACAGGATCCGCAAAGTCACCATGCGTTGCTATGGCCCAAAAGAGCCATGGTTCCTCGAAAAAGTGCCCTCAGGAATGTTGCCCGCCCTCGAGCTGAACGGGCAGCTGATCACGGAAAGTGATGAGATCCTGCTGGCACTCGAACAGCAGTTCGGCCCCCTCGGCATGGCAATGACGTCGCCGGAAGCCCTCGAGCTGCGCCGTCTCGAACGTCTGCTGTTTCAGGCCTGGTGCATCTGGCTGTGTTCGCCACGATTGAGCCCCAAGCAACAGACCCTGGCCCGGGACCAGTTTCAGGGGATCGCCCGGCGCTTCGAAAGCGAGCTGAATCAGGTTGAGGGGCCGTTTCTGCGGGGGCAGGAGCCACAAACCGTTGATCTGATTTTCGTTCCCTACGTGGAACGAATGAATGCATCTCTGGCCTACTACAAGGGATATCGGCTGAGGGCTGAGCATCCCGCGATTGACCGCTGGTTCCGCGCGTTGGAGCAACTGGAGACCTACCGCGGCACCCAAAGCGACTTTCACACCCATGCCCACGACCTTCCTCCTCAGATGGGCGGCTGCTGGTCGGACGATGCAACGGAAGCGCAACGCCTGGCCAAACGGATCGACCGAGGCGATGGCCTTGGCGACGACGAAGCCTGCTGGATTGGGGTCAATCAAGCCGATCAGGCCAGCATCGCTCTCGGCAGGGTCCTCCGACACCAGCAGCGGCTACGGGAGGTCAATCCAATGGGTGCTGATGCCTTTGACCGGCCCCTGCGCTGTGCACTGACCCAGTTGATCCACAACACTCCATGCCCTCCTCCACCTGGAAGTGCGGCGGGGCTTCGCTACCTGCGCGATCGAATTTCAGTTCCGAGAGATATGCCCTTACCGGCAGCTCGTTTGCTGCGTCGGGCGCTCGAATCCACCGCGCAACTGGACGGGCCGAAGCAAGCCAAGCCTCTCCCTGTGAGGGATCGCTTTGATCAGGATCCCCGTCCATTCTTAATTGGGTCATAGTGCGAAGGCGCCAAAACTGAGTCGTGCCCCTGCGGCTGCCTGCCTACCAACCGATTCCGGCCCCCGAGCAGGAGAACGAACTGATCGAGGTGTCAGCGGAACAGTTGCAGCCGACCCAATGGTGTGTGGGGCTGGCTGAGATCTGGTCACGCGAGAGGGATTTCGCCCAAGACACGCGCCAGCAGCGTCTTGCCTACCTGCGCGGCAAACCCGTCCCCCTGATCCGCTCTGCCGATGGCGCCATGTGGATGCTGGATCGTCACCACCGGCTGCGGGGCCTGATCGGCATTGACCCAGGCGCCACCACCTGGGCTTATGTGGTGCAGGAGCTTGCGACAACTGATAAAAGTGCCGTGCTGTCGTTTCTGCAAAGCCAAGGGTGGCTTTATCTCTTCGACGGTCGGGGCATCGGTCCCCGCCCAGCCGAGCTGTTGCCCACCAGCCTGATGGGGCTCGAAGACGATCCCTACCGAAGCCTGGTCTGGAAGCTCAAACAGGAAGGCTGGATTAAACCCCAACCGCTGATCCCGTATCACGAATTTCGTTGGGCAGCCTGGCTGCGCACCCGTCCCCTGCCACCCTTCAGCTCCAAGCGACTGGATCCGGCACTCGCGGCAGCACGCCAGCTGGTCTGCTCTGCGGCAGCTCAAGACATGCCGGGCTGGAAAGGCGACAAGAAAGCCTGCCGCTAATCAGCGCTTCTTTCGGGAATCGATCTGCAGCAGATCCTTCACTTTCTGCACCTGACCCGCGAGCTGGGGATCGGACGCCAGTTTTTTCTCGACTTGCTCAATCGCGTACATCACCGTGGTGTGGTCCTTTCCGCCGAAGTTGTCGCCGATTCTCGGCAGGCTGAGGTCGGTGCCCTGGCGCATGAGATACATCCCCACTTGGCGGGCCTGGCTGACGGCACGGCGACGGGTGCTGCTGCACATTTCCTCCGCCGTGACATCAAACACTTCAGACACCTTGTCGATCACCTGTTGCGGCGTGACCTCCACCCCCTGACCGGTGGGGTCCAGCATTGGCGCCACTGATTCAACGGTCATCGGCAACCCCGTGATTGAGGCGAAGGCCACAGCCCGGGTCAGGGCCCCTTCCAACTCGCGGATGTTCGAGGTGAAGCGCCCAGCGATGTACTGGATCAGATCTCGGGGCAGCGACATGCGCTCCTGCTCCGCTTTCTTCTGGAGGATCGCCATACGTGTCTCCAGATCAGGTGACTGAATGTCAGCGATCAGCCCCATCTGGAAACGGGAGATCAGGCGCTGCTGCAAGCGTGGAATCTGACTGGGGGGGCGATCACTGGCGATTACCACCTGCCGCCCAGCCTCGTGAAGGGCATTAAAGGTATGGAAGAACTCTTCTTGGGTGTACTCCTTGCCTTCGATGAATTGAATGTCATCCACCAGGATCAGATCAGCGGCGCGATAGCGATCGCGAAAGGCCTGCATGCCGTCCTTGCGGATGGCCTGGATCAGGTCATTGGTGAAGGTTTCGGTGGAGACGTAGGCCACGCGAGCCCCGGGATCGATTTCCAGCCGGTAATGGCCAATGGCTTGCATTAAGTGGGTTTTCCCCAGGCCTACGCCGCCGCAGATGAACAGGGGATTGAACTCCCGGCCTGGCGCTTCGGCCACCGCAAGAGCCGCCGCATGGGCCATTCGGCTGTTGGGGCCGACCACGAAACGGCCGAACACATATCGAGGGTTGAGCCCGGGCAGGTAGCGCCGCGGCGAGCCGCTCCGGGCCGGAGCCGACGCCGATTCCTGGGCGGCCGCAGGCGGCGCTGCATCACTCGCAGCTGCGGAGTCATCACTGGTTTCCTGCAGCGGCAGGGCGGTTTCCGCCAGGACGGTCACCTGAACGGGCTGACCGCTGATGCTGCTGGCCAGCTCCGCGATCGTGGGCAGCAGCTGCTCCCGCAAGCGGACGCTGGCGAAGGGATTGGGGGCCAGAAGCTTCAGCTCTCCATTGGCAAAGCCACTGCAACCCGTCGGGCGAATGAAGGTCTCGAAGGTGGGTTTGCTCAGCTTTGCCTGCAACCCATCCCGCACCTTGATCCAGAGCTCTTCGCCCGTCTGCACCTAAAACCGCCATGCACCCGAGCGCTGAATCTACGCATGCCGATCCGCTCAGGCCGTCTTAAATGCATCAGCACACATCTCGTCGTGATGCCCAACGCCCAGCATTGGTTTGCCATCGCCCTGGCCGGGAGCGCACTCTCCGGTTGCAGCCTGGTGAGGGAACAGCTGGGCCTGACGCCCAAAGCCTCGATGGCACCGCCTCCGGTGGTGCACGATCAGCCCCACAGCGCTCCACTGCAGCCTGGAGACAACGTGATCGTGAAGGCTGTGGACCGCGTCGGACCTGCCGTAGTGCGGATCGATGTAGTCAAAGAGGTGAACAACCCCTTCGGTGGCATCTTTGGCATGGGACCGTCCAGCCAGCGTCAGCAAGGCCAGGGATCCGGATTCATCACCAGGGCCAGCGGCCTGATCTTTACCAACGAACACGTCGTGCGCGGAGCGGATCAGGTGGCGGTGACCCTTCCGGACGGACGCAACTTCAAGGGCAAGGTGCTCGGCACAGACCCACTCACCGACGTTGCAGTGGTCAAGGTGGTGGCTGACAACCTGCCGGTGGCGGCCCTGGGTAACTCCGACCAGCTCAGGCCGGGGGAATGGGCGATTGCCATCGGCAACCCATTTGGTCTCAACAACACCGTGACCGCTGGCATCATCAGCGCGGTCGGTCGACTGAATGCGATCAGTGACGGCCAGCGGATTCCTTACATCCAGACCGATGCAGCCGTGAATCCCGGCAACAGCGGAGGCCCCCTGATCAATGCCGCCGGTCAGGTGATTGGCATCAACACGGCGATCCGCACCGCCCCTGGAGGCGGTTTGAGTTTTGCCGTTCCCATCAACCTGGCGAAGCGCATCGCACAGCAGATTGTGAGCACTGGCCAGGCCTCTCATCCCTTCATCGGCGTGCAGCTAATGAACCTCACCCCGCAGCTGGCACGGGAGATCAATGCCACCAACAGCGCCTGTACGGTTCCTGAAGTGAATGGCGTCCTGGTCAAGGATGTGGTCAGCGGCACTCCTGCTGCTGCCGCTGGTATCCGCCAATGTGATCTGATTCTCAAGGTGGAGAACAAGGCTGTTCAGACGCCCACCGAAGTGCAACTCGCCGTGGACCGCGGCCAGGTTGGTGAACCGATGAAGCTCACCCTCCAACGCAATGGAGAGGAGCTGATCGTGGAGGTACGCCCGCGGGAACTGCCCCGGAACAACTGAAATGCTGCAGATCATCGTGATGGCCCGCTGGCCATCACCGGGCCGATGCAAACGCCGCCTGTCCCTTGATCTCTACAACAGGCTGGGCTTGTCCAACAGCAGCGAGCGCGCCGCCCGGATCCAGAAGCGTCTTACCGAGCACACCACCGCTGTGGTGCGCGGGCTCGCCGACGCGATGGTGATCGAGCCGGTGCTGGCGGTGAGCGGGCTTGGACCCAACGCCGCCGGACGCTGGGGACAACAGCTGGGGTTGCCGCTGGTGCGACTGCAGGGGCAGGGGCAACTCGGCACCCGATTGCGACGGCAGTTGATGCATGGCCATCGCCGCGGCATGCCATCCCTCGTGATCGGCACGGATCTGCCCGAACTCAATCCCGATGACTTGAAGCGGGCCATCGAACAGCTGCAAACCCACGATTTGGTGGTGGGCCCAGCCTCGGATGGTGGCTACTGGCTTCTGGGGATCGGAGAGAACCTGATCCATACCCCCAAGCACTGGCCGCTGATCGGCATTCCCTGGGGCGGTCCGACGGTGCTGAAATCAACCCTGAAGGCTGCGAGCGCGCATGCAATCTCCACCGCACTGTTACCCAGGAGGAATGATCTGGATCACTGGAGTGATCTGAAGCCATGGCAGGGCTGAGCGTCGTGATTCCGACCCTGGAGGAAGCCAATAGGCTTCCGCTGCTACTGGCGGATCTGCAGCGTTGGGAAGGGGAGTTGGAGATTGTTATCTGTGACGGAGGAAGCAGGGATCAGACCCGACAAGTGGCTCACCTCGGCGGCGCCACCGTGCTCGACAGCCCGAATGCAGGGCGAGGTCCGCAGCTGAGCTGGGGCGTCGACCAGAGCTGTCATTCCTGGGTACTGGTGCTGCATGCCGATAGCCGACTGCCTGGCTCCTGGCACCACAGGGTGGAGCAGATTCTGAAAACACCGCAAGCGCGCTTCAGCGCCTGGAGCTTCGAGTTCAAAGTGAATACAGAGGCGCGGCCCATGCTGTGGCTTCTGGAGCGGATGGTGAACTTGCGCAGCCGTTGGCTGCAACGTCCCTACGGAGATCAGGGACTGCTGATTCATCGCCAGCTGTATGAGCGCATCGGTGGCTACCGCCCGCTGGCACTGATGGAAGACCTTGACCTGGTGGAACGCCTCAGCAAGATCGCGACCATCCGCTCGTTGAACTGTGCCCTCCTGACCAGCGCTGAGCGCTGGCAGGAGCGGAGCGTGCTGATGCAGGCCTGGCGCAACGCCCGTCTGCGATGGCTATGGCGTCAGGGGCGATCAGCAGATCAACTGTTGCGGATGTACCAGCGCTGAACGATCCGATCAGTTGGCGTACCAGAAGGCACAGCGATGGCCCTGGGGCTCCAGATCCCAACCCTGGCCTTGATAGAAGCTCACGACACCGGGGTCCGCGAACAGGCTGACGCGCTCTGTTCCCATCTGAGTCAAGGCGTCGAGGATGTACGCCATCATCTGCTTGCCAAGTCCATTGCCCTGATACAAGGGGTGCACCGCGACGTCCCAGACGGTGGCTTCGAATACACCATCCCCTGTGCAGCGCGCAAAACCAATCAAACGAGGAACCCGAGCATCGTGACGCCACAGCCCGACTTTGAGCAGGCTGTGAGTCAGTGCTTTGCGGACCCGTCGAATCGGACGGCGGCTCCAGCCCACAGCTTCCAGGAGTTGCTCGAGCTCCACCAGATCAAAGGGGTACTGCTGGCTGAAGACCAAGGTGAGCTGGTCGTTGGCACAAGGGCAGAGACGGGCCCCCTGGCCGTACTGAAGTAGCAGAGGCTCGGCAGGTATAGGCAGGGAGGAACCGATCACAAACGCGCCAACCCCCGCTCCTGCAGCTCTGCGAGCTGGGCATAAAGGCCACCTAGGGCCCTGAGCTCGTGATGGGTACCCTGTTCGATCAGTTCACCTCGGCGCAACACAAGGATGCGATCTGAGGCTTCCACCGTGGCGAGACGGTGGGCAATGACGATGGCGGTCCGTTTTTGCAGAAGACGGTCCAGATCGGCCTGAAGCGTCGCCTCCGTTGAAGGATCCATGAAGGCGGTGGCTTCATCCATCACCAAAACTGTTGGATTGCGGATCGCCACACGGGCCACCGCCAGCAATTGACGCTCTCCTGAGGAAAGATTGCCGCCACGCTCGCGCAGTTCCGTCTCCAGTCCGTTGGGGAGTCGGGACAACAGGTCGTTGAGGCCGAGCTCAGCACAGACCTGAACAAGCTCCTGATCACTTACTGGAGCGTTAAGCCGCAGATTGTCGGCCACATTGCCGCTGAACAGAAAGGTGTCTTGCAGCACGACCCCCAGCTCACGGCGGAGATCGGCCATCGGAATGGTGCGGATGTCACGTCCATCCAGAAGGATTCGACCTTGCTGGGGTTCATACAGACGACAGAGCAGACGAATGATGGTGCTCTTTCCGGACCCCGTGGGCCCCACCAGCGCCACATGCTCTCCAGGAGCGATGCGGAAGGAAAGATTGCGGAGGATGGGCTCATCCGGCCGGTAAGAGAAGCTCACGTTGTCGAAGATCACTTCGCCGCCACCGCCCGCAGCGTGAGGATCAGCACCCTTGGCCTCGGCGATCTCGAGAGGTTGCTCCATCAACTCACCGATTCGTTCCACGGCAGTCAGCCCGCCCTGAATCTGTGTGAAGCGCTCAGCCAGCTGACGCAAAGGATCAAACAGACGCTGTGAATAAAGGATGAAGGTGGTAAGGGTGCCCAATCCCATCAGGCCACTGGTCACCATCCAGCCCCCTAGAGCCAGAACCAACGCAATGGCTCCAAGCGCAACCCATTCAAGAAAAGCGGAAATGCTGCTGTCGTAAAAGATGGTGCCGTTGACAGCATTGCGGTAAGCCGTTCCCGTACGGAGGAAACGGGCACTGTTGACGGTTTCGCGGCGGTACATCTGAACCACCTCAAGGCCCTGGAGGTTCTCCTGAAAGTCGGCGTTGAGCTGGGAGAGCTCTTCTCGCACGCGGTAGTTGGCCTTGCGGTAGCGACGCTGCAGCCAAAGCACAGCAAGTGTCACGGGCACCTGCGTGCACAGCAAAAGCAACCCGAGCCTCCACTCGATGAAGAGCATCGTCGAAGCAATGACCAGAAGGCTCACCAGATCCCCGAGCACCCCAACAGCACCACTGCCGAAAACCTCCGCCAGAGCATCCACATCACTGGTGAGCCGCGTGAGCAACTTGCCGACCGGCATGCCGTCGTGAAAGCGCAAAGACAGCGACAGCGCGTGCTGAAAGAGGTCATCGCGGATGCGGGCGGTAAGCCTTTGACCGACGGCCTGAATGTTGAAGCTCTGCACGCCCTGCAGGCAGAGCCTCAGCAGCACTGAGATGAAATAGAGCCCGATAATGACGCGGATGGATCCGGAAACACTCAGCCCCGAAAGCCAAGGAAGACTGGGTTCTCCGCGCAAAACACTTACAGCCTGGCCGACAAGAAGAGGCTGAACGGCACCCGCAAATGCCACGGGAACCAGCAGCAACAGGGTGACCAAAAGACGCCGACGATCCCGCACGAGATAACGGCCCAGACGACGAACCCGGTGCCAATCAGCAACAGCTCCCATCAGCTGGGGCTCCCGATGGGCGTTCCTGCGGCGCGGATCGCCTCCACGATGGAGGCAAGGGGACCATGATCCAGGCGCATGGACAGTGGATGCCCCACCAGCCGAGCCGTCGACTGGAAAAGGTCCTCAATGGCAATTAGGCCGTTGTCCCGCAGGGTCCGCCCCGTAGCGACGAGGTCAACAATCGCTTCCGACATCCCTGTGATCGGCCCCAACTCCACGGAACCATTGAGGTGCACCAACTCGACGGGAAGATCGAGTGCATCGAAATATTCCCGGGCGCAGTGCGTGAATTTGCTGGCTACCCGGCAATGGGGCGGGAGATCTGCGGCACGGGTGTAACCACTGCTCTCCTGAACCGCCACGGCCATTCGGCAACCGCCAAAGCCAAGATCCACCAGTTGGGCGACGGGGAGCTGATGTTCCTTGAGCACGTCGAATCCCACCACGCCCAGTTGGGCCTGGCCGTAGGCCACGTAAGTGGGCACATCACCGTTACGTACAAGAAGGGCCCGGGCACGTCCGCAAGGAGTGGGCACCGTCAGCTGGCGATTGTTCTTATCGAGAACAGCTGAGAAATCAAGACCAGCCGCCGCAAATCGGGTGACCGAATCCTTAAGCAGCGCTCCCTTTGCCAACGCGACGGTGATCATGGGTCCAGCGCTGACCGGTTAACCAGGCAGGACTTTAACGATGCATTACTCACTTCATGCCCTGCCGGTGCTGCAAGACAACGTGATCTGGGTCTGGGTGAAGGGGAAGGAGGCCGTTGTGATCGACCCCGCCATCGCCTCTCCGGTGCGTGATTGGTTGGAGCAACGCCAGTTGAACCTGGCCGCGGTGCTGCAGACCCATCACCATTCCGACCACATCGGTGGAACACCGGAGCTGCTGCAGCGTTGGCCCAAAGCCGAGGTCATTGCATCCAGAGCTGACCGAGAGCGGATTCCTTTTCAAACCATGCCGGTGGGGGATGGTGACCAGCTCACCGTGCTTGGAGAGCAGGTGGACGTCATGGATGTCGCCGCCCACACCAGGGCCCACATCGCTTTTTTCATCCCGAACCTGCAAGACGAGGCCATGGGCCCCGTCTTGTTCTGCGGTGACACCTTGTTCGGAGCAGGCTGCGGCCGCCTGTTCGAAGGCACAGCTGAACAAATGCATGAAGCCCTGCAAAAGCTGGCCCAACTGCCCGAGGAGACCAAGGTTTGTTGCGCCCATGAATACACAGAGGCCAACCTGCAATGGGCCGTTGAGCAACGGCCTGAAGAAACGGTTCTGGCTGACCGCTTGCAGGAGGTGCGAACCCTTCGATCCAAAGGCGCCCTCAGCCTTCCGAGCAGCATCGGTGTGGAACGTCGCACCAACCTGTTCCTGCAAGCCAAAACAGCCACCGAGTTGGGGGTGCTGCGCACACGGAAGGATCAGTGGAGACCGGGATGAACCAACGCGAAGAACAGGATCACCAAAGGCGATGATCATGGTGATCGCGTGAAGAAAAACCCCATGAGCGCCAAGGCCATCACCACTCAAGACGCGCCTGCACCGGTTGGGCCCTACAACCAAGCCGTCCTTGCCGGCGAGTGGCTCTACTGCTCTGGGCAGATTCCTCTCGACCCAACCACTGGGGAGATGGTGGGAAACGGTGATGTCGCCGCGGAAACGCATCAGGTACTAAAGAACCTCGTCGCTGTCTTAAAAGAGGCCAGAGCCACGCCTAAACAAGTGGTTCGCACAACGGTCTTCCTGGCAGACCTCAGCGATTTTCAGACCGTCAATGGCATCTATGCCGAAGTGTTTGGGAGCGGGGTCAGCCCAGCACGGGCCTGCGTTCAAGTGGCAGCACTACCCAAGGGAGCAAGGGTGGAAATCGACTGTGTCGCATGGCTTGGAACCTGAGCCTGACCCACGGGGGCATAGGTTGGAACTGGCTTCAGTGGTCCTATGCCTCAGGCGAAACTCACCATCGGTGAATTAGAGGCGGGCTATCCGATGTATTGCAAGGCGCTGAGGCGCCTCCTCCAGCAAGGGAAAACAGCTCAGGACATTGAACGCACCGTCTGCTGGGGACATCTTGAAACGCTGAACCGCTGCCTTCCAACCCGTTACAAATCCCCCTCCTACCTGCTGGCCCTCATTCGCCGCGATCTGGAAAAGCCTCAGGAAACCTGAAACTGATTAACTCAGAGGTTTCCCATACATCACTGAGCGAACGCTTCATTTTCAAGCTAAAAACACAGTTAAACCAGGATGAGAAGCAAGGTCCTGGGAATGACCCGCTGTATTTTTCGCAAACCAAAACGGCAATTCAGGTTCAGTCAGTGGCTTGCCGTGACAATGGCGATGTTGGGGGCTGCCCTATGCCTGGAACTGCAGGCAGGGCTGAGCCCCGATCAGGAAACGCGTGAGACGTCACCCTTAGTGGGCCAGCTTCACCATCCTTGATCGAAAACTGCTCTCAGCGAAGGGGGAGCATGACAATGCAGGGATGACCATTGAAAAGCTCGAGCAGCTTGCCGCGGTGATCGTGACGGCTGGCCTGGTGGCCGGCAATTTCCTGTTGTTCACCCCCTGGCGAGATGGCCGAGATCCGAGACAGCAACATCCTGAAAGCTCGACGCCTCAGAACTCGAGATCGCTGCGATTCATCGGCATGAATACAGATTTCAATACAACAGATCATCGAAATACAAGCACTCAAAGATCAGACAACCAAAATCAGAACAAAAAAGCCAACACCTGAAGAATCATCCGTAGCACCAGAAAAAATCAAAAAGAAGCCAGGCAAATAACTGGCCGAGACGGAAGACAGCTTGCGTTTGTAACGGCAAAGGTAAAGTACCTATTGCATTCAAACGCGAAAGGAGTAGAGAAGATACAGCCGAGGACAAGAAAGATGAGGAAAACTACAATCACTTTTCAAGAGGCTTATGCGTCACGAACCAATCCAAAAGTAGGCGGAGTCAACCTTTCTCTAAGAACCAGAAAAGAGAAACTCAAGACCCATCACGCAAAGCAAGGCATTGCCTAGAACTGGCAAAATACGGAAAATAAATCAGAAAAACTAAGCTTGCCAATACTTGATCCAATTCCAAATAAACGCTCCGTGGTGAAAATCAATGAAAGGAAAAGTTGTTGTTCTCGACACAAATGTGCTGCTCCACGACCCCGAAGCCCCACACCGCTTTGGAAACTTGAGAGTCGTCATTCCAATGCAGGTGGTCGAAGAAATCGACCGATTCAAAAAAGATCACTCTGAAAAAGGAAGGAATGCCCGCAGGATTTCAAGACTCCTGGATTCCTATCGACAGCGCGGAAGCCTTGCTGATGGCGTGATGATTGAAGGCACTAACAAGGGAATGCTGCAAGTGATTTTCTGTCAAACTAACGCCCTCAAGGAATTACCTCCAGAGCTGGGGGTTGGCGGCGGCGACAACAACATCCTCGCGGTGGCCTTGGAGCAGATGCGATGCAGTGGCCTGAAAGAGGCGCCTGAGGTTGTGCTGATCAGCAAAGACATCAATCTGAGGATCAAGGCTGATGCGGTGGGGCTACAAGCCGAGGACTACATCAATGACAACGTCTCCATCGACGATTTGTACACGGGATTCCGTGAGCTAAGCACAGATGCTCAGTTGATGAAGACACTGCATGACGAAGATCAACTCTCTCTCTCAGCAGTAACAGATCCCGAGGGGAAACATCTCCAAGCCAATGAAGGCGTGGTGATGGTGGATCAACAAAACAACAACCACACGCTACTTGCCCGTCATCAAGCAAACAGCAACACAATCAAATCGCTGCAGTGGCTGAATCGAGCCCATTTAGGGCGCATCAAAGCGAGAAACCGAGAGCAAAGTTTTGCGCTCGATTTACTCCTCGATCCATCCATCGCACTGGTGACGTTGGTGGGAAAGGCAGGCACAGGCAAAACATTGTTGGCCCTGGCAGCTGGTTTACATCAAGTCGCTGATACCCATCAATACGCACGATTATTGGTGACGCGTCCGCCGATTTCACTCGGGAAAGACATTGGCTACCTGCCGGGAACACTTGAAGAAAAACTCGGTCCATGGATGAAGCCGATCATCGACAACATTGATTTCATCACCGGCACTTCACCTGGCGATGATGCTGACCAGTCGAAAAGACAAAAGCAGCGAGAGCCACGCAACGCCTGGGCAGACCTCCAGGGGATGGGCTTGTTGGAGGTTGAAGCCATCAACACCATTCGAGGGCGATCGATTCCCAATCAGTTTCTGGTGGTAGATGAGGCGCAAAACCTAACTCCCCTGGAAGTGAAGACCATCGTCACGCGGGTAGGCGAAGGCACAAAGGTTGTCTTCACCGGTGATCCCTATCAAATCGACAACCCCTATGTCGATGCGGAAAGCAACGGGCTCACATGGCTGGTCGAAAAGCTCAAAGGTCAGCCCCTAGTGGGACACATGACCCTCACGAAGGGAGAGCGCAGTGAACTTGCTGAGCTAGCCGCAAACATCCTCTGATTCATGACGACATAACCAAGCACTCATCACCATGACTCAATTTGCTAATTACTCAAAACCCGAGCAAACAAATCTGGATGCCATTCTGAAATCAACAACCTACAGAATTGCCCATGAAGATCCAGAATTACTGAACAGCAGCGCCATGCGCGGTGTGAGGATGCTACTTGAGATCACCAAACCAGATCTTCATCTGCAAACAGCCGGCATTGAATCAACCATCATTGTTTTTGGTGGAGCAAGAATCGTCGACAGGGAAACTGCCACACAGAGACTGCAGGAAGCAGAACAACGCCTAAGCGAAAACCCGGGTTCGTCAACCCTAAAAAGACAGGTGATTCGTGATCAACATTTAGTGGAGCTCTCTCATTTTTATGATTCAGCCCGTCAATTCGCCCTGTTGGCATCACAGCATGGCCAAGGCAACAAGGGGAAAGGCAATGGCTGCTCATCACACGTGATCGTGACCGGTGGTGGACCAGGAATCATGGAAGCAGCGAACCGAGGTGCCTTTGAAGCCGGATGCCGATCGATCGGACTCAACATCTCCCTACCGTTTGAGCAACATCCAAATCCCTACATCAGCCCAGACCTTTGCTTTAACTTTAATTACTTCTCTCTTCGGAAATTCCATTTTGTGATGCGCTCTATCGGAGCCATTCTCTTTCCAGGTGGATTTGGCACACTAGATGAACTTTTTGAGCTACTAACCTTGAGGCAAGTTGGCACAAAAGGAAGCATGCCAATTGTCCTATTTGGGACAGACTTCTGGAATCGGCTTGTGAATTTTGAATACCTTGGCGAGACAGGCTTAATTTCAAGTGATGACTTGAAATTAATTCATTTTTCCGACACTCCAGAAGAGGCCTGGGACTACATACGAAGCCACACAGTATCAGCCACTTAACAAAAACCCCGCCATTGGTTACGGGTTGGAGTGTGTAAGGTTTTGTCGGGAGATGAACAGCGACAATCACTACACCCCCCTTCTTATTTCTTGCGGGTCTTGCATTACTTTCAGCTTGCAGGAAAAACGACCTTAAGGCTCAAGCATCAGGCTTCCCGACAAAGCTGATTAGGCATCAGCAAGCCACTTGCAAGCAAAGACATTGGCCGGGGTCCAGATGACAGCGGCAATGGCGAGTTCGATAAGGAGTATTGATCTTGTTCTCTCTGAATCAACCCTCGCCGTATCGGTTGAAAAGCACCTCCACCAACTGGTTAAAGGTGCACACCCAGGAGCCAATTCAGGAGCCTGTCCTGCTCCGCTGCTGTCAGTAACGAGTCAATCTTGCCGAGTAACCGTTCCGTGGCCACGGGTTACCAAGGCCTGTGATGCCACTACACATCCACCGCTTGCGCAGGGGGAGCAGGGCAATGGAATGGCAGCTGTTGAGGCATGGTTCAGACGTATTGCCTGAAATGTTCCCTAACCACTCGGCAGACCGATCAAAGAAAAAGGCCGAGGCACCACCCCCGACCCTCCAGCGCACGGTCTCTGCACCGTACAAATGAAGTCTGTAGCGTATCGCTACAAAAGCAACCAGGCTTTACCTCTCTTCAGGTACCCGGCCCAATCACCTCTTCCAGGTCAGAGCGAAGAGTTTGCACCGCTTCCTTAGGTAGCTGACCCTATCCAACTAGAAGATCAAGGACACTTTCACGGTGGTGTTCAAGCAGTAGTTCCGCTCATTCCTATCTCCTCTGATGCGTCTTTTCAGGGGATGCAGAGACCGATAGATCCGAACACCATGCCTCAAGGACGTCAAAGGGGCGACAAAACGCCCCCTTCTTTATGAGAGGTTCAGTCCGTCTCGATAATCTCTGCTGGAGCAGCACCCTGGCCGGCCATCTCTTTCAGTGACTCTGCTGCGCAGAGACTGGACAAAGCAATAGCGACCAATGCGGCGCTGTTGATGACCTTGAGCACGACGGGCAGATGGACGTTGACCATCTCGCGGACATTTGCCATGGAAAAGTTCATAGTGAACATGTTCATCATGCAACCTTTGTCAACCCGGTGGGGTTAATGCGGATGTCGCGGGGCATAGTTCAAACGTGACCACCTGAGTGCTGCCCCGTTGAGCTGAAGCAATAAAAAAGCCAGGCGGGGAGGCAGGGCGCCTGAATCGGGTGATTTATGCCCTCGCTGCCCTTCTATTTAAAAAAGCCTTCTTCAGATCTTTTCTGAGGCTCAGCCGAGAGTTTGACTGGCTTCAGCCCGCTTACAGGCTCAGACCTTATGTCCTTCGTCGTTCCAGTACTCGATCCTTTTCACTTCCAGGTCTTCTTGCTTCAGCTTGGCGACGATCTCCTTTGCTCTTGCTCTCAGGTACAACTCGTCGGTCACCAGACTTTGATAGACGATCTCCTCCAACGTCTCTTCGGGAGCTTCTGAGACGATCTGCTTCACATCTTCCTTGCTCAGCTTCACGTCAGTTCGGATGCTGACGGTCTGGTCGAAGTGGAACTCGATTTCGTTGATGACCGATTCCATTTGTTGGTTCTGTGTTGTGGTGAGAATCGCTGTTTGCTTTAGAAGGTAGCTCCCTCCGGTTGATTGTTCTGCCCGATTTCAGGGCTTCGCATACGGCATTTCGGGAGGGTGCGTTTTTTATGGCCGATGCACTGACCAGTTGTCCACTGCCTCATTGGATCGGCGGTGTGCCCTAGGTCGAAATCATCAAGTATTCGGAAGTTCCCAAAAGCCCTGTCTGATGGTTATCCACAACCATTAGGAGATGTTCCAAAAACCGCCTCCTCTTCTCCATCACAGCGATATTCCACTGGTGCTGGGCAAGACCGCCAGCCTAGTTTGCACATCTTGTCCAACACCTCAATGGCATTGTGCCGAAGCATTCGCCTGCGGTTTTGAGGTAGGTAGACGTGATAGTGCCGAGCTGCAAGTGCGCAAAAGCTAAAACCCCTGTGATTTGTAAGTCACTTCGTGGATTTCTTCTGCAAGTTGCCTGATCGCGATCAATGTGTTGCTGTCCGTATCCGCCTGCCGTTCAGCAATCTCACTTTGAATATTTTGACCAACGATAATAATCGGCAGCAGTACAAGCTGAAGAAACGTCTGTGCTGTCCATGCCACTATCTTCAAAGGATCTTCTGAAGCCAGCGCTTCAGGTAGCGAGATCAACGCCAACAAGCAAAATGCATAAGCAAACCACATCGTTCCCACCTTCTCCGTAACCCAAATAGCGATTCTTTTGTTAAAACTTCTCAAGGCATTAGATGCACCAATACATATAGATAACCCAAAAGCAAAAGCATTGCAATTGAGATCTTTTGTTCATTTAAAGACAGTACGGAAGCCTGGTTCGGCTCTATCTCGGCTGCAGGAATGGCAGCTGGAGCGTGACCGGGAGACCGGTAAAGCCGCTGCCATCACTGAGTGCCGCGAACGGGGATTCAAGAACACATCCAGCAAGACCTCAGGCTTGTCGTATTGCCTTCGTCATCTCGTCGGGGCACATGAATGCTTCGACTGGGATGTGCCTACCCGCGATCAACTTTGATCAAGAGACTCACCGCACCGGCGGCCTGCACCGCCGCCAGCCTGTTCTGAGCATCTTGTCCCACGCCTCGATGGCGTTGTGCCTGGTGATTACAGGAACGATCGTGATTCAGCCTCGCTTGCTGTTCCTATTGGATATTGAACGCCGCAATGGACAGGCCAAGGCATGAAATGGCTTGTGCTTGCCGTCAAAGATGAGTGCGCCAATTGGTTGAGAGTGTGCGATGTGGATTTCCATGATTTCTCCACTGACTGACTAGGTCTAGCGAACCGTTTTGAGCAGTTGGTGCGTCACCTGACACCGTTTATCTCACTGGTGGTGAACACCGCCGCCAACCTGTTTTAAGCATCTTGTCCCACGCCTCGATGGCGTTGTGGCGCAGCATTCGTCTGCGGGTCTGAGGCACTGGTGGGCGAGGCGGAACCCAGCGATAGGTGCGCACCGCAACCCACTGCGCATAGACCGTTGCTGAGTCGGGGTTGAACTGACAAAGCAGTTGCTGTTCAGGACTCACCAGCCAACCTTCACCGCCCGGTTTTTCCGGCGGGGGGTTGGTAGCGCGGTCCTTATTCGCCATGGGGTGGAGTCTGTCTAAAACCCTCGGCACACTGATCTGGTGCGGGGAAAGCATTGATGTGGGCAGACCACCTGACGATCGCGAGATGCTGCGCCTGCATGGCTGAGCACGATCTGAGCGCTGCTATCTCAACGATGGGCGCGGGACTGCACCTACTCCAGAGGGATCTAATCCTGGAGTCCGTACTGGTGGAGTTAGTGCAAGAAATAGTGCAAAGCGCCTGACCTAGTGCCCTTTTGCACTTGGTTTTGCACTACCTGGGTTGATCCACTCAGTGAAAACCTAGTGGAGCCAAGGAGATTCGAACTCCTGACCCCCTGCATGCCATGCAGGTGCTCTACCAGCTGAGCTATGGCCCCATTGCGACGTGGAAGCTTCGTGCGACCGCCGTCGTATCAGAGCTTACACCGCAAAGGCCTCAGACCTGACGCCAGACAGCAACGAGGCGACCTTGCACCTCCACCTGCTCGGCTGGGAGCTCAATCGGTTGATAAGCAGGATTGGCTGCTTCGAGAACTACCGTCGCGCCCTGACGATGGAAGTGCTTAAGCGTGGTGCCGCTGCCGGCCACCAGAGCACTAACCACCGTGCCGTTGCGTAGCCGCTGGGGATCCTGAACAGGCTCCATCAGCACCACATCTCCATCAGCGATGTGAGAGTCGACCATCGAATCGCCATTGACCGTCAGCGCAAACAGACCACGGGTCTCCAGCACAGGCGCCAGGTCCAAGTGCTCCTGAACGTCATCAAAAGCTGTGACCAGGCCACCGGCGGCGACGGCCCCAAGAACAGGGATCCCTGCTGCCCCCACCATCTCACCCAACAGCTGCAACGTACGTGCCTGGCCCTCTTGCCAGGTGATCCATCCTTTCTGCTGGAGATGACGCAACCGGCTTTGGATCGGAGCGGGCGAGCGAAGCCCCATCGCCTGCATCATCTGGCGAATCGATGGACTGTGTCGATGCGTGCCGATGTAATCAGCAAGCCAGTCGTAAAGCTCTTGCTGAGCAGAGGTGAGAGGCTCCTGAAGGGCAGGGGTCACCGCAGAAAAAGTTCGGGCAATACATTTGTACCGCTCCCGACCCGGCTCCGCAACCGCTGGTTCAGGTCAGACCAGCTTCCACAAAGCAGATTCTGGGATGTTTGGCGCCACGTTGAGATCTTGGGGTTCCTTAAAGACAACGCGCCATTCAGGGACCCGACAGGTCACGTAACCGGGATGTTCAATTACCAAACCCGGTTGATCGGTTTGGGTCGCCACCCAGCCGGACATCCACTGCCCCTCTTCAGACAGGCCACCTTTGAACCAGACCCAACAACGTTCCTTGCGCATCACGAGGCTCTTCAGCGGTTTTTGTAGTTCTCAAGCTGTTGCGGGCACGCAGCCATCAGATAACCCATCAACTGACCCGTGATCCGGGCCCGCTCCTGCTCATTGGGAGAGGCGGGAATGTCCTCATAGCTCATCGACGTGTCTCGCTCAAATAACGCTTTGAGCTCAGGGTCTGGCAACGCATAAAAAGCATCCACGCCCATCTCGCAGATCTTCTCTCCTGTCCATCGGGCAATGGTGCTCTGCTGTTTTTTGCTGGTGGCCTGTACCGCTGAAGCCGCACTAGCCGTGAACATCAAGAGCAGCAAAAGACACCGCAACACCTTCAAAGACCTCCCATTAACACCGCCAAAAGAGCCTGTTGTGCATGCAGGCGGTTTTCCGCTTGATCGAAGATGCGGCTTGCCGTTCCCTCCATCACTTCGGCACTGATCTCCTCACCACGGTGGGCTGGCAGGCAGTGCAGAACGATCGCTTCCGAGGACGCCAGGTCCATCAAGGCTTGATCCACGCAGAAGCCTGCAAAGGCCTGCTCACGCTGCATCTGCTCAGCTTCCTGGCCCATCGAGGCCCAGACGTCGGTGTAAACGGCTTGGGCACCGGCTACAGCCTCGCGGGGATCGGTCACCACATCAATCGATGCCCCCTGCTGCGCCAAAGATCGGGCCTGTTCGAGAACACCCGGCAGAGGCTCGAAACCCTCCGGACAACCAATCCGCACATTCACTCCCAGCAGTGCACCGCACAGCATCAAGGAGTGGGCCACATTGTTCCCATCGCCCACATAGGCAAGGGTCTGCCCGGGAAGCGCTCCATGAGCTTCCTGCATGGTGAGGAAGTCAGCCAAAGCCTGGCAGGGATGCTCCAGATCGGTGAGGGCATTGATCACCGGCACCGTGGCCCAGTGGGCGTAGTCCACCAGTTCCTGCTGGGCGAAGGTTCGAATCGCCAACACGTCGCAGTAACGACTAAGCACCCTGGAGGTGTCCTCCAGGGGCTCCCCGCGGCCGAGCTGCGTCAAAGAAGGATTGAGGTCAACCGTTTGACCACCGAGGCGGGCCATGGCCACCTGAAAACTGACGCGGGTTCGGGTGGACGCCTTGCTGAAGATCAAACCCAGCACACGGTTGCCGAGATCGATCCGACGATCACCGCTCTTCAGTTGTGCAGCCAGATCCAGCAACGCCGCTGTTTCATTGGCGGAGAAGTCCGCCGATGACAGGAAATCACGGCCGTAGAGCGGAGAGAGGACAGCAGCAACACCCGCAGGAGCGGTAGCCATCGCAACGGTTCAAAGGACAGTTATCGGGGATGAGGCCCGCTGCCGTCAAGCGGTCACGCCTGAAGGCAGCACACTCGCCTCGAGCATGTGCTTAAGGTCATCCCCCTCAATGACCTCTTTTTCAAGGATCTTCTGAGCGATCGTTTCCAGCAACGCCATGTTCTCCCTCAGGATCGCCAGGGCATCGTCATGGGCCTGGTCCACGAGCCCGCGAACCTCCTTATCGATGGCCTGAGCAGTGGCGTCGCTCACGGAACGCCTCGGGTTGTTGCCACCCCCCAGGAAACGACCACCGCCCTGCTTGTCGTAGGCAAGCGGCCCAAGGGTGTCGCTCATGCCGTAGGTGCCCACCATCTGCTCAGCCAGATCAGTGGCTCGCTGCAGGTCATTGGCAGCCCCTGTGGTGATCTTGCCGAACACAATCTCCTCGGCGGAGCGACCTCCCAGCAGGGTGGCAATCTGACCCTGAAGTTCCTCCTTGGAATTGAGGAAGCGTTCCTCCGTCGGCAACTGCAAGGTGTAACCGAGAGCGCTCATACCGCGGGGCACGATCGAGATCTTGGCCACTTTGCTGCCACCTGGCATGAGATGACCCACGATCGCGTGGCCAACTTCGTGATAAGCGACCACCTTCTTTTCATCGTCCTGCAGGACGCGGCTCTTCTTCTCAAGCCCTGCCACGACACGCTCAATCGCCTCACCCAGATCTTGCTGCTCAACGCTGGTGCGCTGTGCCCGAGCTGCTAACAAAGCGGCTTCGTTGACCAGGTTGGCGAGATCAGCACCTGCAAAACCGCTGGTGGCTTGGGCCACGCTGTCGAGGTCAACGCCGGAGGCCAGCTTCACCTTCTTGGCATAGATCTCAAGGATGGTTTTCCGTCCAGACAGATCCGGACGATCCACCAGAACCTGACGGTCAAAACGACCTGGACGCAGCAAGGCTGCATCGAGCACCTCTGGCTGGTTGGTGGCAGCCAGCACGATCACCGGCTTGTCCTGAGCGGCGAAACCATCCATCTCGGTGAGCAGCTGGTTGAGGGTTTGCTCCCGTTCGTCATTGCCTCCGACGACACCCATGGAGCCCGAACGGCTCTTGCCGATGGCATCGAGTTCGTCAATAAAGATGATGCAGGGCGCCTTCTTCTTCGCTTCTTCAAAGAGGTCGCGCACCCGGGCGGCACCTGCACCAACGAAGAGCTCAACGAACTCCGAGCCGGAAATAATGAAGAACGGCACCTCCGCTTCACCGGCGACGGCCTTGGAGAGAAGGGTCTTGCCGGTGCCAGGGGGGCCGACGAGCAGCACACCCTTGGGAATACGGGCACCGATCTCTGTGTAGCGCTCAGGCCGCTTGAGAAAGTCGACGATCTCCGTAAGTTCTTGCTTCGCCTCATCAACGCCTGCAACGTCAGCGAAAGTGATTCGCGATTCTTCATCAGGCACATACACCTTGGCTTTGCTCTTGGTAAAGCTCAAAGCGCCCTGCGCCCCACCCCCCATTGAGCGACGGGCGAAGAACTGGAGCACCAGGATGAAGATCAGTGGAGGCACCACCCAGCTCAAGATGGTGGTGAAAATATTGGGCTTCTTCGGGGGTGCTGCAGCGAATTCAACGCCTTTGGTTTCCAGGCGCTGCGGCAAATCCATATCGAAGATCGGCGTCGTGGCCAGCACTGGAGGCGTGCCCTCCTCTGGATCACTGAGCTCGTAGCGAATCTGGTCCTGGGTAATGAACGCCCGCTTCACTGCACCGTCATTGACTTGGTCAATGAACAGCGAATAGGGCACCCGGGGCACCTGCTGCATGCCATTGCTGGGGATGAAGCTGCTGAGCAGCAACAACACACCGAAGCCAATCAGCACCAGGTTGATGATCCCGAAGCGACGGTTCGGCTGGTTGTCGTCCTGGCGGATCGGCATGGATGACCTGAAAGTCCAGACACGCTACGAGGGATCTCTTGCAATCAATGGGTGTGAGAACCGAACGGCACCTAGGTTCTGGCGATGTGCGGTCGCTATTGCCTCGAAACGCCTCGCGCTGAACTGCAGCGGGTGTTGAACAGCTGGCTTCGGCCGGACGACAGCGCATGGCTGGCCCACTACGCCCCCCGCGACTTGATCCGCCCCCAGGAGCCGGTGCTTGCCGTACGGCGTGAGCATGGCGAAGAGCGCCTCTCCCACATGCTTTGGGGTCTGCTGCCGGGCTGGGTCAAGGACCCGCTTCAGGCTCCACGACCGATCAATGCCCGCGCAGAAACCATTGCGGAAAAAGCCTCCTTCCGAGGTCCATGGCGTCATCACCGCTGCCTTCTTCCCAGCACGGGTTTTTTTGAGAAGGGGCATCTGATCCGTCGCAAAGACCGGCAGCTGTTCTGGCTGGCCGGCATCTGGGACAGATGGATTGGACCCGATGGCAGTGAAGTGGAGACGTGCTGCGTGATCACGACACGTCCGAACAGCATGTTGAAGCCGTTGCACGATCGGATGCCTGTGATCATTCCCGACGGGTTGGAAAGTATCTGGCTCGAACCTGGAGACGGGGCCCACCGTCGCGCCCTCGAGCCGATGCTCACGCCATCGCCACCTGACTCATGGGAATGCCTAACGCTGAAGCCAGCATCCAGCAAGCACAACCACCAGCAACTGTCCCTCCTGGACTGAACAGCGCTTGACAGCCGTCGCTTGCTGCCGACCCTGGGGGCAGCCGCAGTTGCCAAAGTGCTGGTGGGACTGGTTCAGCGAATCCTGCTGCGCGATGGCACGCAGCTGAAATTGCTGCTGCTCTGCACCCTGATCGCCACCGTTGGCTTCGCCTTTCCTCGCTTGGACTGGGCGACATACATCGGCTACACCCTGATTGCCTTACTGCTTACGCAGGTCATGGTGGGGAGCAGCAACGCTCCGGATTGGAGTGATGCTCTGTATCGCGGTCTGGGACTGTTCGCAGTTGCCACGATGTGGCTCTGGCTCCTCACACCCCTGGAGCTGATCTACAGCGGCATGCCGCTGGCCCTGAGCTGGAGCGTGCTGGTGGGCTGGAGCGTGATCCGCCTGGTGACACGCCTCGCCAGCACAAAACGCGTTACCGAAGCGCTGCTGATGGGCGCCACCGCGGGGTATCTGCACATCGGCCTCACCGCAGGGCTTGTGATGAGTGCCCTGGAGACCATCCAGCCCGGCAGCTTCGAACCCCTGGAACTGACCAATTTCAGCGATACCAGCGTTCTGGCCAGCGCCCGCATCTTTTCAGCGATCAACTACTTCGCCTTCGTCTGCCTCACCACCGTCGGTTTCGGAGACATCAGTCCGGTGCTGCCCCTCGCTCGAATGGTGAGTGTGGCCACGAGCGTCGCCGGACCGCTCTACCTCGCAGCAGTGATGGGCGTGCTGATCGGCCGCTACGCCAGCAGCCTCGAGCACAAGCTCGAAGACAAGGCAGTACAAGAAAAAACCCAGGTGTGAGCGTCGCCTGGGTCGTGCCTCGTTGCTTGGACCCTTCACTCATAAGACCGTTATTCGTATTGGATATGAGGCCCCGCTGAGAGTTTTCAACAGCGAGGGACGATGTGGGTCGCCGGATCAGTTGGAGGGTGGAACGCCCAACGTGATCGACGTTTGATGGTTGGCCATAGCTGATGACCCACATCATCCGTCCTTATGAGAAGTCAGTCGCAATCAGTGATTTGGGCGGACGAGAGACATTCCGTCGGTGTTGGAGGTTACAAGGATCACAGGTCTTCACGGGAGATTTTCTGAAATCGAAAAATGATCAAATGACGTGTTGCCGATCACGCTGCTTGCCCCCATATTTGCTCTGCGCGGACATGGGGAGTTCCTCCACACGCGACGGCCTCGGAAGAGCGATCCGAGAGCTGGCAGAACCCCTGTCTCCTGCGTGAGCGATCGCCGGAGACACTGTTCTGTGCAACGGAATTCCGAAGAAAGTTGGTGCGTTCGTAGAGAAACTAAGTAGCGCGGCGAACTTGCAATCACCGATGCCGCATCGCTCGGGAAGGACAGAGTTCTTCTCGCGGCCTCAGTAGCCTCCCTTCCTCAGGAGCCGTTAGGCCCTGGAGGGTGCTGCCTGGTTGCGTTAGCCCACTAGAGCAGGGCCAAAAACAAGGCATTGTTGAACTGGAACGCCCAACGTGATCGAGGTCTAATCAACGGGATTTTCGGTTGAAACAACTCAGCTGCTCATGCTTTCTTCGAGCTCGACATACTCCTCATCGCTGAGACCAGGAGTGATCGTCGCGGTAATGCCGAGACCCTTGGTCCAGGGGTATGTGTGCTTCTGGACTTTTACGAGGTTGTCGGCTTCTACCAAAAGACAGCCACCACCGAGGTGAGGGTGGATCTGACGTGCCAACACCTTGAAGCCCGCGTACTCATCCATGGGCTTTCCGCCTTTGATGTAGTCAACGATCGCCTGCGTGTACTTCTCGTTGGTGGGATCGGGGGCGCACCAATGGATCATGAAGCGGGCCATCCGAAAGCGCTCAAATTCCGCACGACTTTGGGACGCCAAGTACAAAAGCGATGTCGTGCTGGTTACCCCAATAGCGGTGTCGATCAGACCCTTGGAACGCCCAACGTGATCAACGTCTGATCACAACTGGTAACTGCAGGTTGCTTGCCACTGATCACGACCGCCATAACCGTCGTTTTCCAAGTAGGTCAAACGAACATCGACACCGTTGAATTTGTTGGCGACGTACAGGTGATCTACGAAGACATAGCTCCCTGGATCCCAGAGAGCAGCTTTGATTGCCTGCTCACAGCTTTGAACCAAGTCCTGACGCGAAGCAGCCTTCAACCTTTCAACAGGCTGCACATAAGACTTGAGCTCTTCGCATTTGAAATGGTCGTCTCCTGTGCCCGGTTCAGCCTTGTTGAGCTGGGCACGGGTCCAGTCGCACCTCTTGTAGTCAGAGATGATCCCTGAGCTCTTGAAATCAAAGTGGGCTTTGCCCTGCTTGTCGGTTACAGCCGAAGAAGCAGCGTCATTTCCAGCCGACTCTGTTGGGAGAAATGCGTCTGCTTGGCTGTAGTAGCCCCGAGCTCCTAGGCCACCCAGAGTGACAAGCAGAGCCGAGGGAATCCAGTAACGCCTTCTCATTCGCCAATTAAGGCCTAGGCCAAGGATGTCAGCGGTAGCGATTCAGACCCTTGGAACGATGTGGGTCAACCCAAAATGGTGATCCCGCTATCGCGCTCCTGACTGCTGGAGCTGGATTCGATTGGCTCGGATATTGGCTGACTCTTCCAAGAATCCAGCCAGTTGCGAAACGCTTTGATCAAGGCCATAGCTCACAAGAAAGCTGAGCCAATCAAAGCTTATGTATCTGCAACGTCAAAGCCTGGGAACGATGTGGGTCACCAGGTCAGCGTTGACCCAGTTAATGACGCCGGTATCGACATCAGCCACTTGGAACAACGTTGGAACATTGGGGTCTCTGGCACCACCATCGACCCAAATCACATCAGCCATGCGCCAAGCACCTTCCGTGTCAAGGTCGAAGGCTCTTAAGCCGTTGCTTTGACGACAAAAGCCATAACAAGAACTGCAATCGCAACGGTGCCACTGAAGTAAGCAACGTTCGTGTGAAGTCCTTTCATGCAGCCTCTGTGGGTTGTAAGAGTCTGCTGTTTTTTCTCTCGCCGATGGCTAAGGCTTAATGCCTAAATCCTCCTCAAAAAGGAAGGCCGCCCTTCCCGATGGAAAGACGGCCTAGCTCGCTCGTTTTTTCATGTTGAACCCTTGATTAGATCAGGAGTTGAGAGGCCAGCCCACCTACGACAGGAATGGGGTGACCTCTCCTATTGCTCGCTTCCGACACCCCCGCTTTCCCAAGACAGGGGCCATGCCGCATGCCATTACTGGCGAGAGGCGAAGTGTCGGGCTCTTCAAGCGTCTGGGGCCAAGGTTCCAGGTAGTGGACTCTCTGACTCTGGTGAGTGCCCCCCGACGAGACGGTGCCGGGATTTTGGGCAAGCCCGTGGATGGTGAGAAAACTTGTGATGCAGTGGCTTGAAAAGTCAGGCGACTTCTGCGTTTTGCTGCGGTGGAGTGTCGGCCGTCATGGGCTCCTCCGATCTCAATGCACACACTCTCGTCAGCGGTGCAATCTCTGGCAATCAGCTGTCGTGCTCATTGCCTTCTGAGGCTGATCCACCGATTGTGGGGATGGCGTGCCAAGCCCAGTTTCCGGTCAACACTGACGAGGCAAATACGTCGTCAGACTGCACGCCATGCCACGCATGGACGACGCCACAAATACAAATACCCCGACAGAGAAGCCGGTCGGCTGGGGATGCCTGGTGAGCCTTGTAGCCATCGTGCTGTCCCAGAACAATCCTTGAACAAAGACGGGAAGATTTATTGCTCCCAATCCTGTGCTGATGGTCTTGACAGGAATAACAAATCTTGCTCTCGCTATGGCGATAGCCAATTATTCGCAGCAGCCGCCTTGATGCAAGGGGATCACTGTTACGTCGTTGACGACATTTGAATCAATTAGTACCCGTACTTGTACGCCACCATTGGGTTCTTGGCCTAATTCCACAGCGAGGCCAACGAGTTCTTCACCGTCCGGTTGCGTGTAGCTCAACAGCTCAACCCGCGCAGGTTCTTTTGGAATGGACATCAGCATCTCTAAAAGCAGTTCAACGCTGATCTGACTCCCTGCATCGTCAGAAGGGAGTCAGTGGTGTCCAGCGCCCAATGGCTGTGGATCCATTGGATGGAGGTCTTGGGGACTCCAGAGCCAACATGAATGCTGCCAAGGGGACAGCACCGTACAAATGAGTCACTGACAGCGACCAAATGAGCTGCAGGAGAGTTGTGGCGCTCTTCACCACCAATCCAGTGACCATTGAAAAACCCCATCTTTCGACGGGGTGAAGCGTGAATGCAAAACGTGCATTCAACCCATTTCTCTTCCCCACTGGAATCAATGGAGCCAGCCAACTTGCTTACATCAGTCATACTTTCACCTCACGGAAGTTGGTTGAGTAAGGGAAGCGGTAGCCAAGCTCCATCTCCTCCAATTGTTCTTCAGCCAGATAAAGGCTGCGGGTGAAGAAGCACAAGTTCTCGCTATTACACACCAAAAACTTACCGTCGTCGATTCTTTGAATGGACGAACCTCGCGGGGTCTGAGCAATCAGATCTTCCGAAGCCATTGAACTTGCCAAGAAAGCCCCTTTGTCATGGCTTCAATCATCAAAGCCATGGCGTTACAACGCTCACAGTTCGAGAATTTTGCAGCCTATGGAGACCAGCCCCATACGTGCGAGGAAGAGAATTCTGCGAACCATTGGTAACAATAGATACTCAAGTTAAGCATTGAGAAGAATTTCTTAGTGGCACCAGTAAATGAGCTAAAAACAGTCTCACCAAAAATAGGCGACATGAAGTGGCTTCTCTCAAAGCTAGGGCTGTTAAGACAAGAAAAAAACACCCAAACCTTGAAGAGAGACCTCTCCTTTATTAAGGCCTCGACCAAGTCCAATACAATTAATTGCGAATGGGGCCTGAGGAAGCAGACGCAGCAATTAATAAGTCAGAACCAAGGCACGACGTTAATGATAAGAATTAGGGATGCATCAGGCGATGGAACTACTGCTAACAAATCCATTGAAATTGGACGTCATTCCACGCAAGCCCAGATCAACACCCCTTTTCCCCATGGCCTAATCCTTCTCGAGCTTGGCTACAAAACACCGGGAGGAGACTTCATTACCCTTGAATATACATTCCTAGACCTTGGACCTAAAAAATACACGACGCCAGAATTAACGAATTGGTTTACAAATGAATCAAAGAATATCCACCAAGAAATGTACGACTTAGCGACCCGAGGGGCAACACTTGGCGGATCCGAGCGAATACGAGTCGATCAGTAAACCACCGGCCAATAACCATGACCATGCGAAACCACGCCATGGCAACCGCGTGCAAGCGCTTGGGAGTCAGTCAGAACCAAACCCTTTCTTGGGGGCTTTGCTGATCTGAGGCTTAGGCTTATTACTTTTTGATATATCAAGTGCATTATCCTTGAATATCTTACCTTCAACCCAAACCGTTAACGCATAAACAAGGATGAGCGCTGGAACAAGAACTAGCCATTCGTTCTGAAATTCGTAAGGAATTTGTTTAACACCAAATACAGTTAGATACCCTGTAGCCAGCGTGAGAATGAGGCGTCGAATGGTGCCAGAGTTCAACTCTTTCAAGCCAGATCACTAATGCTACCAACTGGATCCAACTTCAGCATCTATCTATCTCTGATCTTATATTAATTTCATTTTCCGTGAATCAACTCGCCTAAACCCTGCACATTCTTGAAATGTCATCACTGAACTCAGTTCTGCCCACTTTTAATTGCGTAACCTTCTCCCAAGCAGGCATCACTTCTGCATTCATATGGCTTGAACTTGAAGTCACATTTTGAACCTTCACTCTTTTCACTTACTGACTTAGAAGCAAATCTTCCCCAAACGAGTTAGTTATTGAGGATCTTCCACTCCATTACTGGCTTGTGCTCAGCAAGCCGCGTCAAAAGCTTCTCAGTACTCTTCACGAGATTTTTTCACGGCTAAGCCGGCTTCAACCGCTGTTCCAGCCGCCAGAGCGATGAACCCAACCAGTCCAACCAATTGGTTTTGGATATCCTGAGCATCCTCTGCTCCTTGCCCAAGCACTGCCCCAAGCACGAACCAGGCAGTGGCCAGAGCAGATGTAATCCAGTAGGCCTTCCAGCGGCGCTGGTACAAGTACCCGGCGCCTAAACCCGGCACCACGTTCAAGGTGACGGCCACCCAGCCTGCGGATGCGGCGAGGATCTCTCTTTTGGTGGGTGCCATATCGACAGGTGTTTCCAAACATCTTTGCGGACTTCGACGCCTACCGTGCGTCGTGCGCTCTTAACCGGGAACGCGACCTGCTGCTGGAGATCTGGCGCGTGCGTACGGAAGAGCAACCGATGCTTCAGCTATGCGCACAGATCTGCGCACAAACTCCGAAAGATCAGCTGCAATAACTAGACAATAAGGCCGCTATGCCCAAAGCATTGAATGCTGGCAAACAAAACAAAAAGGAATCAACCTGAAACTCAGACAGTGGACTCACATACAAGACCCAGTCAAAAGACATCCACCTCAATCACCTCAAGAGCTATCAACATCGATCGCTACACAAGCGCTGCCAATCCCACGCCATAAAGAATTCCACTGCACAGCAGACCCAGGAGCCAAGCCACGGATCGAGCGATGGGCACATTGAAGAGATAGGCACTGATGTAAGCAACACGTAGCGCTGGATGCGCCAAAGCAACCGCAACGGTGATGGACGGAAGGGGTTGTCCGTTCAAAACAGCAACAACAGAAAGCAGTGCCGCAGGTGCATGGATCGTGAAGGCTTCAAAACTGTTTTGCTGTGCCCAACTAGCACGCTTTCCCCACGCCGGAAAGCGATCAAACATGGAGCGAAGAGCGGCCAGATCCTTGATTTCAAGCCTTGCGCTGAATCGAGCGATGTAGAGGAGGAGGATGCTGATCAGCAGCGTGGCGAACGACAGCACCAACGACCACAGATAAGGCGCGGCACTCGAAACAGTCGACTGCGACAAATCTGACATCAACATTCACAAATCAAGTCTTCTTCAATGTTAAAGACTTTAGGCTCAAAAGCAACTTAATTTGATGTCTCACGAAGGCTTGCGATAAACGCCGCCACGCAACACTCCTTTAACAATAATCCCATTAATATCTTCAATGGGATGATCTGGCCGAAAAGTTGCCCCACGAAGATATGCTTCTAGGTGCGCGAAGAAGGGCACGAACATTCCTCCTGCCGAATACCCCCAAGCACCAGCCAAATAAATCGTGGACTGTGCAAGCTTGGCAGTACATGCAGCAGCAGCAAGGATCAGTAAAACTCCCGACCCATAATCCTCAAGCATCGTTGTTGCATTGATCGCAAAGTAATCAAGGCCTCGACGCGCTGTTTCTCCAAGGATAAATATTGTTCCCATGGCGTAGGCCATGGCCTGAGTGCCCTTCATACATTCATCTAATTCAAATTTCATTCTGAGCGCTGATGCCGAATTATGCATGCAGATCACATTGCACAGCTGCATCGTTCGAGAACAATCCGATCTTTCCCTGAACTAGAGACCCAAAGTTGTTCATCACCTGAGAGGAAGACTCACTGAAGAGGAATGGATTCAGGAGCTGCTGCGCCAACGCAGCAACCAGTCCTGCCCAAGCGGCTCGCACTGGTGCCATCCCCCCTGAAGCACCTCATCCATGGCGCTGAAGTCAAGATCTCCCAGGGGGGTGCGGGCTGCTACGCCCCCCATCAGCTTCGGTGCCACCACCGCCGCAATCTCCTGCACACAGCCTTGTCGGATCGCCGCGGCCGCCAACTCGGGGCCGCATTCCCACAGCACCTGGTTAAAACCGCGCTGCGCCAGCGCCTCCATCAGCTGCAACGGATCACAGACCGAAAGCCCAAGACCTTCAAGGCCGGATGGCAGACGCTGGGGATCAGCATCAGGCCCGTGGGCCACCAGAGTCGGCGCCACCGCGGTGTCCCAGAGCTGCGCCTGATCCGGTAAATCCAAACTGCGGCTCAGGACCACCCGCAGCGGTTCCGGTGAACGTCTGCCACGGCTGGTGAGCAGCGGATCATCGGAGCGAACCGTGCCGCCCCCCACGATCACAGCATCCATGCCACTGCGCAGCTGATGCACCCAATCGCGGGCGGGTGGGCCGCTGATCCATTGGCTAGCGCCATTGGGCAAGGCGGTGCGGCCATCCAGGCTCATGGCCCACTTCAGAATCCCGAAAGGCCTGCCGGTACGAACGCGATGCAGGAAAGTCCTGTTCTGCTGCAGGGCCTCTTCGCGCAGCACTCCGCTGATCACCTCCAGGCCAGCCTCACGCAGCTGGCGAATCCCCCCCCCATCCACACGAGGGTCTGGATCCTCAAGAGCAACCACAACACGACGGATACCGGCTTGCACCACCGCCTCACTGCAGGGGGGAGTGCGGCCGTGATGACAGCAGGGTTCCAAGGTCACCACAAGGGTCCCTCCACGGGCCGCAGCGCCGGCTTGCAGCAGGGCACCCACCTCGGCATGGGCTTCACCAGCCCGCGCATGAAAGCCCTCCCCCACGAGACGCCCATCCCGGTCCAGAACCACAGCCCCCACCAGGGGATTGGGGCTGGTGTGACCTTGGGCAAGGGCAGCCAGGGCCAGCGCCCGCCGCATCCAGATCTCCCACATCAGCTGAGGGGAAGTTCCTGCAGCGAGCGCCATTCACCAACGACGTAAGGAGGTACGGGCAACTCGGTGAAGACTCCCGGCAACGCCAAGCGAAGCGGCCGGTTGTTGCTGAGATCGTTCAGCAAGGGATCGAGGGCAAATTCAGCCGCCGCCTCACGACCATCCGTGGCCAGCACCGGATTGGCCATGGTGATGTCATCCAGCAGCCATTCGCGCCGACCCGCCAGCACCTGAAGACCCACCGGGTGATCCAGACGCAATCTTCCGGGGTAGCCCACAACGCGCAATACAACTGGCTGACCGGGAGGCCCCTCGCGATAGGCCACCGCCTGCCAGCTGTCGTAATCGAGATCCCGCAGGCTCTCCAGAGAGCGCACCATGGCGACGCCGGTCTCACTCTCGTGTTGGTGAACCTGGGCCCAGGCCATCCCTGGCGTGAGCAATAACAGCCCTAGAGCGGCCATCAGACAACACAGGAGACGGCGCATACCTTAAAAATCAATCAGAGAATTCTCACAAGGAATCATCCCAAGAGGTGAGTTTGACCAACAATTGACCAATGAAGCTCGACTTCAACTCAGCTCGGGGCCTCAGCGCGACCCTCCAAACACTCGGCTTTGAGATGGATGTGGCTCAATTGAGCCAGGGCGCTCTCGATGGAGTCTTCCACCTGGGTGGTTCGCGGCAGCTGCCGGTCTTGTCGATCCAGACCAATTAAGACCTAGTGCTTCACGGCAACAGGCGCCCGGGGATGTTGCCCATCAGCTTGAACACCACCGATCAGCAGCCGGTGGTTTGCGGCGAGGAAACTCATCCAGGCTCCCTTCATGGTTTTCATGCAGGCCTGAAAGACACGTTTTGTCTGCTTCCCTCAAGGGCTCACATCCAGGTGGCGCTCGTCTCGCAGACGCGGTTTGAACAGCTCGCCACCACGACCTCCGATCACCAGACACTCGAGGTCGTCCATGGTTCCAATTCAGCCAACCTCCACCCCCAACGGTTTCAAGAAATCAGCGCGTTAATCCAGGACCAACTGATGGGAGTTGGCCAGGAGGATCTGGTCAGAGGGGAGTTCGAGAACAGCCGCCAGGCCATCACGCTTGACGATCTAAGCGCGACGATCTTCGCCTCACGCTCCTCCATCGTTCAGCACTGTCGTCAGACCTTCGGTAACGGTCCCATGGCGCTGCTCAAACAGATCCGGCTCGCACAGGTGCAGCACGCCCTGGGCGAGAAGGACGTGCAACACGCCATCCGCTGCCGAACGGTGCAAGAAGTTGCCTCCCATTACGGCTTTCAAAGTCGCAATCACTTCGCTCGGGATTACTGCAACCAATTCGGAGAATCCCCAAGAGCGACACTTCAACGGGCATCCGATCCGGGGATTGGACTCCAGTCAGTCTCGGTCGCCCAGAGTCCCCAGATCGCCATGGCCCGGAGGTAATGACAGGCCCGGTAGGTGTTCACAGCAGTGATGGCTTCAGGGGTGCGGAACTGCAAGCCGCCGGCATACACCTGCTCGACCACCGCAGAGCAGATGGCTTCCGCCGTCTGCTTCTCGCCCATCAATCGGTAGTAGCTGGCAATCCCGAAGTTGATCCCCGTCCACACCTCCAGGGGGTGGGTGCCATTGGGATCCAACGGAGTGCCATCCCGGCGTAAGCCGTTGGCTACGCCAAGGGATCCGCCATCAAAGGCCTCGAAACAAGCCTCTTTGACGGCCTTCAGGGTGCTGCGACTGTTGATGTCACTCACCACCGGCGGAAGATCTAACAAACGTGCGTAGAAATCTCCGCAAAGCTGATCGGCCATGACCACCGGCGTGCCGCTCTCGGCATCGATGTCGTAGTACTCGCCGTTCCAGAGCAACTTGTCGAAGTTGCCACGGGATTGCTCCAACCAACCGCTGAATTCCTTCTGCTCTGCTGAGGTATCAAGACCTGTCTTGAGCTGAAGAGTCTGAGCAATGGCAAGAGCAGCCTCGAGAGCAGCGATCCAGAGGGCACCGCAATAGGCACTCACCCCCTTCAGAGGCCAGTCATCGAAGGTCTGATCTGGAGCACCGCCGTTGTCGGGCAAGCCATCATCGTTGACGTCGAAGGTCTTGAGGTAGCGGAGAGCCTCTACAGCCGCCGGCCAGCAGTCGGCCAAGAAACGAATGTCTTCACCACTGGGCGCCAGCTTGAACGTGCGCCAAACCTGCAGGACAAAATCACTGCCGAGATCTTTCCAGAGGTTGCAGTCCTGATAAGCGGTGTAGTTGGTTGCATCCCAGGGAATCTCGTTGGGAGCCCCCAGATCATGGGGCGTGGCTCCTTTCACCTTGCGGTCTGCCTCCACCCGGCCTTTGCCCTGGGTGAAATACCAACCGATCGGCCGCTGGGTGGCGTCCGCCGCCGGAATCGCCCGGGCAAAACTGCGCAACACGGTCTTGTCGAGCTCGGGCCAGAGCTGCAGCAATGCAAAGGATCCATACAGACGAACATCGAGGCTCTCGTACCAGGCGTAGTCGAGGCACTCCAAAACGCCAAAGCGGCCGTGGGGATCATCGACTGAAGCCGCGCTCCAGAGACTGCCGCCACTGCAGAGGTCATAGAGCTCATTGAACAGAGCCATCCGCAGCGGTTCCGGCAGGTCCTTGCGTTGCAGCACCGGCTGCTGCCAGGCCTCAATCTGCTGGCGCCACGTCTGCCAGTCGCGAAGCGCCTCAGCGGCAATAGCAACCGCCTGATTGCCATCAGCACCGAAGAAGTCGGTATAGCGGCGCAGAGCCTGGCTGCCGGTTGCAAAAGCCGTCACGGGAAGATCCCAGCTGATCACCACCGGAATCTCGATGCTCTGCCCGGGAGCCAGCTGACATTGCACCGCCAAAGCCGCGCTGAGGGGATCATCAGATCCGCTGCGTCGATCGTTGTTGCTCTCGGGAATGGAGCCATCGGCACTGAAGCTGTCCCACAACTCACGGCCATCGCCGCTGGGATTCCATCGGCTGCAGCGCTGGACGGTCACACCAGGCTGCTCGGCCGTGGCAATGCACCACTGCCCCTCGCCTTCGGCTACGGGTTGAGAGACGTTGCCCTCCAGCACCACTCCCTTGAGGGAACCATCCTCAACGAAACGATTGCGCTGACCGTTGGTCATGCCAATGGCCGGGGCGTAATTGTGCTCGGGGCTTCCGTCATCGCGGAAGTGAACCTCGGCCGAGGCATCGGTGTTGGTGAACCAGCCCGTGGTGTTGCGCCAACTCAACAACAACGACAAATCCAGAGGCTGGTCGGTGGGATTGCGCAGCGTCCAGACGAACACCGCGACCGGATAACTGGTGCGCTGATAGTCCCCAGGCAGGATCGGGCTGAAGGCCTCACATCGCACCTCGGCGTCATAAACCCCCTCGTAGCTGGTCCAACTCAGCGGGTAACGGGCGGCGTAGGTGCCGGTGCTGCGATCCGGAGTGCTGGCCGGATACCACTCCCAGGCCTTAAGGGGCTGGCCAGCCTCCGGACGCGACGCATCCTGATGGGGCTGAACCGCCAGGGCATGAGCCCGCTTGCCGCGGCCATTCCCCTCAAACAGAGCGAACTGGCAATCGGGCAGCACCCCAAACCAGTGCTCCCCGCCATCAAGGTGCCAGAGGTTGATGTTGCCGTCTGGCGCCCGCCCGAAGCAACCGGCCCCGAAGCCCCCAAGCGGCATGCCGTGGTTGGGCCCGTCATCGAGGTTGCTGGCGTAGCGAACCGTGTAGGGCTTATCCCAGCCCAGGCCGAAGGGATGGCTCCAGCTGGCCTCCGGTGGTTGCCAAATGGAGGTTTTGGCGCCGCGGCCCAGCAGGGAGTTCAGAGCGGACCAACCGAACGAAGCCATGCAGGGGCCGAGAGTCGCCCCAGATTGCCAGGTTTACCGCGATCAGCCAGCGGTTCAGATCAGCCCGTGGACAAGGGTGATGGATTGTCCTCGGCGTCGAGCAGGGCATCCAGCGTGACCGCCGTGCGAACCAAGGATTGGTAACGCTGGAGGCTGCGCCGGTTCTGATCCAGCCAACGACCGGGGGCCGCCCCCTCAAGGTCGGGCTGATCAGGATCGAGCAAGGGAAGATCGTCCTCCCGCGCAATCAGGGCGATCACAAGTTCATGCAAACGCTGACGGCGATCGTGGGATGGGGTCATGCCTCCTCCATCAAGTCGTGCAGGCGCTGTTGCGCTTCAACGGGCAGGGTCACAGGATCAGCGATGTAGCTCCGAGCTTGGGCAATCCGAGCCTGAATCGGTGCCTCCGCCACGAACCAACTGCTGAGCCCAAGTTCGTCATAAATCCGCTTCACCGCCGCAAGGGGGTGGCTGACCAGCGCGTCGTACGGCAGCTCAATCAACTGACCCTGAGGGATCCGATGCCGAGACGCCTCAAAGGCCTGGAGCAGCTGGCGATGGGCCGACACCGTTTCCTCCACCTGGGTCACAGCATCGGGCACGGGCTGGAGCCCCACCAAGCCACCCAATCGCTGCTTCACCCGAACCAGCGAACGGATCGAAGCCTGCGGATCACGACACAGCACCACGAACCGCGCCTTGGGGAAATGCCGCAGCACCAGCTCCACCCGGGCGGAATGAGCACTGTTCTTGATCAGCAGACCAGTCTTGCCCGGGCCGTCGTGGAGCCAGGTGAGCTTGGTGAAGAGCAGCCACTCTCGCTCAAACGCACGGGACAACCCCAGAACGTTGCGACGGAAAAACCATGTGTAGGCCTGAGGGAAAGCCATCCCCGCCATGTTGGTGTCCATGGTGAGTCGTGCCAGACCGACCTCATCTTCCTGGGGATCGTCCGGTCCCCAGGGCACCGCATCGATCGGCCGCTGCCGCGTCATGAACGCTTTGAGTACCGAACGAATCCAGGGTTTCAGCAGTAATGCCACCTGCGGCGCCGTGGTGAGGCAATTGCGCGCCGTCGCCAGCGTGGGATCACAGGCCAGCAATTGATGCAGATACGTCGTGCCACTGCGCCAGTGACCAATCACCACAATCGGATCATCCGGAAGTTCAGCCTTGTGCAAACGGCGTGCAAAAAGCCATGACTGCACCCAAGCCAGGGGCTCAACCATCAGCCCACTGATCCCCATGAGCAAGCTCACCCTCCAGCAGGAGAGTGCCGGGCGACGAAGCTGCAAGCCTCGAAGCAGCACCGCAGGGCGGACGAAACCGCCAGCCACCAAGCGATCGACCAGCACCCCCCCCCGTGCCATAGCCCCACAAACCCTCACACCAGAATGACGGGATGATCGATGTAATCGGTACCGACGCGGGGGCTCCAGCCTCTCTGCCCGCTCCACAGCAGAAACTGCTGCGGGCTGCCGCGCTGATTGCTGCGCCACAACGGTTGCAAGCCGCTGTGAGGGAGTGGCTGGGGGACGACCTGCAGGAACTGATCAGCAGCGACGACCCGCGGGCTCTCGTGAGCAGCCTGCAATCAAGACCGGCGGCACAACCTATGGTGGTGCTCGCCAGCGGTGATCCGCTCTGGTTCGGCCTAGGGCGCATCCTTTGCGACCGCATCGGTGCGGAGCGGCTTCAGTTTCATCCCGCCCCCACATCGCTGCAACTGGCCTTCGCCCGCATCGGTCGTCCCTGGCAGGACGCCGACTGGGTCAGCCTGCATGGACGGGACCCCGAGATCCTGGCCAGCGCCTTGCAAAAACGACCGGCGGCCCTGGCGGTGTTGACGGACCCCAACCAGGGTGGCGCTAGCACCGTGCAACGCATGTTGCGCAGCAGCGGCCTTGAAGCCAGCACAGACCTGTGGCTCTGCGAAAACCTCGGGCACGCCGATGAGCAGGTGCAGCTGATCACCCCAGGCACGGCCCTGCCGGAGGATCTGCATCCGCTGCTGATTGCACTGCTCATCGCCCGGGAACCCGCCGTACCGGATCTGCATGAGCTGCCGTTGTTCGGGCTCGATGACGGGCTCTACCTGCAGCACAGCGATCACCCCGGACTGATGACCAAGCGTGAGGTGCGCGTCCAACTGCTGGCCGAACTCGCCTTGCCTGAGCACGGCGTGCTCTGGGATCTGGGGGCGGGTACCGGCAGCGTCGGACTGGAAGCTCTGCGCCTGCGCCCACGGCTGCAACTGCTGGCAGTGGAACGGCGCGCCGGTGGCGCTCAACTGATCCAGCGCAATGCGCAACGGCTCGGCGTCAGCCCCTCAGCAGTGCTGGAAGCAGACGCCATCCAGGTCATGAACGGCGCCCTCCCCGCGGAGCTCAGCCATCCAGATCGTGTTCTGCTCGGAGGCGGAGGGGCGCAACGGGAGCGCTTGCTGCAGCAGGTTCTAGAGCGTCTGCGGTCTGGAGGCGTTGTCGTGATTCCCCTGGCCAGCCTGGAGGCGTTAGCCAGCGTTCGGCCCCTGCTCGAGAACGCCGGATTAGAGGTGCGCGTGCAACAGCTGCAGGCCTGGCGAGGACAACCACTAGGGGACGGCACACGCCTGGCTCCGATGAACCCAACCTTGATCGTGACTGGAACGAAGCGGAGCTGAAGCAGCCTCAGTCCGAAGACATAACGGCTCAATCCGAACCGGATCTCCGATGTCAATCCCAAGGCGTTGAGCCTCCCCTGCACCGATTTCGATCACCGCATCGACAAAATCGGCTCGACCGTTGCCATCCGCATCTGCGGAATAGGACCGACAAGGCAGTGCAGCGCAAGCTGGAACAGCACGGACCAGATCGAGCACGCGTCCGTCGCGAACAAAAATCATGTCGAGAGGCGCAATGGTGTTGAACATCCAGAAACGCTGCGGCTGCGGGGTGGAAAAGGGGAACCACATCCCACGCAAGGGAGGCAGGGCAGGCCGCCGCATCAACCCCAGCCGCTGTTGATCAGGGCCGCGGGCCACCTCGAGATCGATGCAGCGCTGGTTCTCCACACACCAGCGGGCGGCGATCGGCAGCCACTGTGGGGGCGGCTCAGGGGGCAGAGCATCCATGGCCGCTCAAGCCTCCGGCAACACCTGGCCAAGGCAGTAACCCCGGCCGCGCACGGTGTGTAGCAGACGGCGCTCACCGCCGGCCTCCAGCTTCTGGCGCAGATAACGCACGTACACCTCAACGACATTGCTGCTGGACCGCTCCCCTTGCCAGACCTCCCGGAGCAACGCGTCGCGACTCAACACCTGGCCACGCCGCCGCAACAGCACCTGCAGAAGCATGAATTCACGGGCCGTCAACGCCACCACACGCCCTCCCCGGCGCACCGTTCGGGTGGTGGGATCAACGCTGAGATCATCGATCTGAAGCAGCACCGGTCGCTGACCCGACCGCTGCTGGATCGTGCGGTGCAGGCGCAGACGCAGCAGTAGATCGCTGGGCCCGATCTCCGACAGCCAGAAATCGTCCGCGCCGGATCCCAGGCAGGCGGCGCGCGCTTCAACGCTGTCGCGTTCCAGGTCCAGCAGGATCGGCATGGCCCCGAAACGGTTGCGCAGATCCTGAATCAAAGCGGCCTGATCGGCCGCCAGCACGGCAGCCACAGGGGATTCACCCGGTTCAGGGGCATGGGCCGAAGGTCCGGAACTGAGCCAGTCGAGGGTGGCGTAGCCGGATGCAGCCAGACGGGGCGCCAGGGATATCGCCGACGGGCCTGCCAACAACAACAGGGGATCAGCGTTCATTCCCGCTCAGGTTTGGCGATGTGGGGCAGACCCCAACCCAGTTTGTTGCGCAGCACCTGGAAGAACTCATGGTCGGCGAGGCGCACAAAGCGCACGGGATTGTCGCTACGACGGATTAACACCCGATCTTCAGGCCAGACATAGCAACCAGCACTTCCATCCACCACCATCATCAGGCGCTCCGGCGTGGCCGGAAACACTGTGACGGGTTCACGGTCACTGAACACCAGAGCGCGGGACGCCAGGGAATGGGGCGCGATCGGGGTGAGTTGCAGCACCGGACAATCCGGCGTGATCACCGGCCCTCCAGAACTGAGGGCATAGGCCGTTGAACCCGTCGGCGTGGAGAGGATCACACCATCGGCAGCAATGTCCACCGGGGCATGACGACCAATGGCGATCTCGAAATGACACATGCTTGTAAGCGGCTCACGATGCAGCGCCATTTCGTTGAGGGACAGCGCCTCCCAGCGGCGCTGATCACCCCGCATCACACTCACCACGAGGTTGCTGCGTTCTTCAATCGTCCATTGCTGGGTGAGCACCACATCGAGGGCCCGGTCGAGATCGTCGAGATAGGCCTCCGCCAGAAATCCCAGATGACCTGTATTGATCGTGAGAATCGGGATCCCGACAGGGGCGGTCTGACGCGCTGCGGAGAGAACCGTGCCGTCACCACCGAGCACGATGGCCAACACCATCGATTGGTCGAAGCCCTGAGGCACGCAGGCGCCGTAGCCCCTCAGACGTAGATGCTGATCGGGATTGGCAAAGCCAACCATGCCCCCAGAGCTGCTGGCCCGCTCCACGGCATGGCCGGCTGCCTCCAGGCGCTGCTGAATGGTGTCCGCCGTCTGCACCGCCAGCGGCTTGCCGTCATTGACGATCAGTCCGATCCGGGGCACTGATCGCAGCCTGTAAAGAACAGGTTCAGCTTATGGGACTTGGCATGCGCCCATCCGTCCGTGATCTGGATCGAAACGCTGCGCAAATTTCTTTTTCTCCCTAGACCAAAAAAAACGTATTGACGTCCATGAAAGCCTTCAAAACGCTTGGACAGGTCCTCGCCCTGAGTGCACTGGCTCTTGGGACCGCAACTGGATCTGTCGAAGCCCGAGGGCATTCAACCTTGAACGGGCAGATCTCGTTGAAGGGTCAGCCCGTGAGCGACTCATCCATCACCCTCTGGCAAACCCAAGCCGGGCAATCCCCCAAACAACTGAGCACCCATCGCTCGAACAAAAGCGGTGCGTTCAGTGTCAAGGTTCGAGCAACGCAAGGGGTCGTCCACTATCTCGTGGCCCAGGGGGGCGACATCGGCGGATCCAGCGCCGACCAACTCACCATGCTCACGGTGCTCGGCGGAGATGAGCATCAGCAGGTGGCCATCAACGAGCTCACTACCGTTGGTTCGGTTTGGCCCAATGCTCAGCTGCTTGAAGGCACAGCTTTGGAAGGGAGCCAAAGCGCCTTAGCGACCGGATCGAGCCAAGTGGAAAACCTGGTGGACCAGAGCACAGGACGCTTTGGCGCGACGTTGCTGAAGAGCACCAACCTGCTGAATTCTGAGACTGCAGCTCGGATGAATGTGCTCTCAGATCTGATTGCTCTGTGCGGGCAACCGACGCAATCTCGAGCATGCGATCAGCTGCTAGCACTGACAAATTCAGAGAACACATTATCGGCGATGACATCCATCGCCCAACAACCCTGGAAGAACGCCGGAGCGCTCTATCAGCTATTCCAAAGCTCTTACCCGGTCAACAAAGCGACACAGCTGCGCACAACTGCAACCGCTCCCTATTTGCTGTTTCAACCTAAAAGCTTTTCCCTCTCCCTGGTTTTTAACGGTGGCGGTGCTTTAGGGCTCGGGAAGTTGATGTTTGACGGCAAAGGAAGCATGTGGAGTGGAACCAACTGGATGCCGGGATCTCAATCCGGCGTGGTGAACAACATCGGCGGAGGTGTGACCCACTTCGGCCCAGGTGGCACACCCCTCTCACCAGCGATTAGCGGTTACAACGGTCAAGGCATCAACGGTGTGGGCTGGGGGACCGGCGTCTCAGAAAAATATGCCTGGGTTGGTGCGTTCAACAACATGGTCGGGGTGTTCGACCTCAAAGACGGCAAAGCCCTCGGGCCAGCCACCATTGATGGTGAAGTGGGTCAGCTTCAGGGCGTCGCCACAGCCGCCAACGGAGATGTATGGATTGCTGACAACACCGCAAACCACATGATTCATTTCCCAGGTGGCGATTACACCCAGGGAGAACGAATCACAATCAATGGGCTCCAAGCACCCTTTGGTGTTGCCGTTGACGCGCAGAACAGAGTGTGGGTGAGCAGCAGTTACAACAACAAACTCACCGTGTTCCCAGGGGACGCTCCTGATCAGGCCAAAACGATCGAAGTGAACCTTGGGGCACGTGGTGTTGCCGTTGACTCAACAGGGCACGTGTGGATTGCCCAGCAATCCAATTCTCCTCAAGGAGCACTACCTCCAGGCGCGAAAATGCCGCCCAACATCCCCGCCAATGCACCACAACCCAAGACCATCATGGAGGAATTTGAGGCCGGTGCTGAATACCTTTTGACCAACCCCAACATCACGCAAACTGGCATGGTTGGGTTGATTTCACCCGACATGGAAGTCATCCAACAAGACATCGCCAAAGGCACCGCTTATATCCCCTGGGGTGTGACAATCGACGGCAATGACAATGTCTGGGTTGGCAATTTATATGGTCAAAGCTTGACTCACATCTGCGGCGTCAATCCCGCCAAATGCCCCGCAGGAAAAACCACTGGGGATGTGATTCACAACTACCAAAGCGGCGTTATTCAAATGACCACCGATGTGATCGTTGATGACGCTGGAAATCTCTGGAGCGCCAACAACTGGTTCGACGGTCAAGTCGTGATCAACCCCACCTACAGGGGACGCACCTCCACATTTGGAGGGGGCCAGGGATTCGTTGTGACCTATGGCGTTGCCGGACCGGTTCAAAACCCCCTAATGGGTCCTGTGCGCAAGCCACGCTGATGGCTTCGTTGGCCTCAATCGTCAGATTTCTTCCGTTCCAAACCCCGATGCGTCTCAACCGCCTGCTTGGCCTCGCCACTGCCTGTTTACTTGCTCCGCTTGCACTGCCGTCTACCGCAGAAGAAGCCGCAGACAAGGACAACGACACCCGCGTGTATGTGGAGGCCTACGGGTTCTTCCCTCTGGAAACCCACTCCAAAACCACACTGGACAACAACAGCACCAAAGAAACGCTGGATCTCAGCGATGTGTTGGACATGCTCACCGGTGTGTTCAGCGGCAAGGTGGCTGTTGAGAAAGGTCGCTTTGGCCTGCAAGCAGGACTGGACCATCTCAGCTTCAGCACATCCGAGACGGTCTCAGCCTGGAACAGCTCGAACCCCATTCAGAACGAACGCCACCCGCTCCTGCCGGAGCGGAGGGTCAACTCCAAGGGAACGATTAAGTCGGTCACCGACACCGAGCAAACCATTTTTGATCTAGCCCTGCGCTACCGCGCTGGTGAGATTCAAAAGCCAAAGATGACGCCAGGTTCGGTCAGCTTCATTGGCTTTGCAGGGATGCGATTGATCGACGCCTCATTGGACATGGACGTGTCGTTCAAAGACGACGTCACCGTCGAGGGAATCCTTCCCTCAAGGCAGCTTCAACGCGACATTGCCGATGCAGCTAGTGAGACGTGGCACAACACCTGGGTGCAGCCCCTCGTTGGCATGAACACCACCCTTGCTCTGGGCGAAGACTGGCAAGCCTTCTTGGCCATGGATGCCGGTGGGTTTGGGCTGAATGGCAAACAGGATCTGTCAGGAACCATCGAGGCGGGTGTGGCCTACGCCCTGGGCAATTCCGCCCAGATTTCCCTGGCCTATCGCTACTTCGGGATCGACTACTCCGCCCACAACGGACGCGACGCCTACTCGTCGACACAAAACGGCGTCTCGATGGGATTCCGCTGGTTGTTTGACTGAGCTTTTATCCAGGGAGACCTGAGTGCTTATCCACTCACGGGGCTTAATGGGCTTTTGGGTTTGATGTGGCCAACCCAGCGGATCACCAGGAGAACCAGGGTGAACACAAGAAAAGGTGCATAGAAATCAGCTGGCCCTTTCTTCACATGGCTCACATACGTGAGGGCGAATTCTGCCCAAATCCAATAGGAGCCAATCACGTGCAATCGCTTCCAGTGCTTCATACCCATCCATCGCTGGGCCGCATTCGTCGACGTCAGGGCCATCAAGGCAATCAACAGATATGCCACACCCCCAACCAGCCACTTCCCTGCGGGCTGCTCACTCAGGAATGGATCCGGAAAATCCAGCGACATCGCAAGGATCAAGGCCAGATGAATCGCGTGGGACGACGCGAAACTCAACCCGATCCAGCGCCTATTTTGAAGCATCCACTGACTCAGGGATGACGGCCAGAGGCGTTGCACACTCGAAGCCACAAAGGCCATCGAAAAGAGAACCAGGGAGCTACGTCCCGTTGCATCGATGCCTGCCGCGACTGACGTTGACGTCCAACCAGAGACGCCGAAATGCAGCGCCAGACCCGCCACAATCGCGAGCGTCGCCAAGGCGGTCAGTCGCCACCCAAGACGTGCCATCGACTCTCCCCTAAATCTCTTTTTTAAACACGCTGTTCAGCGTTGCCAACGGCAAGTCGAAGACACCACCGAGGAGAGCAGGGAGCGGAGAGACGCTTGGATCTGTTCAAGCTTCAAAGTCAGCGCCTCTGAAAAACAGGATTTGCCCCTCAGAACTGCTCCAGGAAACGCAGATCGCTGGTGTAAAGCCGGCGGATGTCATCGATGCCGTGACGCACCATGCAGAACCGCTCCACACCCAAGCCCGCGGCGAAACCGCTGTAGCGCTCAGGGTCCAGCCCAAGGCCCTCCAGCACAGCGGGATCGACCATGCCGCATCCCATCACCTCCAGCCAGCGGCCGCGCCACTGCACATCCACCTCAGCTGAGGGCTCAGTGAAGGGGAAGTAGCTGGCCCGGAAGCGCACCGGCAGGTCGCCGAAGAAGGCCTTGAGAAAGGCCATAACGGTGCCGCGCAGATGACTGAAATCCAGGCCTTCATCGATCGCCAGCACCTCCACCTGGTGGAACACCGGCGAGTGGGTGGCATCGACGGCGTCCCGGCGATACACGCGCCCGGGAGCGACGATGCGCACCGGCGGCGGATTCTGTTCGAGATGGCGGATCTGCACGGGTGAGGTGTGGGTCCGCATCAGCAGGTCAGCCCCGAGATAAAAGGTGTCCTGCATGTCCCGGGCTGGATGATCCTCGGGGATGTTCAACGCGGTGAAGTTGTAGTGGTCCTGCTCCACCTCAGGCCCCTCAGCCAGGCTGTAGCCAAGGCCCAGGAACAGATCGACGATCTCTTCTGTAGTGGTGATTAGGGGATGGCGATGCCCCATCGGCACCCCTGAAGCCGGAGCGGTGACATCCAGGCTTTCCTTGGCAATCCGCTCCGCCATGGCCACCTGCTTCACGGCTTCAAGCCGCTCACCCAACAGCGTCTGAACCTGCGTTTTCAGCACATTGGCGCGCTGACCCACCAGGGGGCGCTCCTGACCGGGCAACTTGCCCATGGCACCCATCACACCGGAAATGCGGCCTTTCTTGCCCAGGAGCCCGACCCGCAGCTGCTCAAGCGCAGCGGCATCGGCCGCCTCGGCGATCTCGGCCGCAGCCTGCTGCTCGAGGGCATCGAGTTGATCGGTGAGCTGCTGCAGGGTGACCGGTGCGCTCACAGGAACGTGTCTGACAGCTGCCGACTGTAAGCAGCCAAGCCGCTTAGGTTCATCCCAGTGCAATTGCCACCATGACCCCGCTGCGGATCCTGATCAGCAATGACGATGGGGTCTTCGCCGACGGCATCCGAACCCTGGCCGCTGCAGCGGCAGCCCGCGGCCATCAGGTGACGGTGGTCTGCCCGGATCAGGAACGGTCCGCCACCGGCCATGGGCTCACCCTGCAGACCCCCATCCGCGCCGAGCGAGCCGACGAATTGTTTGCTCCAGGAGTCACCGCCTGGGCCTGCAGCGGCACTCCTGCCGACTGCATGAAGCTGGCCCTGTTCGAATTGGTGAAGGAGAAACCAGATCTGGTGCTATCCGGCATCAATCACGGCCCCAACCTGGGAACGGATGTGTTCTGCTCCGGCACCGTTGCAGCAGCCATGGAAGGAACCCTGGAAGGCATTCGTTCGCTGGCCGTGAGCAGCGCCTGCTTCCAGTGGCGTCAGTTCCAAGCTGCCGCAGATCTCGCCCTGGACGTGAGTGAACAGGCCATCGAGGACCAGTGGCCCGACAACCTTCTGCTCAATCTCAACATCCCCCCCTGCGCGAGGGAGGAGATGGGGGCACTTCGCTGGACCCGTCTCTCGATTCGGCGATACGACGAGCAATTCAGCCGCCGGGAAGACCCCCGTGGCCGCGCTTACTACTGGCTGGCCGGGGAAGCGGTGCAGGATTTGGAATCCGCCGGTGAAGGCCCCCGGGATTGGCCCAGTGATGTGGCCCAGATTCATGCCAATTCGCCCTCGCTCACGCCAATCCAGCCTGACCTGTTCTGGCGCGGGCCACTCAGCGGCCTCCCAAATCTCAAGCTCAACGATCAGCTGGTGCGTTAAATCGTCTCAGACAAAATCATTGACTTGCAGCCGGCAATTCAAGATGCCTGCAAGAAGGAAGATTTCATGTGTTTTTAACCCAAAGATTCGATCCACGTTACTTAAACCAATTTCCAGTTATCGGAGAGAGGAGTAACGCATTCAATTCATTCATTCTTACCAAACCTTTCTTACTTCCAGAACGAATCTCCAAAAACTAGAGTCGAACCTCGGGAACCAGCCTGGCCTGGGAATTTGCACGGGTGCAAGCCATGTGATTGGCTTGCACCAATGCTCTAAAACCTAGGACCGATCAAAGGCCTAGGAACATTGCCGGAATACGGTCGAGAGCGTGGATACCAAGCATTTGAGACACCACATTCACCAGCATTCCAGCCAGGTGAGCACCACCCACGAGGGCCAAACCACGCCATAGCTTTTCATAATCGGCAGGCGGCTTGCCTCCAACCCACGCAGCAGAGGTTTGTGCATATTCTGGGGCCGGCGGTACATGAATTGCCATAGAGGCCCCACCTGCAAGATTGCTACGCAGCAAGCTATCGCTCCCTTTGGATCGATCACTGCTTGCAAAACTTTGTTCAAGAGCAGCAATGCGAACGAAGTTCAGCATTGCCATTCCACTGGCGGACGTGAACGATCGGACATAAGGAATCGTATGATCACCAAAAACTTCTGCATACTCCGCAGAATCAATAATGGAGTCGATCAGACCATCGAACCCATGCTCAGACTGAATTGCAGCTGAACTAATTATTTCTTGCTGATTAAGAGGTGGTCGGCCAAGCAAATGCTTGAAATTCAACTCAATCCCTCTGTAAGCAGAAACTTTAAAGAAATAACGGGATTTATACAACTCACTCTTAGCGAGATGACGAACAAATTCACGAGCACAAAGACGTCCGTCGGCGAATTCTGCTTCCAGCGAATCACAACGCTCATAGGCCATGACATGTGCATTACCCAGAACCTGCCGGTATGCGGCATCAATACACTCACGCAGAGCCTCTCCATCTGACGGGGAAAAACGATCAAACGTCACCCGATGCGGACACTCAACATGGTCTCTTGGGCCGACACCAATACGCATCTGTGCACACGATTGGCTCAGATATTCGGCATTCGTCAGAGCGGCTGGACTCATCCCCCTGCGGGCCTGAGACGACGCAAAACTAACGTCCATTGACTTGGACTCAGCGCCGAACCTGAACTTGGGTGAGAGGGAAGCGTTCATTTAAAGCAGAATTACTAAAAGCCTTTGCCAAGCAATTGCGAGCACGAAAGACCGTTGACGGCGCAAGCCCAATTGGAGCGCATTGAAAACTTAGTTGTGAAACAACAATTTCCTCTGAACACGAAAAAAAATTAAATTAAAGAATAATTAGTTATCTTTAGTTTCATAAAGCCAGGCGAGAGTGGCGAGAAAGCCTTGCAGCAGCACAGAGAAGCGGCTGCTTTAAAGATCCAAACAGTCCTGGACGCAAGCAAATTCATCCTTCAACAGCTCAGAAAGGTCTACGCATGGAAAAATCTGGCAAAAAGTTATGGATCGCAACCAAACCAAATCATCGAGGCTGGACGTGACCCTCTCTGCCCAGATCAGAAATACGAAAATGGATTAAGGCTTTAAATCACTAATTGATGGTCTACCGGAGCCGAAGACACCGAGTCATTGGGTGCGGTAAACGCGCTGCAGCAACCAGAGCGAAAGGATCAGCCCGATCAGATGGGCGAACAACACCTGGGTGTTGCTCAGCACCGAAAGGATTTCCAGGGAGGTGATCGGCAGGTTGTCAGCCGTCCCCTGTCCGATCACGGCCAAACCCTGCGTCTGCATCGACGCCTGGATGAACAGCGGCCCCACCAAAGCCTGGTAACCGACTGCAGCCAAGACCAGCCCAAACAGATCAGCGATGAGGCCACGTTTGATTAACCGTGAGGTCTCTCCGCGGGTTGGTTTGGCCTCGCTGTTCAAGGCCCGGCCCGTCCTCACGATCAACCAGCCCTGCCAGAGGCTGTAGAGCAGAACAAAAAACGCCAAGGTGGTGAGCGAAATCCCTGGCCCGAGCCCGACAGCACGCTCAGCATTCCTAGCCAGACTTCCGCCCACCGCCGTGAACAGCAGAACGCCGAGCACAACGACGCCAAGAACAACCTGAATCCAAAAGCGAATCCAGCCCATCCGCCGCAGCCCAGCGGACAGCATCTGGAAATCAAAGCGGTCGGGCATGCACGGGCGGGGCGTGGTCGTTCAAACTTGCCACCTGATTGCGCAACGTGCACAGCCTCTTGATTCCCCTCTGTTCCCCTGAGGAGGCCCGACGGCCAACGGCGCTCGCGCTGGGGAGTTTTGATGGCCTACACGCGGGCCATCGTCGTGTGATCAATGAGGCCATCCAGGGCATCCCACGAGAGGCCGTTCCCTCGGTGGTGAGCTTCTGGCCCCATCCCCGTGAGGTGCTGTTCGGCGAAGCACGCCTGAGGCTGGATCTGCCGAGCGAAAAACTTGCCCTGCTTGAACCCCTTGGCATCCAGCAGCTCGTGCTGGTGCCCTTCACCCGGGAGCTCGCTCAGCTGAGTGCGGAAGAGTTCGTTAAAACCGTCCTATTGAGCACCCTTCAGGCCAGGCGGATTGCGGTGGGCACAAACTTCCGCTTCGGCCATCAGCGGCGGGGTGACGCCGAGATGCTGGAACGGCTAGCCGCTCGCGGGGGCGTTGAGGTGAAGGTCGTGCCCATCGTTGAAGACCGTGAGGGCAGGATGAGCAGCAGCAGAATCCGCGCGGCCCTCGAGCAGGGAGATCTAGAGGCAGCCAAAGGCTTGCTTGGCAGGGCCTACCGCTTTCAGGGCCGGGTGGTGCGGGGCCGAGGCCTGGGGCGAGAACTGGGCTGGCCCACCGCCAATCTCCAGGTGGATGGCCGCAAAGCACTTCCAGGGCTCGGTGTCTACGCCGCCTGGGCCCAACTGGATGGGGCAGGCGATCGCCTGCCAGCCGTGATGAACCTCGGCCCCCAACCCACGATCGATCCCACATCTCCCTCTGCCGTGGAGGTGCACCTGCTGGATCAGAGCCTGGAGCTGGAGGGGCGGCACCTGGGCGTCGAGCCCGTGCAGCGCCTGCGCGGCCAGACCAAATTCAGTGGTCTCGAGGAGCTCAGCAGCCAGATCGGCCGCGACGCAGCCCAAGCCCGCGAGATCCTTCAGACAGGCTCTCAGGCCACGGTCGGATAGGCATTCACCAGGCCCCAGACGATGAACACGCCGATGCCACCGAGAAGAACGATTCCCCAGACCAGAACGTGCATGGAGCTCTCAGAACCACCGTTCTCCATGACCGACGCAGAAACCGTTGCCCACAGGGTGCCATGAATCCGACCCCTAGCGAGACATCCCTGGACACCCGGGTGGCACGCCTGATCGATGCCAACCTCGACCGTGCCCGGGAAGGCCTGAGGGTTGTCGAGGACTGGTGCCGTTTCGGGCTGGAGCAGCAGGATCTGGTGGTGCGCATCAAGGATTGGCGACAACGGCTGGGACGGCTCCATCACGACAGCTACAAACAGGCCCGCTCCACCAGCACCGACACCGGTGCTGGCCTGGAGCATCCAGCTCAGCTAGACCGCCATAGCCCCGACCATGTGGTGGCGGCCAACTGCGCTCGGGTGCAGGAAGCGCTGCGTGTGCTGGAGGAGTACGGACGCAACATCGACCCTGCCCTGGCCGCTGAAGCCGCTGTGATCCGCTACGGCCTTTACGACCTGGAGGTGGCCTGCCTCAACGCCACCCTGCGGGCCAGGCGACGCACCAAGCTTCAGGACTGTCGCCTCTGCCTGATTACAACCCCCTGCGATGACCTGAGCGATCGGGTGCAGGCCGCCCTGCAGAACGGGGTGAGCATGGTGCAGTACCGCTGCAAAGCGGGGAACGATCGCGAACGCCTGCAAGAGGCCCAGCATCTCCGGCAGCTCTGCACCCGATTCGGGGCGCTGCTGATCATCAACGACCGTGTTGATCTGGCCCTGGCGGTCGATGCAGATGGGGTGCACCTGGGCCAGGAGGACATGCCCAGCGAGGTGGCACGCGCTCTGCTGGGTGCCGCGCGTCTGCTGGGCCGCAGCACCCACAGCATCGATCAGGTTCATCAAGCTCAGCAGGAGCCGATCGACTACCTCGGCTTCGGCCCCATCCACTGCACGGCGGTCAAACCCGAGCGATCCGCTGTTGGCCTGGAGTCGGTGCGTGATGCCACGGCGACCAGCCAACGCCCCGTCTTCGCCATTGGTGGGATCACCTCCACCAACCTGCCGGCTTTGATTGCGGCTGGTGGCCAGCGCGTGGCGGTGATCGGCGCAATCATGCATGCAGATGACGTCGGGCAGGCCTGTCGGCAACTGCTCCAGCACCTGGACCATGCCACGTTCTGAGCTATGTCTCTCACCCTGAAAGTCAACGGTGAAACCCGCGTGCTGGATCCAGCGCCGGCACCCGCAACCCTGGCAGCCGTTGTTGCACAGCTGGCCAACAACCCCCAGCTGGTGGTCGCCGAGCACAACGGCGTCATCGCTTCCCGCAGCCGTTGGGACAGCATCCTGGTGAAGGATGACGACACCCTTGAGATCGTCACCATCGTGGGTGGTGGTTCCTAGAGTCGCCTCACTGATGCTGTGGGCGCTGCTGTGGCCACCCCCCGACTGTTGACACGACCCCGACGACTGCTCGCATCACTGCTGCTGCCTGTTGTGCTTGTGGGGCTCTGTCTGTTCCAGGCACAACCAGCTGATGCTGCCCGCGGTGGACGCATGGGAGGGGGTAGTTTCCGAGCCCCCTCGATGCCCCGATCCAGCGGCGGTGGCTACGGCGGTGGATACCGCGGAGGTGGTTACCGCGGCGGGGGAATGGGCTTTCCTTTCATCATTCCGATCTTTGGCTTCGGTGGCGGTGGTCTGTTCGGGCTGCTGATCCTGATGGCCATCGCGGGTGTGCTGGTGAACGCCGTACGGGGCGGCGGCGGTGCTCCCGCCATCGGTGGTGCTGCAGCACCAGCCATGCCGCGCAACGTGAACATGATTCAGGTGCAGGTAGGGCTGCTGGCCAGTGCCAAATCCCTGCAGGACGATCTGCGCTCTTTGGCTGCCTCCTCCAACACCAGCAGTTCAGCCGGACTACAAAGGTTGCTTCAGGAAACCACCCTGGCCCTGCTGCGCCAACCGGACCTCTGGGTCTACGCCAATGCTGAGAGTGGAAGTGTTCCGTTCAGCTCGGCTGAATCGACCTTCAATCGCCTCTCCATGAACGAGCGCAGCAAATTGGATGCTGAGCTCACCAGCAATGTCGGTGGTCAACGGATGAGCGACACCACCAGCAGCGCTGGCGAGGCAGATGCCACCAACGAATTCATCGTCGTGACGCTTCTCGTTGCCTCAACGGCAACGGCCAAGCTCGGTGGTGCTGACACCGGGGAAGATCTGCGCCAGACCCTGCGAATCCTTGGTTCCACCGCCTCCACAGAACTCATGGCCCTCGAAGTGATCTGGCAACCGGAGGGTCGAGGTGATGTGCTCAGCGCCAACGACCTCGTCACCGCCTACCCCAACCTGCAGCACCTCTGAAGAACTAAAGATTTTCTTCGCCGATTTCCAGGATTTCTGGGTATTCCTTCTCAGGAATCAGTCTTAATTTGCTGATAACCAAATTTGGACTTCCGGCGTTGGCTCCCGACCCCCGCTCCATGGAATGGCAACAGGATGGTGAGCTGGCTCGGGCTGATCTTGATGCTCTTGTAAATGCACTGACGCGCGTGGAGTGCGACCACAACTCTGCCGAGCTCCAGCGACTGGGCCAGATTGATCCACCTGCTGCTGCCAGAACAATCAGCCCATTTCAGCGGACTCGAATCCTCTGAGAATCCGCAATGCAGCCATCGCTGCACCGTAGCCATTGTCGATATTCACCACCGTCAACCCGGGGGAACAGCTGGCGAGCATGCCTTCCAAAGCGGTCCGCCCCCCTGCGCTGATCCCGTAACCAACAGAGACCGGTACGCCAATGACGGGCTGGGAGACAAGACCGGCCAGCACCGTCGGGAGAGCACCCTCCATCCCCGCGCAGGCGATCAGGATCCGAGCCGTTGCCAAACGGGGAAGTTGATCGAGAAGGCGATGCAATCCGGCAACGCCAACATCCATTACAAGGTCAACGCTGATGCCATGGCAACGCAGGGCAAGAGCGGCTTCAGCAACCACAGTGCGATCACTGCTGCCTCCACTCAGCACCACCACCTCAGCAGGAGGCGGTGGTGCAGGAGGCAGAGAGCCCAAGGTCAGGCAGCGGGCATCAGGGTGAACGTCCACCTCCGGCAACATCTCGAACACCCGTGCCGCCTTGTTGGCATCCACCCGGGTCACGAGCCCCAACTCTCCTGCTGAGGCAAAGGTCTCGAGGATGGCGATGATCTGATCGGCCGTTTTGTGTTCCCCCCAGACGGCCTCGACCATGCCCAACCGCTGGCGGCGGAGCAGATCAAGACGAGCGTCAGGGGTGTTCACTGCGGCAACAGTTCTCCCTCAAACACAAGGGGAAAGGGGTTGCCCTGGTTCTGTCCCGTTTGCTCACAGGCCAGCATCTCGAAGCGCGCCTGAACCCGCTCCACCTCCGCAGGAGGAATGGATTTCCAAGCCTCACGGCTGCTCCAACGAATCAACAGCGTCCCCTCCTCAGTTGCCGGATCCCAGAACAGATCACGACCGAGAAATCCAGACTGGTGCTTCAGCCAAGGCTCCCAGCTGCCGCGTTCCGCAACCATCCAATCCTCACGACTCTCCTGGGGCACCTTCAGCCGCAGGTGCTCAATCACGGCCACCTTGTCACCAACTTGAGGGTCGGCCCATGCCTGATCCCGTGCCTCCGAAATCCCTCCCAACAACAGAACCAGCGCCAAACAAGGTCCGACGACCCTAAGCAAAACAAGCCTGAGTCGATGCACGATTCAGCTCCTCTGCAGGAGTGCCACAGCTTGGCAACTGATGCCCTCTTCCCGTCCCTCTGGACCCAAGCCTTCGTTCGTGGTGGCCTTCACACCCACAGCGTCAGCGGCAATTCCGATGATTGACGCCATTGTGCTGCTCATCGCCGCGATATGCGGTTTGAGCTTCGGGCGCTCGGCAATCACAACTGCATCGACATTCACCACCGACCAGCCACGCTCTTTGACCAGCTTCACCACTTGATCCAGCAGCTTCAAGCTGTCGGCTCCTTTCCATTGGGGATCGGTCGGTGGGAAGTACTTGCCGATATCGCCAAGGGCGAGGGCCCCGAGCAACGCATCCATCACGGCATGCACCAGCACATCGGCATCACTGTGACCATCAAGACCAAGACCGTCGGGATGCTCCAGGCTCACGCCACCGAGGATGAGGGCCCGTCCGGGCACCAGCCGATGGATGTCGTATCCGTTGCCGATGCGCAGCTCCATGCCGGGGTCTAGGGGGTCGAAAGGGACATCCATTGTTGCGGCCTGCCAGCGGGCGAACAGGTCGGGCCGCCGTTCGCGGGTCCGCTGCTCCCGCTGCTCCTGACGCCATCGGGCGATGGCACCGTGATCACCACTACGCAGCACGTCGGGAACCGTCATGCCGCGAAAGTCAGCGGGGCGGGTGTAATGCGGGTGTTCGAGGAGGAGTGCACTGTGGCTTTCCTCCACCAGCGAATCAGCCGTCCCCACCGTGCCGGGAAGTAGGCGAACAACACCGTTGATCACCGTCATCGCCGGAAGCTCACCGCCGGTGAGGACGAAGTCACCCATCGACACCTCCTCATCCGCCAAGCCGCGAATGCGCTCATCGAACCCCTCGTAGTGTCCGCAGAGGAAGACCAGTTGATCGTGGTCGGTGGACCAGCGTTGCAAATCCTGCTGCTGCAGGGGACGCCCCTGTGGTGACATCAACAGCACCCGGCTGCGGGAGCTACGGGGGATCGCTTCCATCGCGGCGAACACCGGTTCCGGCTTGAGCACCATGCCGGCACCGCCGCCGTAGGGCTCGTCATCCACCTTGCGATGGCGATCCGTGGCGAAGTCCCGGGGATTGTGCAGGTGCAACTCAGCAATTCCTGCCTTGAAGGCACGCCCAATTACCCCCAGCTCCAGCAGAGGGGCAAACGCCTGCGGCGCCAGACTCACCACATCAAGGCGATAGGGCGCCATGCCGCCTCAGGCCGCGGGTTTGGACACCCTTCGGATGTCCGTGCAGAAACTGCCCTGAACCGGTGTTCCCTGCCCATCAACGGCTGTGGTGCTGCGCAGGCGCAGGTTGACCCGCGTGAACCAGATCCTCTCCTGAACACACACCCCGTCGGCCCGGCTGAGGTTCAACTCCATGCTGCCGTCGGGCCAGAACCTCCAGTTACCAGGGGCATCACCATCCAGGATCAGCTTTCCATCAGCGGCAAACGTGAGGGTGCTGCAGGTCCCTCCAGGGGCCTGAACCTGCAGTTGACCGAGAGCCCCCTGCTCTGCCATGCAGCGGACAGTGAGTTCACCCCGCTCGCTGCTGTGCCAGTCGTCATCACCTCCGGCAGCCAGCTCAAAACAGCTGCGAAGGCTCATCCACTCACCGTCGCAGAGCTTCAGAAAGGAGGCAGGGTCTTCCGGGGGAAAGGCTTGTTCGCTCATCAGACCATCTTCTCAGCCGGCTCACCAGCTGATGGGGAGAAAGGGATAAGGGCGGTTCCAGCCATAAAGCGCAAGCCGCTGCTGTCCCTGGGCGGCGGCACCACGACGGTGAAAGCCGAAGACATCCGCAAGCACCAGGCTGTTCGCTGGGCAGGTCAAGGCAACGGGGTTGGGCAGCCCCAGCTCTGCCAGGGACTCTTCACGAATGCGGAACGATCCAGAGACATCCGGCTGCCGCCGTTGTTCAGCGGCAGCGGTGGCCGTGGCCTGCTCCCAACGCAGGCGCGGTGCATCGAGACGATGGCTGCCCGGCACGTATTCGAAAGGTCCGTCCTGGCGTTGAACCGGCCGTAGAAAAAACCAAAACTTGAGAGCACGAAAGAACGTGTCGCGATGCAGATCCTTCTGCAAATCGTGCGTCCGGGTCTCCTCGCCATGCACCGTCAGGTAGATGTCCAGCTTGCGCGGATTCATGGGCAGCCCAATGATCTGGCGCGATCCCTCATGGAGCCGCTGATCGCCGGAAAAGGCAGCGGCCCGCGGCATCTGCTCGGGGTCGATGTGAAGAAAACGGTTGAGGGTTCCACCATCAAAACGGTCAAAACCTCCAGGGAAGGGTTGTTTCGGGCGAAAGCCAGGCCGGGTGTTGTCTGGTGCTGGATGGGAGCGAGACGCGCAACTGACCACAGCCTCCACCTCGTCACGCAAGGCATCAAAGTCGTGCTGCGGCAGAAAGTTCTCCAGGACCACAAAGCCATCCCGCTCCAGGCTGGCCAGCTGCACCGGGCGAAGCAGACGTCTCCAGCGGCAAAGCGTCTCCGCCAGCTGGACGCGGTGTCGATGCAGCTGCCAACGCCGGTTCAGGCCAGGGTGACCCACCCACGGATCTTTAAAGGTCTTGGTGCGGGTCAGCAACGAAAGCATGAGCGCGACATTACGCGCTCATGCTTTCGTCCATGCATTGAAGTTGAAAGGTCGATTCCTTTGCTGTGATTGAACTTTCGCCGCTGGTTTCCACCACCAACGGCCATGGCCAACATGACGGCTGTGACGCAGCAATACGGAACCTCGACGCGGACCTTTCTGATCGTTCCCCTGGTGTCTGCCTTTTTCCTGGATCTGGTCAATGCATTCCTGATCCCCGGATACATCGGCCAGCTCTAGGTGGGCGTTCAGTGGTTCCCGGAGTACCCAAGAGTTCAGCCCAACCAAGCGTCCCGGTTTGCTCCGCTAACTAGGCGCCAGAAGCGACAAATCGGGAAACGGCACTTTTGGGTCGTTGAACAACGAAGCAACGCGACAGAGTCCGCAAAAGCTCTACTCGCGCGGCACGGAGATGCCAGCTGAAGGCGGTGAGCAAAGAAGAGGCCGCCCAATCCACACGGGGGAATTGGACGGTTCAACCCCTCTCGTCGGGCCTCGCTCTACCCGGCTTTCAGGACAGACGTGCTCCTGACAACCAAATAATGATTTCCAAGGGGCATTTTTAGAGAACATCGGCGAGCAATATGCGACATCCGCATAAGGCGACATCCGCGTCACTCATTCAGGGGAGTGAGTAGCCAGCAAGAACCACTCATCTGAGGGATGTGGAATTCCATCACTCCGGGAATGCTGAACTCAGTCGACAAGGTCGGATGCTTAAGGACCGCGAGTGGTTTGTGGGGTGCATGTTTTGCGCACTTCTCGGCGCATCGTTTTTTATCGCGATTGGGCATGCAGCTTTTGGCTCATTCTTTCTGGTGGCTGTGCCCGTCGCCATGTTCTTCAAGGTCATCGAGGCTGACCAATGAACGCATGATTTGAAGGTGTCTGCAGTGCTGGTGTCGTGCTCTTGCTTGCTCTCAGAGCACACGGAGAGCCCTGAACAGTGGTCTCTGCACTGGCACCGCCTAGAGAAGGACGCGTTCAGCTGATTTCGCGCGAAAAGTGAGCTGCGACCTTGTTGCCACTACTGAGAACCCGTGTACCCAAGTTCAGCCAAACGAGCAGGTTTGCTTCGCCAATCCGGCACCACCTTGACGAACAGCTCCAGATACACCGGGCCATCGATCAGCACCTGCATCTGAAGACGCGCCCCCTGACCGATCGTTTTAAGCATCGCCCCGCCTTTACCGATCAGGATGCCCTTCTGACTCTTGCGTTCCACCAGAACCGTGGCGAGTACTGCGGTCCGCCCCGTTCCTTTGCCCTTGGCCGGCATCTCCTCGATTCGATCAATCGTGACGGCGACGCTGTGGGGCACCTCTTCTCGCGTATGGAGAAGCACCTGCTCACGAATGAGTTCACCCAGCAGCACCCGCTCCGGTTGATCGCAAACCATCTCAGGCGGATAGAGCTGTGGTCCCAAGGGCAACTGAGCTGCCATCGCTGCTGTGAGCTCGGCGCAACCGTCTCCTGACAGGGCGCTGCAGCGATGCACCGGCCAGTTGGTCTCCTGCAGAAGGGCGTTGTAAGCCTCCTCCGCCTCGGACTGATGCCCCTCCGCCACCTTGTCCCACTTATTGAGGGCCACCAACACCGGCAAGGACTGCTGCTGCAGCAGATTCACGATGAAGGCATCACCCCGCCCCGGGCGCTCGCACCCCTCCAAAAGCAACACCACCAGGTCCACCTCACCGATGGCACTGCGAGCACTCTTCACCAGTCGTTCCCCAAGCAGATGGTGGGGTTTGTGGATACCAGGGGTATCCACCAGAACCATCTGAGCCATCTCAGTGGTGAGGATCGCCCTCAGGCGGTTTCGTGTGGTCTGAGCCACAGGGGAGGTGATTGCCACTTTTTCCCCCACCAGCTGATTCAACAGGGTGGATTTGCCCACGTTCGGGCGACCAATCAGTGCGATAAAGCCAGAGCGGTAATCCTCTGGCAGCGGAGTTGGGTGCATACTCCAAGTCTGCGCCGCCGTTGAATCGTTCAATAGCCTGAGGGGAGGATTTCGAGCGGGCCATGGCGGACCAGCAGCCCACCTTCCAGCAGGCCATGGAGATCACTGCGGCTTGGCTGCAGCAATGGGACAACGAGGAGATCAGTGATGAAGTGCTGGCCGACCGCATCGGTGAAATGGTGGCCAGCCGCGATGGCGCCCGGGGATTTTTTGTGGTGAGCCTTGCGGGAGACAGTGTGCTGATGGATCGGTTGCCCGACGCCGTTGTCGGGCAACTGCGCAGCGCTGGTGATGGAGTGGTTGATCTGAGCGTCCGCAATCTGGCCATGAGCACCGCCATGGCCGTTCAGCACCGACGCTCGGGGGATGCAGCTCAGCAGGCCGGTTCGGAGCGGGTCACCAGCCGCTGCATCGAACTGCTCAAGCTGCTGGAGCCGGCAGACGTGAAAGAGCGCCTGGAGCAACTGCTGGCCGCAGCCCTCGACAACCGCGGTGAGGACGTCGCCTTCCTGAAGAAGTGGGGATATGACGCCGAGCAGAAGCAAGCCATCGGAGACAGCGTTTATGCCGTGGCAGAGGGCTGAGCCACAAAAAAGCCCCGGACAAGCCGGGGCGAAGAAGACATTCGGTCAAAACCTCAGTCGCGACGACCACCGCCGTTGAGCACGATGATCAGGCGCAGGATGAAGATGAACAGGTTGATGTAGGTGAGGTACATGCTCAGGGCACCTGCCAGGTATTGGTCATCCCTGTAGGAGCGGGGCATCGTGTAGAAGTCGACGAAAGCAGCGCCAACGAACAGCACGGTGCCAAAGCCTGCGATCATCAATTCAAAGCTGGTGCCATGAAAGATGGTGGGGGCAAAGATGCCGCCAATGAACTGGACGAGCATCGCCAAGATCAGGCCGATCAAGCCGAGGCCAACCACGCCGGAGAGGGCCTGACCAACGGAATCGCTCATGCGACGGCCAACGATAGACGCAATCACAAAGGTGATGCCTGTGGCGAGAGCAGCTGTGCCGACCGCACCAATGCCGGCGACAGCTCCAGCGAAGGCCACTAGACCACTCAGGGTGAATCCTGTGATCAGGCTGTAGATCGACAACAGCGGCAAGGCTGTCGCGTTGTTCCCTTTCATCGCGACGTTCTGCGCGACGAAGAACAGAACCAGGTTGCCGATCACTGCCACCCAGAACAGGGGCATGAACAGCGGGGTGGCCATCATCGAAAGACCACCGATCACCCCGATAGAGGTGAGCACCATGCCGCCACCGACGTAGGGCAGCGCTTTATTGACAACGTTGGGCCCGACAAGGGCGCTGGATTGCGCCTGGCGGATCGCCTCCTGGAAATTGCTGCTTGCTGGCATGTCGACCAGGTCACCAAAGACTCCACATATCCTGCCAGCGATGGCAAGGGATTGGAGTGTGGATGTCCCTATCGACGCTGAGGCTTGGCTGTTTTGCGTTCGTCCCGTCGGGCATAGGCCTCAACCACCCGCTGGACAAGGGGGTGACGCACCACATCGGCCGAGGTGAGACGACAGACAGACACGCCTTCCACACCATCCAAAACGTCGGAGGCCTCCACCAAACCGCTCTGCACGGTGGCTGGAAGATCCACTTGTGTGATGTCGCCCGTCACCACCATCCGAGAACGCTCTCCGAGACGGGTGAGCACCATGCGCATCTGGGCAGGCGTTGTGTTCTGCGCTTCATCAAGGATCACAAAGGCATCGCTGAGGGTGCGGCCCCGCATGTAGGCCAGCGGAGCGACCTCAATCACCCCCTTCTCCAACAGCACGCTTGTTTTCTCCGCTCCGAGTAGGGAATGCAAGGCGTCATAGAGCGGGCGCAGATAGGGATCCACCTTCTGCTGAAGGTCGCCCGGCAGGAACCCCAGGCGCTCCCCAGCCTCGACAGCCGGCCTGGTAAGAATCAAACGCTCCACCTTGCGTTCGGTGAGCATCCGAACAGCAAGAACTGTGGCCAAAAAGGTTTTTCCTGTGCCCGCAGGCCCGAGCGCAAAGGTGAGGTCGTGGCGCTCCATTGCATCCACATATTTCTTCTGTCGCAGGGTGCGCGGACGCAGCAGATTGCCCTTTTGGCTCTTTGCCAACACCTGCTCACCCATGGCGGCGTGGTCATCGCCGCGGCCTGTGTTGAGCGCTCCAAGAGCCGACTGAAGATCCACCGGAGAGACCGACTGACCCTCCTGCCAGATCGGGCGCACCAGTTCCACAACCGCAGCAGCCCGTTCAATCTGCGTCGGCCGCCCGGTGATCACCAATTGAAGACCCCGCAACACCATGGAAGCTCCTGTCAGAGCTTCGAGGCGATGCAGGGTTGTTTCTGCTTCACCGGCCAAAGCCAATGCAGCATCGGAATCAGGCAGGTCGAGAACGAAACGGCCGCGTTCGCCGTCGTCAGACACCGGAATGATCAGCCCTCGGTGGATTCGGCTTCAGCGGAATCGGAAGCAGCCGCTTCAGCTTCAGCAGCCTTGGCATCAGCAGCATCCTTAGCGGCCTGCTTGGCATCAGCCTCACGCTTGGCCGCTTGCTTGGCCTTACCGACAGTTTCTGCAGAACGCACGGTCTTTTCAAGAAGACCGCCGCGCTCGAGCAGCGTGCGCACGACATCGGTGGGCTGGGCACCCTGACCCAAACGCTCACGGATGGCCTCGGTATCGAGACGCGTTTCCTTCGTCCGCGGGTTGTAGAAGCCCAGCTCCTGGAGGGGACGACCGTCCCGACGAGAGGTGCTGTTACAGGCCACGAGGCGGAAGCTCGCTTCCCGCTTCTTGCCAAACCGCTTCAGGCGGAGCTTGATCATCGTGGCCCTGGAATGAAGGAAAAGAGGTGGTCCGGCGGCGCCTAAACGCCCGCCAAACAACCACCATACCGTTCCGCCTTCACAGATCTCCGAAGCCCTTCTTCTTCTTGGCCGGTCGCTGCCGCTTGGGCGGTCCGCCGCGACCGGGGCGACCACCGCCAGCAGGCATGCCACCCATTCCTGGCATTCCTGGCATGCCACCCATTCCTGGCATTCCTGGCATGCCGCCCATCCCTGGCATGCCGCCCTGACTCATCTGCTGCATGAAACCGCGCATTTTCTGGAAGTCGGCCAGCACCTTGTCCACATCAGCGGGCTGATGACCGCTGCCGCTGGCAATCCGCCGACGTCTTGAGGGTTGACTCGCTAGCAAGTCGGGGTTTTCCCGCTCCTGCTGTGTCATCGAACCGATCATGGCCTCGATGCGCTTCAGCTGCTGCTCTCCCTGCTTGAGCATGCCGTCATCGATTTTGTTCATGCCCGGGATCATTTTCATCAGGCCACCGAGCGAACCCATGCGCTTGATCAAGCGCATCTGCTTCACGAAGTCCGAAAAGTCAAACGTCGCCTCCTGAAGCTTCTTCTGCATCTTCTCGACGTCGGCGAGTTCGACCTCCTTCTGGGCCTTCTCCACCAGCGTCAGCACATCACCCATGCCGAGGATGCGACTGGCCATCCGTTCGGGATGGAACGGCTGCAGCGCCTCCACCTTCTCGCCAGTGCCGATGAACTTGATCGGCTGACCGCTCACCTTGCGGATCGAGAGGGCCGCACCGCCGCGGGAATCACCGTCCAGTTTGGTGAGAACTGCTCCAGTGATGCCCACCTGATCGTGGAAGGCACGGGTGAGCTCGGCTGCCTCCTGGCCAATCATCGAATCCACCACCAGCAGCACCTCATCGGGCTGCACGGCGGAACGGATCCGCACCATCTCCTCCATCATCTCGGTGTCGATCTGGAGACGGCCCGCGGTGTCCACCAGGAGGGTGTCGAACCCCTCCTGCTTCGCTTTGGCCAAGCCAGCCGCTGCGATGTCCTCTGGCTTGGCTTCAGCTCCGAGGCTGAACACCTCCACATCGATCTGGGCACCCAACGTCTTGAGCTGCTCGATAGCAGCTGGTCGATAGACGTCGGCACCCACCATCAGGGCTCGACGTCCCTGGTCCTTGAGGTGCAGACCAAGCTTGGCCGTGGCGGTGGTCTTACCCGCACCTTGAAGGCCAGCCATCAGCACGACGGTGGGAGCCTCGGCCGCCTTGGCCAGAGGAGCGTTATCACCCCCCATGACCTCCACCAGCTGCTCATGGACCACCTGGATGAACTTTTGATCCGGGTTGACCCCTCGCACCACTTCAGCGCCGACGGCTTTGTCGCGGACCTCAGCAACGAAGTCCTTCACCACCGGCAGGCTCACATCCGCTTCAAGCAACGCCCGACGGACGTCCTTCAGCGCCCCATCGACGTTGCTCTCGCTGATCGTGTCCTGTCCCCGCAGCCCCTTGACCGCATCCTCAAAACGGGCTGAAAGCTCGTCGAACATCGGCGTAAAGCCCCTGGATCAATGAAGTGATCGTAAAAAGCGACGGTCCTGCTACTCAGGATCCCGGCATGTAGTCATGCAAACGCCATTGGGTTCCGTCCCTGCCGAGCACATAGGTCACGCTGAAATCACTCGGTGCTGTCTCTTCGATGACACCACCATCAGCACCCTGGAGACGATCGCTGTAGGCCACCTGGGCCCGCAGCTCAATTCTCAGAGGTTTTCGGTCCAACACCTCGATGCTGGTAATTGAGGCATCAATCGATTTGGACCTCCCTGCGGCGGCATCAATTGCCCGTTCACGCTCCACGCGCTTCAACAGGGGTTCCCTCGCCACCACGGAGAGGTCCGCAGCCTGGCCGGACAAAATCAAAGCCTTGGCATCGAGCCATCCCTGCACCAAAGCCTGCAGCTCCGCTTCCGTCGGCGCATCGCTAACAAGCGGTTCGGAAGGAGCGGAGGGCCTTAGGTCCGGCTTCAGGCTCGCGACGGGCTCATCGGCTGGCGGCATTGGAGAAGCGTCGACCTCTGCTTGTTCTTCAACCTGTTTTTGCTCTTCAACCTCCGTGGTTTCCGAAGCCGTTTCCGGTACCAGTGGCGCGTAATCCAAGTTGCGTCTGACGAGGGCGATGCCACCAACGGCGATCCCGACCAGAGCAAGAGCCACAGCAGCTGGACGAAGCCAACGTTGTTGCCAGAACGGCAGAGGCACGGCCACGTCTTCGGACTCAGCATCCGGATCCGGTTCACCCAGGTCGAACGAGGAATCGAGAGATGCCGTCCCTGCTGTTGACCAGTCCAGGGGACTCTCTTCAGTACCGGGCTGACGCGAGGCCTTGCGATCGAGACGATCGACGTAACCCTGCACATCACGATCGGCAAACCAGGCATCCAGGTCAGCAACCGATGCGTCGACATCGCGATACCCGGGCAAGACATCGCGCTCAAGCCAAGCGCGGCAGTACTCACACTGCGCAGCGAGGCGATCACCGGGATGGTTCAGGAACCAGGCCTGCAGGTCTGCATCACGCAGAACGGCGAAGTGCCGCTCGGCGTCCTTGACGTTGCCCAACAGCAGATCCAGACAGCCCAGCAGCGGCATGGGGTCAAGGTCGGCATTGGCCAGCGTTTGCATCCGCTCGCGCGCCTGCTCGAGGAACTCGGGCTTACGCCGCGAGAAACCAGCGGCGGTCAGCGCCAGAACCGTGAGGAACCCAGCATCAGCAGCGCCTCCCTCAAACCAGCGACTGAACAGATCGATCTGCTCCTGAACCGTCAAAAAGCGACGGATCTGGTGAAAAAACGATTCGAAATCGTCCTGATTCAGGCTTCCTGGGTGATCGCCATCAACGTCGGCAGCCTCCAGACCACCACGGGCCACGACCAACTCATCCAGCAAGGTCAAGCCCCGTTGGTGTGAGTCCTGATCACCAAGATCACGGCTCAGCAGATCCAGGATCCGGAAGGGTATGAGCGCCTGCAACGCGTCTTCAAGCAGGCGCTGCTGATCGGGCAGCTTGCCCATCCGTTGTTGGAGCTGGATTCCGTCGATCAGCAGTTGAGCAGCCGACTCATAACGACGTTGCTCCTGCTCTTCCACCGCGGCATCGCGACAGGCCACGGCAGCCAGGAGAGTCAGATCCGCTTCACGGCCACTACCAAGGGCCGGTGCCTGAGGAGGCTGGAGCCCCTGCCGTGCCAGTTGAAAAGCCTCAACAGCTCCGTGGGCCTCCCAGAGCAGAATCAGACCCGCCACCTCGCTGCTGGTGGGGAGATCCAACCCCACTGTTCCGTTCGGATGGGATTCACTGAGGCGTAACAAGGCTGCTTCGTAGTCAGCCCTGTCGGAGGGGTCGGTGAGCAGATCGGCGGATCGACGCAGGAGGTCGGCCCGCTGGAGCAGTGCTTCGTGGGTGAATCCCTGGTCCGGTGGACTGTCGCAACGGGTTTGCAACCGGCGCAGAATCGTTTCAGGCTCTGCCGATGGACTGACGCCCAGGAGTCGGAAATGATCAATGGGCAGATCCAACAGCAATGCTGCGAGGAGACGCGGATCTTAGTCAGTGTCTGGGGTTTTGCCCATCGCTCATCGGCTGGCCCTTAAAGTTGATCTCAAACCATTAGGTGGACATGGGTCAGGACCTCGCTGTCGATTCCGCTCCGATTGGCACTGCGACTGCTGGTCCCCACGCCGAACGGCTCTCAAAACTGGTCACAGCACAACGGGCCAGCGTTGACCGGGACACGGGCCTTGATCTCTACAGAGACATGACCTTGGGCAGGCGCTTCGAGGACAAATGCGCCGAGATGTACTACCGGGGCAAGATGTTTGGCTTCGTTCATCTGTACAACGGTCAGGAAGCTGTCAGCACCGGCGTGATCGGTGCCATGAAGCGTCAGCACGACTGGTTCTGCAGCACCTACCGCGATCACGTCCATGCCTTGAGCGCCGGCGTACCCGCCCGCGAGGTCATGAGCGAACTCTTCGGCAAAGAGACCGGTTGCAGCAAAGGTCGCGGCGGTTCGATGCACCTCTTTTCCAAGGAGCATCACCTGCTTGGTGGTTTTGCCTTCATCGCTGAAGGGATCCCCGTGGCGCTCGGGTCGGCCTTCACCAGCCGGTACAAACGCGATGCCCTCGGCGATGCCTCCAGCAACGCAGTGACGGCTGCGTTCTTCGGTGATGGAACCTGCAATAACGGTCAGTTTTTCGAGTGCATGAACATGGCGCAGTTGTGGAAGCTGCCGATCATTTTCGTGGTCGAAAACAACAAGTGGGCCATTGGCATGTCCCACGACCGGGCCACCAGTGATCCAGAGATCTGGCGCAAGGCAAGCTCCTTCGGGATGGCCGGCGAGGAAGTGGATGGAATGGACGTTCTGGCGGTGCGGGCAGCAGCTCAACGGGCCGTGGAACGGGCCAGGGCCGGCGAAGGGCCGACCCTGTTGGAATGCTTGACCTATCGCTTCCGTGGGCACTCCCTCGCTGATCCAGACGAACTCCGCGCGGAGGAGGAAAAGCAGTTCTGGGCCAAGCGTGATCCCCTCAAAGCTCTGGAACGGGATCTGACAGACACAGGCCTGGTGAACAGCGATGAACTGCGCGCGATCGAGAAGGAGATCGACGGAATCGTTCAGGACTGTGTTGACTTCGCCCTCTCAGCACCAGAACCCGACCCATCGGAACTCACGCGCTACATCTGGGCTGAAGACTGATTCAGCTGAACGGGTTCAGTTTTTAAAAAGCCGGCTCCGAGCCGGCTCAGATGCCACTCGGAAGTCGACGGGTGAGATTGCGCAGCTTCCGCAAGGCCTTGAGTTCAACTTGACGGACACGCTCCCTGGACACTTCCATGAGACGTCCGATTTCAGCGAGGGTGTGACGTTCATTGCCCTCAAGCCCGAAGCGCATGCGCAGAACGTGTTGTTCTTGCTCGCTCAAGTGACTCAGCCAGCGGCCCAGTTGTTCATGGTGAATCCGCTGCTCAACGATGTCGAGAGGTTCATCGAGAGATGAATCAGCGATCAGATCACCGAGGAAGCTGCGGCCCTCCTCGCCGTTGACGGGAGCGTCCAAGCTGCTGGTGGTGAGGGCTTGGCGCAGCAGCGAATCCAGCTCATCCAATGGAATATCCATGGCTTCAGCGATCTCCACGCGGCTGGGCATGGCGCCCAGCTTGTGAGCGAGATCAAGACTGACCTTGCGGATCGTGGTGAGCCGCTCACTCAGATGAACCGGCAGTCGAATCGTGCGCGACTGACAAGCAATGGCTCGGGTCATGCTCTGGCGGATCCACCAGAAGGCATACGTGGAAAATTTGTAACCCCGGGTTGGATCGAATTTTTCAACAGCACGCTCCAGGCCGAGGGAGCCCTCCTGAATCAGATCGAGCAATTCAAGACCCTTGCCCTGATATTTCTTGGCAACACTGACAACTAAACGAAGGTTGGCCTTCATCATCCGCTCTTTGGCGCGCCGACCGATCCTCAGGAGACGACGCTGGGGCGTCGTGAGTTCTCCATCCGCAAACTCGCGGGAGCCGTCTTCGGTGAGGGCCATCATGGCTTGCACCTGATTGCCCAGCTCGATTTCCTCGGCTGGTGTGAGAAGAGGGATTCTGCCAATGGTGGCGAGGTACCAACTGACAGGGTCGCTGCTGCGCCGACGTTGAGTCTCCAGCGGCTTGGATGCGGTGGACACCATGGGTGCTGCGGAAGTGTGATGACTTTCCTACGAACAGAAAGAATGTCGATGTGTTTTCAGCAACCCTTCAGATTCAGAACAGCAAATCGAAACATTTCAGATTTGCGAAAGATTTAAAACCAGCAAAAGCTCTGTGGACACAAGCAAGCCGAATGAACAAAAAGAGTCATTTGTTCAGACTTTGTTGAACATCGTTGTTTGCTTTTTCTGACACCGCGCTGCAAGGATTTTCAAACAATCCGCAATCGCCGAAGCATCACTTGATTGAGCACGACGTGCCGCCAAACCATGCAAAGCCGTGCTGGCAACAAAGCTTTCAAGCCCTGGCTGCTGCTGTGCCGCGACGACCTGAGCACCCCAACCAGTCACAAAACCGGCCAGCAGGTCGCCGAGTCCAGTGCGAGCAACCCGAGGAGACGTGCCTGTCAGCACAACCGCCGCACCCGATGAATCCGCCAGCACCGAATGCGCACCCTTCAGCAAAATGCAACAACGGCTGCAGCGTGCTGCTGCGATCACCCTCTCCAGCGCGTCACCCTCGCCACAATCAGGAAACAAACGCGCGAACTCAGCAGCGTGGGGTGTCAGCCAGGTTGGACCCTGACGCTGTAACAGCCAGCGCCACCCCTCCGGACTGGATGCCAGGGCATTGATCCCATCTGCATCGAGCACCAGCAAACCAGCGACGGTGCGCAGTTGCTCCGACCACTGGTTCCACCACCGAGACGGGTTGCCAAGCCCGGGACCGACCAACACCGCATCCAGCCGGTCTGGAATCACCCCCTCCTCCAGTTGCATCACCTCCGGCAACACCTGCCACAAATTCGATTGAAGACAGGGCGGCACAACGGCCTGAACGCAGCCGCAGCCACTGGCCATAGCCCCCCGCAGCGCGAGATGTGCTGCGCCGGGGTAGCGATCACTGCCCGCCACCACCAGACAGCGGCCCCGTTCGTACTTCATCGCTGTGGGCGGCAGCGCTGGTAACGGGGCCGTACAGGCCTCTCCAACCGGCAGGCTGCGCGGCAAGACCGCAGCGGCGTTGCACATCACCACAGGCGGCAACCCCAGATCAATCCGCACCAACGCCCCAACCCAAGGACGGGCTGGGTCCAGACACAACCCGCGCTTCAACCAGCCGACGCTGAGGGTGACCGACGCACAGGCCGCCTGCTCCCCCAACACAGTTCCGTGATCCGAACAAAGACCTGACGGCACATCCAGGCTGATCAGCGCACCAGGCTGCAACTGCTGTCGGCGCCGAAACAGATCTGCCAAGCAGTCGGGCAGCGCCCTGCTCTGGCCGAGCCCAAAGATCGCGTCCAGCCACAGCGCTGCGTCGGCTGGATCCGGGTCTTGATGCAGGCGCCGAAGACCGAGCCACTCCCCATGGCGCAGATGATCAGCGGTGAGTTGCTTGCGAATGGCGAGAGGACACCAAAGCGAGACCTCAATGCCAGCCAGATGCAACTCCCTGGCCACCACCAGGCCATCGCCACCGTTGTGGCCCGGCCCGACCAAAACCAACACTCCATTCCGCAGCAGATCCCGGCGCTCCAGCAGCCAAGAAGCCATCGCAAGCCCCACCTTCTCCATCAACGCGGCGACGGGCATTCCGCTGTCGAACAGGCTCTGTTCCAGACCCCGCATGGACGAGGCATCCACGAGCAGATGATCGGAATCAGCGGGAGGCCACACCAGTCTCAGGTTGCCGGGACCTCACTATGGAGAGAACTCCCTGCGCCGCCCATGGCCATCGGATCCACCACAACCCGAGCTGGTGAGGCCGCTCTTGAGCGTCTCAGGCAGTGGCCTGGAGAGCATCGCGTGGCCGTTGGTCTCTCCGGCGGTGTCGACAGTTCTCTAACAGCGGCGCTGCTAGTGGAAGCGGGTTGGGAGGTAGAAGGCCTGACCCTTTGGCTGATGAGCGGTAAAGGAGCCTGTTGCGCTGAAGGGCTGGTGGATGCGGCCGGCATCTGTGAACAGCTGGGCATTCCCCACCACGTGGTGGACACGCGGGAGACGTTCCAACAGGAGATCGTCCAACGGCTGGTGGACGGCTACCGCGATGGGATCACGCCACTGCCCTGCTCTCAATGCAATCGGTCGGTGAAATTTGGACCGATGCTCAATTGGGCCCTCCAGGAGCGGAATCTGCCCCGCATCGCCACCGGCCACTACGCCCGGATCCGTCATGGGGGTGATCAACAGCGTCATCAGTTGCTGCGGGGCCTCGACGGTCGCAAGGACCAGAGCTATTTCCTCTACGACCTTCCCCAGGAGGTCTTGGGACGCATCGTTTTTCCTTTGGGAGAACTAACGAAGCCCGACACGCGGCTTGAAGCCGCCGGACACGATCTGCGTACTGCAGAGAAACCAGAAAGCCAGGATTTATGCCTGGCGGATCACCACGGATCCATGCGGGCTTTCCTGGATGCCTATCTGCCACCCCGCCAAGGGGAGATCGTGCTGGCCGATGGAACCGTTGTGGGCGAGCACGACGGCATCGAACACTTCACCATTGGGCAGCGCAAGGGTCTGGGTGTGGCCTGGCGAGAGCCGCTGCACGTCATCCGCCTTGACGCTCCGATGAATCGGGTGGTCGTTGCTCCTCGCTCCGAAGCGGGCCGAGACAGCTGCGTGGTGGGCGCGGTGAACTGGGTCTCAATCGACCCCATCCAGGCCCCACAGAACATTGAGGTTCAGGTGCGTTATCGCAGTGCACCGGTGCCTGCGGAGCTGGTCCCCCTGGAGGCCACCGAGGCGGATCAGCAAAGGGAGCGGCCTCACCGCTGCCGTTTGACCTTTGAAGAGGAGCAGTTCTCCATCACCCCAGGACAGGCTGCCGTCTTCTACGACGGTGAAGTCGTGCTCGGTGGGGGGCTGATCCAACGGGAGTAAGCCGTGGCGCGCTTACGAACCTGAATGACGGTCTGCGCCACGCCGGGGGCCTCAGGTGGAAGCAACCATTCCACCCTTCCATCAGCCGAAATCAGCGCACTCGGACCCGTGTTGCCAACGCTGAGCAAATCGCGTCCGCTCTCGATCGCCCTTAACTGCGCCAGAGCCAGGAACTGCTTCTGCAACTGACGGGGATAAGGGTCGAGGTTGGCAATCGCTAGGAGCCACGTAGCGCCATCTGCAGCGGCGCGTGCCAGTGCCAGACCATCAGCAATCTCATAACAAATGGCCACAGCAGCCGGGGGCTCAACCACGTCCATCCTGCGGGGAGCCGGGCCAGGGGCCAAGCCACCCACCGCGGACAGTCCAGCCGTCAGGCCGGCAGGCAGCGGGGGCATCCATTCCCCGATCGGCACCAAACGATGCTTATCCGCCAGGGGGACGGGAAACCGGTCCGGCGGCTCGTAAAGCATCAAAGAACTGCGTTGCTGACCCCGCACCCAACGGAATCCACCACTGATCAGAGGAATGTCTGGAGCCTCGGTCGGCACCAGAAAATTGGCAGGCAGAGCCCCTTCTGGAGCCACCACAGCAACAACGTCGTTCTTCTCCAGCTGACGCATCGCATCCACCAGCCGCGTGGGCAACGCCTGTTGACGCTCCAGATTGAATTTTTCTCGTGTCGGAACAGCGGGCTGCCAGAGCCCCATCGCAACGGAACCGACCGACGGCGGAGTCGCCCACAACAGCAAGCTCCCTAACCCATGGGCCAGCAGCACGCTGGCCAATCCGATCAGACCCCAGCGACGCCAAGCCGCGGGCTGCTGGAACAGCGCCAACAAGCAACGCCCCCAACACAGCTGGAGCAAAGTGAGCCCTCCGGAACCAAACCAGCGGGCCACCCCAGCCAAGGGGCGGTCCCAGGGCAGGGTGGAACCGCCGATACCGATCCAGAACAGCGGCGAACCTGACAACACCAGTTCGGCCAGAGCCCAGAGCCCAGCAAGCAGCATCAGCCGCCAAAACCATGGCCAGCGGCGAGGTAACAGTCGCGCCAGAACAGACCACCCGGCGACGAGCAGGGCGGCAAGGACGCCGCAGGCCAGCCAGAGGGACAGCGCCACAGGAAGGCTGAGCCAGGTAGGGACACCCATCCAGGTGAGGGGATGCAAGGCCAGCAACCAGCGGTGGCTGATCACAACGGCCAGCAGGGCCCAAAAAGCCGCCCATCGGGGGCGCTCAGCCACCGACCAGAGCAGCGCAAGGGCAGGAACCATCAGCAGCGGCCCGCCCAGGGATGGAGCCACTCCAGCCAGAACACCCCCGAGCAGAGCGCGCCATCCGGGATGCAGTTGGTGATTGCCCATGGTCAGCAGTCCCGGCCGGGGGCATCCTGGATCGGACCCGCCCGCCTGTCGCTATGGATCCCGCGAATCCTCTTCAGCAGTTGCTGCTCCGCGGCCTGGGGACGACCACCCTTGTTGCTGAACGTCTGCGAGGCGTCACCCAGAACTGGGTCAGCAGTGGCCGGCTTGATCCGAATGAAGCCTCTGCCCTGGTGGACGACGTTCTAAAAGCACTCCGCGGTGAAACGCCCGAGCTGGAGCAGCAGATGGGACGCAACCTGGAAAGAAATCGCGACAACCTGCTCCAGGACTTTGGCGTTCCCAGTCAGAAAGAAGTGGATGAACTGAGAGGACGCATTGATCGGCTCGAGCAGCAGCTGCGGCAGATGAACCGGCCTGAGTGAGCACCGCCGATGCGGACCAGAGGCCAGAATCAGAGCAACAGAAGCCTTGCCGTGCGCGACATCATCATCAGCACAACGGTCTGCGTGGCCTGCCTTCTCCTGGCATTGGTCAGTCAGATCGTGGCCCCCTCCACCGTTGACGCAGCCCCCGTACAGCCCGCTGCCGTTCGGTCCGAGGCTTCGAAACCACAACGGGCCTTGAGCTTCGAACTCGACCCCGACGACCCCAATCCGACCCTGTTTGTCATGGCCAACGATTCCGCTCGCGCCGACGCTTCGTCCCTCGGCGGCCCGCTCGATGCCCCTGACACCACCATCACAGCCAGTGGTCTGAAAATCACTGAGCTGGAGGTGGGCACAGGTGAGGAGGCAAGTCCAGGCCAGACGGTGGTGGTGCACTACCGCGGCACCCTGGAGGACGGACAGCAGTTCGATGCCAGCTACGACAGGGGCACCCCCTTCAGCTTCCCCCTTGGTGCTGGCCGGGTGATCAAAGGATGGGATGAAGGTGTCGCCGGAATGAAAGTGGGCGGCAAACGCAAGCTGGTGATCCCCTCCGACCTGGCCTACGGAAGCCGCGGCGCCGGTGGCGTGATCCCCCCCAATGCAACCTTGATCTTCGAGGTGGAACTGCTCGACGTAAAGAAGTGAGCGGAAGCTAGGCTCAACTCAAGCCAATTCCGCTCTGAACCGATGCTGCGCACGGCCCTTTCCGCCATTGCATATGCCCTTCCTGCCCCCGTGGCAGAAGCCCATTGCGACGGTCCTTGTGGTGTTTACGACCCGGCTTCTGCTCGTGTGGCAGCTGAAGCAGTGCTGTCCATGACCAAGAAGCTGAAGGCTCTTGAGGCCCCCGCCGCTGGTGACGCGGCTGCCTTGGCCGCCTACAATAACACCTTCGGTCGCTTCGTGGCCATCAAGGAAGAGGAAGCACAGAAGACCAAGAAAGAACTGTTGATCCTCTGGACCGACTACTTCAAGCCCGACCATCTCGCGACCTTCCCTGATCTGCACGACACCTTCTGGAAAGCAGCCAAACTCTGCAGCGCCTGCAAGGTGAACATCGATCAGGCCAAAGCAGAGGAGCTGATGGCCGCCGTTGAAAAAATCCACGGCATGTTCTGGCAGTCCAAGGGCCGTTCCGACGCCTGGGTCACCGCATCCTGAGTTCGAACAAGTCCAATACCCCTATCGCAGCAGCAGGCCTTCGGGACCTGTTGCTGTTTTTTTGTGGGCGTCGGCTGCTGCTACGCATCGAAGGGCGATCGATGCATCCCACCCTTCAACCGGGAGACCGTGTTCTGGTCAGGCACCTGGGCTCGAACCCAACCCTCCGCGTGGGATCCGTGCTCGTGACATGGCATCCGCAGCGATCGGACATTCGTCTGATCAAACGCCTGATGAGACTTGAATCCACCGGACTGTGGTTGCTGGGAGATAACAAAGCCGAAAGCACCGACAGCCGCCAACTGGGACCAGTGGCGACAAGCTTGCTAATCGGGGAGGTGGTGGCTCGTCTACCCACCAGAGGGTCAGAACAAGACCGGTGAGGTCTTCTGGAGCCAGATGGCTCCGGTGATGATCGAAAGAGCTCCGGTGCCACCCACCAGGAAAGGCATCAGCCGGGCACCACTGCGCAGGGTGAGGAAGGACACCACCGACACCACGGCCACCATGGCGCCGAGGGATCCCAGCAGATAAGCCACCAAATAGCCCACTGCCGCATGGGGCGGCAGCGCCAAAGCTGGGATCACCGCCAGCAGGTGACTGGCCCCCGCCAGGCCATGCAGCAAGCCCAGCCCTGAGGAGGCATGGACGTGACGGCGGTGGTTGCTGGCACCGCGCACATGCAGATGGAGGTGACGATGCTCATGGGCACCATCATGAAGATGATCATGGGTGTGCAGTTCAAGCCCAAAGGCGGTGCGGACCGCCAGAGCACCCACCACCAGCAGGGCCACACCCACCAGAAATTCCGCCCAAGACGACATGGCCTCAACGTGGGCAAGGTCTTTGAGGCCGATGGCGATCAGGGCCAGAACCACGACTCCGGCGGAGTGACCGGCCCCCCAGGCCATGGCATGCCGAAAGGCCGACAGAGGCTTGTTCAGCGAGAAGGGCGCCATCGCCACCAGGTGATCTGCACCACCCACCACATGCACGGCCCCGGCGGCAATGCCGGTCAAAAGGCTAATCAGCACAAAGAACCGCCTGAATGTCTCAATTCTGCATCAGCAGTAAGAAGCCATCGGCGTTATTAAGCCTGGATCAGCTGCACCAGACCCGCCTCAATATCCGGCTGCCTCATGAGAGCTTCCCCCACAAGCACCGCACCGGCACCGGCGGACTGAACCCGATCGAGATCGGCACGGCTGAACAGACCCGACTCACTCACAAGCAGCGCCTCCGTTTGCTTCAACCGGTCATCGAATTCGTTGAGCAGACGCTCAGTCGTACCCAGATCCGTCTCGAAGCTGGTGAGATCGCGATTGTTGATCCCAATCAAGTGGAACCCGCCAATGTTGAGCACCCGGTCCAGTTCAGTGGCGTCGTGGACTTCCACCAGCACCGTGAGGTCCAGAGCCGCTGCGGCCTTGTTCAGATAGCGAAGATCCTGGTCCGACAGGATGGCAGCGATCAGCAGCACCGCATCAGCCCCCGCTGCCCTGGCCTGAAACAACTGATACGGACTGAGCACAAACTCCTTGCAGAGCAGAGGAAGGTCGACGGCCCGGCGAACCTCCACCAAAACATCAAAGCCCCCCTGGAAAAAGGTCTTGTCGGTGAGCACCGAGAGGCAGCTTGCACCGCCAGCGGCGTAGGCCTTGGCGATCGCCACCGGGTCGAAATCCTCACGGATCACCCCTTTGCTGGGACTCGCTTTTTTCACCTCAGCAATCACCGCCGGTTTCTTGGCGGCCGCCTTCAGCGCTCCCAGGAAATCCTTCGTAGGAGGCAGCTTGGCAATCTGCTGCTTCAGCTTGTCCAGGGGGACCTTGTCGCGGGCCGCATCAATCTCACGGTCTTTTTCCCAGACAATTTTCTCGAGGATGTGACGCGGCTCCTCTTCATCGTGAGGCACCGCATATTCGAGATGAGCAACCCGCACCTTGGGATTGGGGGGACGACGGCGAAACTCCATGGATCTGGGCAAAGCTTGAACGAGAAACGGGTGCGCGGGATCAGGCAGCCACTTGGGCGGCAGCCTGCTTGTAAGCAACCTCCACCACCTCGCTGAGGGTCGGGTGGGTGTGGACTTCGGTAGCGAGCTGACGCACGCTCTGACGGCGGGCAACGGCATTGGCCACCTCCTGGATCAGATCGGCGGCGTGAAGGCCATAGATGTGGGCCCCCAGCACTTCACCACTGGACTTGTTGAACAGCAGCTTCATCAGGCCGTCACTGTCCAGCTCAGCCAAAGCTTTGGAATTGGCCTTGAAGTAGCTGCGAACGGAACCGAGCTGGAAGCCATCCTTCTCCGCTAAAGCTTTGGCATCCGCCTCGGTCAGGCCAACAGAGCTGATCTCGGGATGGGTGAAGGTGGCTGCCGGAATGCTGCGGTAATCGATCTCGCGCGCATGGCCAAGGATGTTGTCCACGGCAACGGTGCCTTGGGCAGCGGCGGTGTGGGCCAGCATCAGCTTGCCTGTCACATCTCCAACGGCCCAGAGATGGGGAACAGGCTGGTCGTTGACCAAGACCCGCATGGCGTCGTCGATCGGGACGAAGCCGCGGTTCGTCTCCACATTCAGCGACTCCAAGTTGAGGCCCTTGCTGCTGGGAACACGCCCTGTCGCCACCAGAACGGCATCAACCTCAAGGGTCTCCACCAATTCACGGCTGTTGAAATCAGCCAGTTCGATCTGCACCGGACAGCCTGGGGTGACCTTGCGGGCCAGCAGACCGGAACGTGCATCGATATCGCGACCATCAATCAGATGACGCCCAGCGATCTTGGCGATGTCGGGATCAAAGGTGGGCATCACCTTGTCCATGGCCTCGATCATCGTCACTTCGCAACCGAGGGCGGTGTACACATCAGCGAATTCAAGGCCGATGTAACCGCTGCCGATGATCGCGATCCAGCGGGGCAGCCATTCCAGGTTGATGGCCTCGTCACTGGTGAAAACCGTGCGGCCATCGGTTTCGATGCCCGGCGGCACAAAGGGATCAGACCCCGTGGCGATGATCACGTCCTTAGCGGTCAGAACCCTGTCGACGCCGCTGGGTTCCCGCAGCCCGACTCTCTGGCTGCCCTCGAGACGGCCATGCCCCCTGAGGATCGTCACCCCAGCCCGTTCCAGGGTCTTGGTGAGGTTGGTCCGAATGGTTTGAACAAGCTGATTGGCGTGGTCGGCGATCTTTTGCCGCTCGAAACGCACTGGAGCGGCATGAATGCCGAAGCTCGATAGGTGCTTGTCGTCAGCCAGCTCCCGCACCTTTCCGCTGGCGGCAAGCAACGCCTTGGAGGGAACACAGCCCCTGTTCACACAGGTGCCTCCCATGTCGCGGGATTCAACAATCGCCGTCTTCAGGCCATGGTCGGCGGCATGTTTGGCGGCATCGAAGCCGCCATAGCCGGCACCAATAACAATGACGTCGAAGTCGAAGCTGGCGTCGCTCACCCGAACTGCTGCGATGTGGCGGTCATTGTCGCTCTTCGCCGCTCCAGGAGGAGAGGAACCGCGGCAGACGCCACATTCAAGGATTCAACGCGTGAGCTGTGGGGAAGCGTGACGGCATGGGTACAGCAGGCCTGCAGATCCGGATGCAGACCTGCACCCTCGGTTCCCAGCACCAGCGCCGTCGGCCGTCTCCAGTCGAGATCCCAGTAGGGAGATGGGGGATCACCTTTCGTCGGATCCGGCACCAGGGTGGCGACGACCTGCAATCCCGACGCAACCAGCTTCTGCAATTGCTGCTGAAGCAGCTGGATCGCCATCTCTTCGCTGGGGCCAAAGCGTTGATGCGGCAGTTGAAGCAGAGCACCAGCAGACGCCCGTAGAACTTTCGTCCCCAGGGGGTCGACACCACCGCCCATCCAGACTGCGTTCACATCAGCGGCAAGCGCCGTCCTCAACAACGTGCCCAGATTGCCCGGATCCTGAATGCGATCCAGAACCAGGACAAAGTCCAACGCTGAGGGGACGGGGGGTAGCCCATCCAATGGGCTCAGGCAGGCGACGCCATCGGGAGTGACCGTTGTTAGCGCTGCCCTCAACACCTCGTCGGTGACAATCCGCCATCGCACCTGGGAACAATGTTCGGCGAGCTCCTGATGACGCTCCAGCCAGACCTCAGTCGCGATAATTTCTTCCGGCGCCTTTCCTCGCGCCAGAAGCTCTTGCAAGAGGTGGGTGCCCTCCAGGAGCAGCAATCCTTCGGCCTCACGACCAACACGCGTGGCCAAGCCTTTAAGACGCTTGACCAAAGGATTGCGTCGGCTGCTGATCAGGGGGGAGAAGGAATCCAGAGAACGAATCAGAACTCTGCGTGTTTACGCACGTTCAAGCCTTTGTGAACGCTGAGATTTTCGCCTTCGAGCTCAAGCCCATTAATGGCTGCGATTTCGCCCTTAATCCCTTCCGCCGCAAGATTTTCAATCAGCTTTTTAATAACCTGATCTTCCACAGTCGTGTGGTCGATGGAGTCGGGGGTTAGAAGCTCAATAAACTTTCCAACCTTGGAAGCAACCACCTCCGAGGCGTTGGAGATCTTGAGAACGATCATTGTTGCCGGGAGAAGCTTGACTTCCGACAAACTAGTGCGGATGGGGAGACTTGAACTCCCACGATGTTGCCACCACTAGTACCTGAAACTAGCGCGTCTACCAATTCCGCCACATCCGCTGGCGTGTCGAGATTCGACCGGATGAACATAGGGCATCGACGATCCCTAGATCCAACACCCTGAAACCAAACTGTCCAGTTTGAACGCCGGCCGTCTAGACGGTCTCAGAGAGTGTTGGCAAAATCCTGTCATAGGGGATCAGGCAATTGATGATGGCTGTTGCAGAAGCGTCTCAGGAGAGTCTCAAGCGACGCCTGAACGTCAGCGGTGGTCACGGATTGAACGGCACGCTTCACGTCAGCGGCGCGAAGAACTCCGCCTTGGTGCTGATGACGGCCAGCCTCTTGAGCCAAGAGACGATTGAACTCACCAATATTCCTGCTCTGACGGACATCGATGGCATGAGCGCCATCCTTGAATCGCTGGGGGTTCAGGTTGATCGAGCCTCTGACCGCATTCGCCTCACCGCCGCCGAGCTGAACGGTTCAGCTCCCCCCTATGAACTGGTCAACAGCCTGCGCGCCAGTTTCTTCAGCATCGGACCTCTTCTGGGACGGCTGGGACATGCTCGGGTTCCCCTTCCAGGGGGATGCCGCATCGGGGCACGTCCTGTCGTCGAACACATCCGCGGCCTGAAAGCCCTCGGCGCCATTGTCAATGTGGAGCATGGGATCGTCACGTCATCCATTCCTGGCAGCAGAAAACGCCTGTCAGGTGCGCAGATCGTGCTCGACTGCCCCAGCGTCGGAGCCACGGAAACCATCCTGATGGCCGCTGTCTTAGCGGAAGGCGTCTCAACGATTGAAAATGCCGCCCAGGAGCCGGAAGTGCAGGACCTGGCCAACCTGCTCAACACCATGGGAGCTCGCGTGACCGGTGCCGGTGGCCCGGTGATCACCGTTGAAGGAGTGGAACAGCTCAGTGGATGCAGCAACTATCCGGTCATTCCTGACCGAATTGAAGCCGGAACTTTTCTGATGGCTGCAGCGATCACGCGCTCACAACTGGTCGTGGAGCCCGTCATTCCGGAGCATCTCAGCGCTGTGATCCAAAAACTCCGAGATTCCGGCTGCTCCATCGACATCAATGGGAGGAGCGTCACGATCACACCAGGTGAAATCTCCGCGGTAGATATCACCACCCAACCTTTCCCAGGGTTCCCAACCGATCTTCAGGCACCGTTCATGGCCCTGATGTGCACGGCCAAAGGAACAAGTGTGATCAGCGAAAAGATCTACGAAAACCGTCTGCAGCATGTTGCCGAACTTCAGCGCATGGGAGCGTCCATTCGTCTCAAGGGCAGCACCGCCATTGTTGAGGGGGTGGCTCAGCTCAGTGCTGCGCCGGTCACCGGCACCGACCTTCGTGCAGCCGCTGCCATGGTTCTGGCAGGCCTTTCAGCCAAAGGCATCACCGAGGTGTCTGGCCTGAAACACCTCGACCGGGGTTACGACGACCTCGAAAGCAAGCTCAGCGCTGTGGGTGCTGAGGTGAAGCGCAACATCCCCTGAAGCGGGGCCCTTCAATCAATACAATCCCTGTGCGGGAGCCTGGCGGAATTGGTAGACGCAGCTGACTCAAAATCAGCCGGCCACTGGTCTTGGGGGTTCAAGTCCCCCGGCTCCCATCCATCCGCTGTGATGAACACCTACGGCCGTTTTCCTCTGGCTTTGGCCAAAGGGAAGGGTTGTTGGGTCAAAGACACGCAAGGGCGTCGATACCTCGATGCGGTCGCTGGCATCGCGACCTGCACGCTGGGCCACAGCGACAGGGCAATGCATCGCGCTCTGCGCAGACAGCTGGGACGACTCCAGCACGTGTCGAATCTCTATCAGATTCCCGAACAGGAGCAGCTGGCGAGCTGGCTTGTAAACCACAGCTGTGCCGACAGCGTGTTCTTCTGCAATTCCGGCGCCGAAGCCAATGAAGCCGCGATCAAACTGGCCCGCAAACATGGCCATCAACGTCGAGGCATTGAACAGCCCGTGATCCTCACGGCGGCAGCCAGCTTCCATGGCCGCACCCTCGCTGCTGTCACCGCCACGGGGCAACCCAAGTACCACAAGGGTTTTGAACCCATGGTGGCCGGGTTTGACTACTTCCCCTACAACGATTTCTCGGCTCTAGAAGCCCTGATCAACCGCCATGAACAAGCCGGGCCCTCCATCGCGGCTGTACTGGTCGAACCCCTGCAAGGTGAAGGTGGCGTGAATCCAGGAAACCGCGCGTTCTTTTCACGCTTGCGCGAGATCTGCACGCAACGGAACATCCTGCTGATCCTCGACGAGGTGCAGGTGGGCATGGGGCGGAGCGGCCGCTTGTGGGGCTACGAGCAACTGGGGATCACCCCTGATGCCTTCACCCTGGCCAAGGGGCTGGGGGGGGGGCATGCCATCGGTGCCCTGCTGGTGAACGCATCAGCTGATGTGTTCGAACCCGGAGACCACGCCAGCACTTTCGGAGGCAATCCCTTCGCCTGCCGGGCCGGGTTGACGGTGGCGACCGAGATCGAACGACGGGGGTTACTCAACAACGTCACAGCACGAGGTGAACAGCTGCGCGACGGACTCCAAGAACTGGTGAAGTGTTTCCCAGAGCACCTCGAAACCGTGAGGGGTTGGGGCCTACTGCAAGGCATCGTGATCCGTGAGAGCAGCAGCTGGAAGGCTCCTCAGCTGGCTCAAGCTGCCATTGGTCACGGTCTTCTTCTCGTAGCGGCCGGGCCCTCAGTGCTTCGCATGGTGCCCCCTCTGACCATCAACAAGCGCGAGATCCGCGAACTGCTGCGCCGTTTGGCGGCGACCCTCTCCAGCCTCAGCTGAGTGGATGACCTCTCTGATCTGATCCCGCGCTTCGACCTGCGTGGCATGGATCTGCAGTTGGATCGCATGCATGCGGCCCTCCACGACCTTGACCATCCATGTCAGTCAGTTCCCGCGATTCAGGTGATCGGCACCAACGGGAAGGGGTCCATCGTCAGCTTTCTGGAATCAGCCCTCTGTACCGCAGGACTCCGCTGCGGTGTCACCACCTCCCCACACCTGGTGAGCTGGTGCGAACGCATTCGGATCCAGGGAGAACCCATTGCAGTTGAAACGCTGCGATCCCAGTTGCAGGCTCTCCAACCCCTTAATGAACGGCATCGGCTGACCCCCTTTGAATTACTAGTGACTGCGGCTTTTTTGGACTTTCAGCGGCACGCCTGTGAACTCCTGGTGCTGGAAGTAGGGCTGGGGGGACGGCTTGACGCGACCACAGCGCATCCCCACCGGCCTGTGATTGCAGTCGCCAGCATCGGACTGGATCACTGCGAACACCTGGGGAACAACCTCACCGCCATCGCGATGGAGAAGGCAGCAGCGATCCCTTCTCACTCCACCGTGATTAGTGGTGCACAAGATCCCGCTGTGCAGGCCGTCCTGGAGGAGACCTGCCGAGCGCAGCAGGCCAAGCTTCAGTGGGTCAAGCCCCTGGAATCATCCTGTCAGCTGGGCCTGGCAGGAGAAATCCAGCGAAGCAACGCCGCTGTAGCCCTTGGGGCTTTAAAGGCCTTATCAAGCTTGGGATGGAACCTGCCTGAAGCACTGATCCATGAGGGGTTCGCAAAAGCCCGCTGGCCCGGTCGTCTGCAGACCGTGCGTTGGAGGGAGCACCTGCTTCGCCTTGACGGAGCTCACAATCCACCCGCTGCGGTGCAACTGGCCGAGGAACGGGTTCATTGGAGCAACGCATGCATGGGTGTGGTCTGGATCCTGGCCATTCAGGCCCACAAGGATGCTGCCGCCATGCTGCAGGCCTTGCTGCATCCCCTGGACCAAGCCTGGATTCTTCCAGTGCCGGGCCACAAGAGCTGGTGCCGAGCGGCCCTCCTCAAAGAACTCCCAGACCGCGGCAACCAGTTGCAAGAGGCCGACAGCCTTGAAACGGTGCTGAACCAACTCAACAGCGATGGATGGCCAACGCCGATGCCAATTGTTGCCGGATCGCTGTATCTGATCGGGGACCTGTTCGCTCGCGGCGTTGTAACGGCAGAGTGAACGCAGCTTGCGCGTGGACTGTGCTGCGAATTTCCTGGCTGCTGAGCCTTCTCATGCCCCTCCTGTTGATGGGAGCTCCGGCCCAAGCCCTGGACACCTCCGCCGGGGTGGGGTTGCAGGACAGGGCCTTGTTCCAGGAAAAGGTGGATTACACGCTCACCAACCAAAGCAACGGAGATTTCCAGGGACAGAACCTGGCCAACACATCCTTTGCAGGAGCCATTGGCCGCAGCGCGAATTTCCAAGGCGCCAACCTCCATGGGGCGATCCTCACCCAGGGGGCCTTTGCCGAAGCTGATTTCCGCGATGCTGATCTCTCCGATGCATTGATGGATCGCGCCGACTTCGTGGACACCGATCTACGCAACGCTGTGCTCACGGGGATCATCGCGTCAGGCAGCAGCTTCAGTAATGCCCAGATCGAGGGGGCTGATTTCACCGACGCCCTGCTCGATCGTGATGATCAACGCCGGCTTTGTCGGGAGGCGGAGGGCATCAACCCCAGCACTGGAGTCGCCACCTTCGACAGCCTCGGATGCTGATCGTCAGAGGCGCTCCTCCCAGCCCCGCAGCTTGCCTGGATTGAGCAGGCCAGCGGGATCAAAGCGGTGCTTGGCCGCCACCTGATCAGCGTCGATGACGCCAAGGCCGCCATCCTCCACCGTGATCACATGGGGGTTGAACAGCACGGCACCCACTGCCCTGCAGTCGTCCATCAATCGGTCCAGCTGCTCAGCCCCCCGCCACCGCACCAGCGGCAGGGCGGCCAAGCGTGGACAGCCCTGCTGGCGCACAAGCTCGAGATGCCAGATCAGGTCGTCTCCCCACCGCTGCCTCAACGCTGCAATTGCTGGAGCCTCCGGCTGCGGCAACAGCATCTGCAGGTAGGTCCATCCCGGCTCTGAGGCCCGCACATGCAGGGTGGTGTGATTCCAGCTCAGCTCACGCAATCCATTGCCCCCTGAGAGATCTTCAGGCCCGAGATCCCGCAGGGTGGCCCCGGCTGACTGCACCATCCGTTGCAGGCTGGTGAGCCCATCCGGCGCGACGAGCAACAGCAACCTGTGCGCAGATACGGCAGGACCTCCCCAACTGGGCATCCGCGACAGCAGCGGCTGTTCAAGCAGGGTTCCTAGATGAAGATCCAAGGCGGATGCCGCGACCCTGTGCATCAACTCAATCGCCTGCTCCCAACGCTCGCAGTCCACACTCACCTGTTGCCAGTTGACCACTGGAGCGGTGGCCAATCTGAGGGCCGTAATGATGCCGTTCGTGCCGTAGGCATGGTTCAACGCTTCGGCATCCACCTCGCCGATCTGATGGCGTTGGGCATCGGGACGGAGCGGTACGACCTCCATCCCGAGCAAATGGCCTGGATCACGCAAAAAGCCCCAGCGCAACGAACCGATGCCACCGGAGCCCCCAGCAACGAAGCCGCCAATGGTGGCGCTGCGCCAGGTGCTCGGCATCAAGCGCAGCTGGCGCCCATGCCTGCGCAGCTCCTGATCCAGATCGCGCATCACACACCCCGGTTCCACGGTGACCACCCCCGTCGCCGCATCGATTGATCGGATCTGACGCAGGGATGTGGTGAGCATCACCACGCCTCCTTGCAGGGGCACACATTGGCCGTAATTCCCCGTACCGGACCCGCGCAGGGTCAGGGGAACCTGATGCTCGGCGCAGGCTGAGGCAAGCCGTTCAACGGCCTCCACAGTGCGAGGCCGGGCCACCAAGTCAGCACGGCATGGTTCCAGTCTTGGAGTCAAAACCGGGGAGTACTCGAAGGCATCCCGGGAATGACGCAGAAGGTCTGCTGGTTCAGCCAACAGCTCAAGATCAGGGACAGCGCTGAGGGCTTGCCGCAGGGCGATTAAGGCTTCGGCGCGACCCATGACGTTGCTGAACTCTGGTCAGGGTCTAGCGCCCGGAGACGACACCCAGTGGCCGTTCACGAGAACCTGGCGCTGCGGGGGACATCGCATCAGATCCGACCATCCCTGGCCCTCCATGCAGATCAGATCCGCAGGAGCACCAGCCCGCAGCACCCCATCCCATTCCAGTTGAAGAATGGCCGGCGGTGCCGTCGTGAAGGGGGCCAGGCCCAGGCGCTGCCACGGCAACAACTGGGTCAACGGCATCGACGCGGCCAGCAGGGCCAATGGATCGAAATCGCCTCCGGGGAACCAGGGGTCGGCCACGTTGTCACCCGCCACCGCCACAGTGACGCCACAGCGTTGCAACTGACGGATCGGGGCTTGCGGACGCTGAAGCGGGGTGGCGTCGTCCGATCGCGCTAGCAACCAGGCATTGGTGAGGGGTAGTGCGATCACGCGGAGCTGTGCTGCCGCCATGCGCTCTCCCAACCGCGCCAAGCCTGGAGGCGACAGCAGAGAAAGACTGCTGGCATGGCTGCAGGTGACAGGAACCTGGACGGGCACGCGCCGCAGAGCCTTCAGCAGCTGACCCATGCCCTCGGCCGGGCCATGGTCGGCCTCATCAATGTGCAAATCAACGCCGCAGCTGTGGCGATCGGCAAGGCGCAACAACTCCTCCAGCTGATGAGTCACCGCAGCCGATCCACAGGGAGGGGTGAGAACACCGCCGAGGCAGCCACCACTGGCGGCGACGCGACGTGCCAAAGCCTCCGCTTCAGCTGAACACCAGAACTCCAGGGGAACAAGCGCCACCAGCTGAAGATCGATGCGGCTGCGCCAGCGCTGCTGAAGGGTGAGCAGTGCCTCCCAGCTGGGCTCGGCACCGGGACCACCACTATCGACATGACTACGCATGGCACGCAGCCCATGTCCGAATGCCCTCTCCAACGCTCGCTCCCCGCGCTGGAGAACGGATGCCACGGTTCGGGTGTTGTGCTCCTGCAGGTTGGCGTCCAGGGCACCTCCGTAGCTGCCGCTGAGGTTGGGGTGCTCCTGCCAGGTGTAGGCCTTGTCCAAATGAACATGGCAGTCCACCAATCGCGGCAGCACCATCCGCGATGGTGGCGACTGATCAGCCGTCAGGGGCCTGGGCTCAAGCAGACGTCCCTGATGCCAGGCGAGCCGCACAGGCGTCAGCCCCTGTTTCTGGATTGCTGGCAGGGGCGTCGCAGGGCCGAAGTCAACCAGCCCCAGAGGAACCCAAGCCTCAAGGACACCATTCCCAGACTGTGACTGGAGCGACTGGGCATCCGTCACTCCTCTGCACCGTTGATGGCGTCGGTTCTAAGGATCACAAAACGACCTGCCACACCAAGGCTCAGCACATCGAAGCCGGGCAGACGCAGCCCCGGCAACAACTCCTTCCCTTCCATGCGGGTGGAATACAAGCTGGCCACCCCTAGGTTGCGACGGGTGGTGAACTGACCGGCCAGCGCCGCCAGAGAATCCCGCTGAGAGGCAATCAACTCAGGGCAATTGCGAATCCAAAGACGCAGCACCATGGGCAGGTTCGGTGCCTCGCACAGTTCCTGGGTGCCCAACTTGACCAACTGGGCTCCGGCATGGGCCTCGTAATCGTCCATGGACGGATTGGAGAACACCAGCGACAGCACACCGGCCATGGCGACACCCCCCGTCAACAGCGCCAGTGCAGGCACACGTTGCGGACGCGATGAAGGGGACACCAGGCAGGCTGCGGCTCGTGTTGGTAGATTCTCACGGACGCGGCGGGCGTCGCCAAGTGGTTAAGGCAGCGGCTTGTGGCGCCGCTATTCGGGGGTTCGAATCCCCTCGCTCGCCCTTTTTCAACGATCGACCAAGGCTCTCAGCAGAGGTTCGGCACCCCAGCGAATGGGATCGGTGCAGGGCAAACCCAGAACTTGACTCACCCGATCAATCTCGACCATCGCCTGATGCTCATCAAGGCGTGCCGTGTTGAGGGCGACGGCAGCCACCTTGGCTGGGGCACCCGCGCCATCAGGCCGTGCCCAACTGGCTAAGGCCTCTGTGGTGCTCACCAAGGTTGCGAGGTCGGGGAGAGGAATCTGAGGCAACCGATCGATGCTCTGCTGGCCGGCCCGATGCACCAACAAGAGGGCGGTCGGCTGGGTTCCGCGCAGCAGGGGCAGGGTGGCTGTTGAAGCGGGGTGACACAGCGAACCCTGTCCTTCAACCAGCACAAGGCCCTGCTCGGGCAGAGCATCCGCCGCCCGAAGCACCGCCGCCTCCACTGCACCCGCGGCGTAATCCACCCGAACAGCATCGAGGGCAACCCCTTCGCCACTGATCAGAATTCCCGCCTGCCCCGTCCCAACAAATCGCACGGGAATCCCTGATTGCTGGGCCGCTTCCAGCAGAGCCAGGCATGCGCTCATCTTGCCCACAGCCATATCGGTTCCAACCGCCAAAAGGCGTCGACAGGGAAGCTCCGCAGCCCTTGCCTGACCGATGTTGAGATCCTCCGGCTCCCGGCGGAGATCCCAGATCCAGCGGTCTGGCCAGCAGGCTTCTGCCAATACCGGATCATCGGCCAGACGGGTATGGAGTCCACTGGCGAGGTGGAGTCCTGAGCGCAACGCCGCCAGGGCATCGTGGCGAACAGGATCCGGCAGTCGCCCTCCAGAGGGAGCCAAGCCAACCACAGCTGCCTCCGGCTTGTAAGGAAGCGCCGCGGCTAAATCCGCCACCACCGGCACGTCTCGCTCGATGCCGGTGATCTGCTGCAGGGGATGGCCGGCATGGTCTGGATCAATCACCGCAACGATCGGGCCGGCACGGTGGCGCAGCATGGCCAGTCCGGTCTTACCGGTGAGACTGGCCAAACCGCCGTGCTGGAGCAGCACCAAGCGCATCTCTCGAAATCCTGGCGGCGCCTGAATCCCGCTCATAAAGCTGCTGTGCTTTCACGCACACCGATAGCAGCGCAGCTCAAGGCCTGACTGCCGCGGGGCGAATCCCCAATCCAGACGTCGATGAAGGTCGCAAGCGATCGTCCTGCAGAACCAGACCAGCGAATGGATCGTCAACCAAGTTGAGATGGCTGTCGAGATCGGGCCAACGAATCAGGGGCAGCAACTGGGCCGCTGCACCGTTCAGCAGTGAGCTGTCGGAATAACAGCCCACCATCAGGTCCAACCCCTTCCGCTGCGCCACCTGGGCCATCAGCAGGGCCTGACTGAGCCCCCCAGTCTTCAAAAGCTTGAGATTCACACCATCCACCACCGGAGCCAAACGCAGCAGATCCTCGAAATCCCAGCAGCTTTCATCCGCCACCAACGGCATCGGACAGTGCGGGTGCAGCGCCGCGAACCCTGCTGTGTCGCGCACAGGGTCCAGATCGGGAGCCAGGGGTTGTTCCAGCAGCACCACTTGATGTGATGCCAGAGGCTCAAGCATCCGCCTGGTCTGATCCAAGGTCCAGCCACCGTTGGCATCCACCTGGAGTTCAATCGCCACGCCCTGCCGCTGGGAATGGTCCGTGATGGCCTCGGCCACAGCCTTCAGCAGGCTCCGGTCGTGGTCCAACCCATCGGGGCTCCCCAGTTTGAGCTTCACCCGCGTTGCCGGCAGCTGCGTCCACCAGCGCGTCAGACGCTCCAGCACAGCAGTCACAGAGGCCAGTCCCAGGGTGACGCTTGTCGCAACACCCTCGGCCGCATCCAATCCCCAGAGCCGCCATAGCGGATGGCCGAGCCGTTGCCCATGCCAGTCCCACAGGGCCAGGTCAATGGCACAACGGGCCGGCGGACTCAAGGCCGCCAGCAGGGGGTCGAACTGTTGCGGACGATCGGGATCGAAAGCATCCAGCTGCGGCAGCAGCGCAAGCAGTTCCTCTTCCACCGCCTCGAGCGCAAAGGCACGATGACCGGTCTCGAATCCACCCGTCTCGCCGCGACCGATCAGCCCATCCCGGTCCAGCCTGAGCTCCAAGCGCACCACGGATGCTGTGGTGCCCCGGCTGATCGTGAGGGGCACAGCCTTGGTGAGCGAAAACCGCCTGAGGGCCCAGCCCATCAACACCCGAGCGCCAATCCCCAAACTGACACAACACCGCTGTAGCTCACACTGAGAAGGCTTGAGCCAGAGTCTTGGTCGCCTCCGCCCCCCTCACCACTGACGCCACCGCCCATTCCCAGCGGGGCAGCTACTGGATCACCACCTTCGGCTGCCAGATGAACAAGGCGGATTCCGAACGGATGGCCGGAATTCTGGAATCGATGGGCTACAGGGAGGCACCTGCCGAACTCGATGCCGACCTGGTGCTCTACAACACCTGCACGATCCGCGATAACGCCGAGCAGAAGGTTTACAGCTACCTCGGCAGACAAGCCCAGCGGAAGCGCAGCAACCCCAATCTCACCCTGATAGTGGCGGGCTGTGTCGCCCAGCAAGAGGGCGAATCACTGCTCAGGCGGGTGCCGGAGCTCGATCTAGTGATGGGTCCGCAGCACGCGAATCGACTCGAGACCCTGCTGCTTCAGGTGGACAGCGGCCAGCAGGTGGTCGCCACCGAGGACCATCACATCCTTGAAGACATCACCACCGCGCGACGGGACAGCACCATCTGCGGCTGGGTGAACGTGATCTACGGCTGCAACGAACGCTGCACCTACTGCGTGGTGCCTTCGGTGCGAGGCAAGGAACAATCGCGGCTGCCCCAGGCGATCAAGCTGGAGATGGAGGGTCTCGCTGCCCAGGGCTACAAGGAGATCACCCTGCTGGGGCAAAACATCGATGCCTACGGCCGGGATCTACCGGGCATCACCCCAGAAGGTCGCCGCCAGCACACCCTCACCGATCTGCTCCACCACGTCCACGACGTGGAGGGCCTTGAACGGATCCGTTTTGCCACCAGCCATCCGCGCTACTTCACCGAGCGACTGATCGATGCCTGTGCCGACCTACCCAAGCTCTGCGAACACTTCCACATTCCCTTCCAGAGCGGCGACAACGACGTTCTGCAGGCCATGGCCCGGGGTTACACCGTGGAGCGCTACCGGCGCATCATCGACCGCATCCGTGAGCGCATGCCCGATGCCTCCCTCAGCGCTGATGTGATCGTCGCCTTCCCTGGCGAAACCGATGCTCAGTTCCGGCGCACCATGGATCTCATCAAGGAGATCGGGTTCGACCAGGTGAACACGGCGGCCTATTCCCCACGGCCCAACACCCCCGCTGCCGATTGGGACAACCAGCTGCCGGAAGCTGTGAAGGTGGAACGATTGCGCGAGATCAATGCCTTGGTGGAAACCTGTGCCCGCGAACGCAATGCGCGCTACGCCGGACGCACCGAGGAGGTGCTGGCGGAAGGCATCAACCCCAAGGACCCATCGCAACTCATGGGGCGAACCCGAACCAATCGCCTCACCTTCTTCAGCGCCACCGGACCAGATGGTCACGCCTACAGAGCCGGCGATCTCGTGCAGGTGCGCATCGATGCAGTTCGCTCCTTTTCACTCAGCGGCAGCCCCCTGCCCCACGGAGCACAACGCTGATACCTTTGGCGCTCCCACTGCTCAGGGGTCGCAGCAGCCATGCCGTCCAGTCCCATCACGGTCGGGCTCGTCTTTGGAGGCCGCTCTGGAGAACACGACGTGTCAATCCGATCCGCGGCGACCGTCGTTCGCGGCCTGCGCAGCGGACGAAACACAGACCGATACTCCGTGCTGGCGATTTACATCGACCGGGATGGTCGCTGGTGGGGAAAGGATCTGGCCGAGACGACCTTGGCCTCCGAAACAGCACCGGACCTCAACTCTCCACCGCAGCCTTCAGGATTCCAAGGATTCCCGGAAGGTTGCGATGCGGTCGATATCTGGTATCCGGTCTTGCATGGTCCCAATGGAGAGGACGGAACCATTCAGGGGTTGTTCAAGCTGACCGGAAAACCCTTCGTGGGTGCCGGAGTTCTGGGCTCAGCCGTGAGCATGGACAAACAGGCGATGAAGTCCGCGTTTGCCAGCTCCGGGCTGGCTCAGGTGCCCTATGTGTCGCTTCTGGCATCCGAGCTCGAGGAGCCCAGCAGTCGATCCGCTCTCCTGGATCGGATTGAAACGGAACTGGATTACCCCTGCTTCGTGAAGCCCGCCAATCTTGGTTCCTCTGTGGGCATCAGCAAAGTCCGTTCGCGCACGGAACTGGAGGCTGGCCTCCACCAGGCAGCAGCGCTCGACCCCAGGGTTGTGGTGGAGCAAGGCGTCAACGCCAGGGAAGTGGAATGTGCAGTGCTAGGAGGCCGCAGCTTGGAAGCGTCCGTGGTCGGCGAGGTGCGTTTCGATGCGGACTGGTACGACTACGAGACCAAATACACCGCTGGGCGCAGCTCAACATTCATCCCAGCCCCCTTGCCGGATCAAGTCAGTGGACGCATCCGCTCTCAGGCCTTGCAGGCCTGCGATGCCGTAGGCGTCAACGGCATGGCACGGGTTGATTTTTTCTACGACGACGCAACGGATCAGCTGTGGATCAATGAAATCAACACCCTGCCGGGCTTCACGGCCCAGAGCATGTTCCCCATGCTTTGGGAGGCCAGTGGCGTAACACTCGAGCAGTTGGTTCACCAACTGATCCAAACAGCAGGAGAATGAACACAGCGTCCTTCGCCTAACCCATGAGCCACGGACTGCTCTGGTTTCCACTTTTGCTGGCCTTTGTGCTGCTGGCCTCGCTTGGATGGCTGGAACGGCGACGCCAAAACCTGTTTCGAACCTGGGCCGAGGGCTCAGAGCTGGCCAAACTCGACGGATGCGGTGGTGCCCGTTTGAAAGACGGTGAACTGCAGTGGAGCAGCTTCGAGGCTGGCAAATTTCAGGATCAGGGCTCTTTCGATGTCTGCAGGCTCGAGCTTGTGGAACTGATGTCACTGGCCTCCGGTGATGCGCCCCTGACCGATGAATCCCAGGGCCGCTGTCGCCTGCGGCTCATCGGCAAAGGGTTGCAGATGGATGTGCCCTTTTCTGATGCCGACCGCGCTCGCAACTGGGGTGAGCAACTGATGGCACGGGCCCGGTGCGACCTTTGAGCCGGGTTACGACCAAACACAAAGCATCTGAACGGCCCATCTCAGCCCAGATGGCCCGTCGGAGGGAATTGCGCCGTCAACGGCGCCAGACCCTTTTGGTGCAGCTTTGGCGCCTGATGGCCATGCTTGTTCTGAGCGGTGGATTCGCTTGGATCCTGCTTCGCCATGGCTGGACCCTGCCTGGCCCTGAGGCGGTGATCCTTCAGGGTGACACTGCCCTTGAGAAGGACCAAGTCGTCGAGGCGGCCAATCTGCGCTTCCCCCAACCCCTGCTGGAGGTCGGCCCCCGAACGCTTGAACAGCAGCTGATCAGCGCCCTACCGGTGCGGAGTGCTCAGGTTGAGCGCCAGATGCTGCCCGCTCGCCTCATCGTCAACCTGAAGCCACAGATCCCAGTCGCTAGGGCCGAGCGTCAGGGTCCCTCTGGACGGGAACGGGGCCTATTGGACGCCAAAGGGCAGTGGATCAACCTGACTGACGCATCACCGCAGCCGCTCACACCAATCTGGGTGCGCGGCTGGAACGAACAGCAACGCGGCTATGTCGCTGAGCTGCTGCAACAACGGGATCGCTTCGAGGGGATGCTGAAAACCATCGTGGTTCACCCTGACGGCGACATCAGTCTGGTCACCACGAGCCTGGGCAGGATTGATCTTGGAGGTGAACCAGCCCTGCTCAACACCCAGATCGAGACGATCATCCACCTCAACAACACGTTGCCGGAGCACCTGCGCCAAGCCCAGAAAAGCAGTCTTGATCTCAGCGATCCCGACCGTCCTGAACTGCAGCTACCGAATCCACCGGTCCCCAAGAACGCCAAATCGCAACCCTGAGACCAGAGGGTTGAAAATCTGGAGACCACAACCTCAGCGCCTGGTTTGTGATCTATTGAAGCCAGGACAGGGCTTCAGGGACATAATGCAACGCAACCAACTGGTTCAGCCTCGACGATGGAGATGGTGAGCGGCTCAGGGTCTTATACGGCAGCTGGAATCCAGCCCAGCCAATCCGCCCGCATCGAGGTCATCGGCGTTGGTGGGGGCGGCAGTAATGCTGTCAACCGCATGATTCTTAGCGATCTTGAGGGCGTTGGCTATCGCGTTCTGAACACGGATGCCCAGGCCCTGATCCAGTCGCAGGCCCAGCAACGCCTACAGCTCGGGCAAACCCTGACCAGGGGACTCGGCGCCGGTGGCAACCCCACCATCGGTCAGAAGGCAGCCGAAGAATCCCGCACTGATCTGCACGACGCACTGCAGGGAGCAGATTTGGTGTTCATCGCCGCAGGCATGGGCGGTGGAACCGGAACTGGAGCCGCACCGGTGGTTGCTGAAGTAGCCCGGGAAGTCGGGGCTCTCACTGTCGGCATCGTGACCAAACCATTCAGTTTCGAGGGCCGCCGTCGCATGCGCCAGGCCGACGAGGGGATCACTCGCTTGGCAGAGCATGTGGACACCTTGATCGTGATCCCCAATGACCGCCTGCGAGAGGCCATTGGCGGAGCACCTCTTCAAGAGGCATTCCGCAGTGCAGATGATGTCCTTCGCATGGGCGTCAAAGGCATCAGTGACATCATCACTTGTCCCGGCCTGGTGAACGTTGACTTCGCGGACGTTCGTTCCGTGATGACCGAAGCGGGTACAGCACTGCTGGGCATCGGCATCGGTTCTGGCCGGTCCAGAGCCGTGGAGGCAGCCCAAGCCGCGATCGCAAGTCCACTACTGGAAACGGAACGCATCGATGGGGCCAAAGGCTGTGTGATCAACATCAGCGGCGGCAAGGACATGACCCTGGAGGACATGACCACCGCTTCAGAAGTGATCTACGACGTCGTTGATCCGGAGGCGAACATCATCGTGGGCGCGGTGGTGGATGAAGCGCTCGAAGGAGAGATTCACGTCACGGTGATTGCCACAGGCTTCGAGAACAAGCAGCCCTACCGCAGCGAGCGCAGCCGCTCCATGCCTGGCATGGCGACCCGCGCGGAACCCGAAGAGAACGGGGCCAGAATCCCTGAATTCCTTCGTCGCCGTCAGCAGCAGAACGATAGATCGGATTAAGAGTCTCGAGGAATCGGACTCTCAATCAAGCTGTCTGAAAGTGGTGACCCGGAATCCACGCCTGCCCTGAGCATCCCGTGTGGCTGCTCCCTTCCGGTTCTGACCAGATTTGGGCGTCGGAGCCGCATGGGTCCGAGTCGGCAGAATGCTAGCAATGAGCCCCCGAGGGGTTCTCAAGCTGCATGCGTCCTTCTGATCTGACCCGCTTCAAGCAGAAGGGCCACCCCATCGCCGTGCTCACCGCATGGGACAGCCTCTCTGCGTCTCTCGCAGAAGCAGCCGGTGCTGATGTGGTGCTGATTGGCGATTCACTGGCGATGGTGGCGCTGGGCCATGCCACAACACTCCCCGTGAGCCTGGATCAGATGCTCCATCACACCCAGGCGGTGGCGCGGGGATTGACTGCCATGCCAGCCGATCAACCCCTGTTGGTCTGTGACCTCCCCTTTCTCAGCTACCAGTGCGGAGAAGACCGCGCCGTGGCGGCTGCAGGCCGACTGCTGAAGGAGTCCAGTGCTGCCGCAGTGAAGCTGGAGGGAGCGGAGCCTGAGGTCGTGACCGTGATCGACCGGCTGGTGCGGATGGGCATTCCTGTGATGGGGCACCTGGGTCTCACCCCACAGGCCGTTCATCGTCTGGGCTACCGCCGTCAGGCCACGGATACCAGCAGCCAAGAGCGCCTGCTGGATCAGGCGCGCACGCTGGAACAGAAGGGCTGCTTCTCTCTGGTGCTGGAACATGTCCCGTCAGAGCTAGCGAGCAAGGTGCAACAAGCCCTGAGCATTCCCGTGATCGGCATCGGAGCTGGTGAGAGCTGCGATGGCCAGGTGCGCGTCACGGCAGACCTGCTGGGCCTAACTACCAAACAACCTCCGTTCAGCCCGGCCCTGGTGGATGGGCGCCAACTGTTCATTGAGGCGTTGAAGGGGTGGGTCAACCAGACCCGGAACCAAACACCTCGCATCACAGGAAACACCCAGAACAATCAATAATTCCAATCAGAGCCTAAAAATCACTGCACCACAACGGCTTTGACTGATGCGAAGCCTGGAGAGGAGTGGCTGAGTTATCAGAAGAATCGATGTGGTTGCAAATGAATTGCAAACGAGACATTCGCTCAGCCTCAGTACCGCCAGCCAGCCGTGGTGGTGGTGCCGCACCGATGGTGAAGCAAGGGACCGACACCGTTGTGGACTAAGGGATGCCGGCAAAAACGCCAGGTCTTTTCAGCCCGGGAAATATCAGTCAGTGGGCTGATATTTCAGATGATCTCTTTACGGCCAGCCTTGATTTTCTCCCTGGCTGTAAGGAGGCCATAGACGAGCAACCCGAGCAGAGCGATGTTCATTCCAATGAAAAACATCATGTCCATGATCCTGTGGGAACTTGTTCCTTGATAGGCAGGAGATGCAAGCCGGCCTATCCGTCAGATGACTCATTTCAAACCCTGGATCGACATTGAAGGTTGAGGTCCTCAGTGCCTCGTGGACCAGCAATCCATTGACCAAATCACATCTGTCACCTGATCGGCGTTGATCCATGTGATGACGCTGGTATCGACGTCATCCTCCTGAAACAGGGAGATCAGCCGCCCCATCCACCAGTCCCCCTGCTCAACATGATCGCCGCCAACGATCAAGAAGTGCCGGCGACGGACGCGGAGGAAGAGGGCTGCAAGCTTGACGACGAGGTTGCTGGGATCCACGAACACCGAACCCCTTTGGTACGGCCGTACAAACAGCCACGACTCATGGGGCGGTGGCAACGGTCATCCGTACCTCCGTTGCCTGCTCTTGATTTTTAAGCTTCAGGCGTCTGAAAGCAATGCTGCCACCAGACCGTTGGACTATCTCCGGTTCTGAGGGGTTCCGGAGATTTTTTTATTTGCATCCCTATGGATCAAGCTGAAATCAACAATTGGATATCCATCGCGGAGAGCATGGAAGCCAAGGGCGATACGGAGAGTTGGTTTTACCTCCGCGCTCGCGCAATTGCTGACGGGAAGGCGGATCCCATGCCCAATATTTCAGAGTTGATGACCGATCCCTCTTGATCTGCCTGATCAAAGTGATGCACTGCAACGCCAGGCAAAAGATGGGAAACAGTCGAAATTTTTCTCAAGCGGAACCGCTGACCGGTGACTTCCGATGGAGGTCAGCTACTACTCATAGGAGACTGTTATCGAGACCTGATTCGGCTGATTTAAGCGTTTGGGGAGACGCGGGCGAGGGAACCCGCGAACATTCCGCCTCCCAAGCGCTTGCAGTGGTGCTGGCGCCAAATTCATCTTCACAGCCAACTTGAGGAGATCTGGCTAGTAATTAATGCCTAATTCGCTGCATTTGATACCCAGCGAGGGGTCGCCTGTCAGCGAAGATTGCTTCGAAGGCAGTGGTGCCTTCAATACGTCGTTTGGGGGTGGGCTGAGGGGCCTACCTCTTTTTTTGTGAGCATGCTGCGCGAAGCAGTCATACACACGTGTCTCGCCCAAGTCGCTGATACCAGTCGCGACAGCAGCCGCTTGTTGATCAGATCGATTGCTGTGATTGGGTTTTGGCCTTACCAGTCCTCTCCAAGACCTCTTCCCACCACAGAATCACCTCAATCAGCACCTGATTGCTGACAGCCATTCCCTCGGGGTCGGTGAGGCACCAACGCCCTGCCCGCTGCTGCAGCCATCCACGCTCAACGAACGGCTGCAAGCGACGGACCAGTGCATCGGCATCAAAGCCATGCAGCGTCACCCCTTCCCGGCGCCGCAGCCCTACCAACAATTGGTCATCCAGTGGAAGACCAGCCTCGACGACGGTTTCCTCAGGAGGGCTGTCGAGCCATGCCGCATAGGCAGCCCGTGTGCGTGGTCGCGCCAAGCGCTCCCCCCAGGGCGCTGATGTCGCTCCCATCCCAAATCCCCACCAACCGGCACCGCTCCAATACACCCGGTTATGACGTGAGGCATGGCCAGGCCGGGCATGGTTGGAAATTTCGTAACGGCTGAGGCCTGCAGCAGCCAGCCGTTGCGTGGTTAGGTCCATCAGCGCAACGGCGAGGTCGTCATCCGGAAGTTTCAGCGCGCCAAGCGTGCGTTGGCGATCAAACACGGTGCCCGGTTCCACCGAAAGGTCGTAGATCGAGAGATGGGGGGCCTGACTGGCAATGGCCTGATCCAACTGCGACTCCCACGCGGCCACGGTCTGACCCGGCAGGTTCTGAATGAGGTCAAGACTCCAGGACTGGAGGACTCCGTCGCGCCTGGCCTGCACCAGCCAGTCGATCGACGCCAGAAGGTCGTGATGCCGATGCCGCCGCCCCAGCTGTTCGAGCACCGAGTCGTCAAAGCTCTGCCCCCCCAAGCTGATGCGATTCACCCCAAGGGCGAGAACCGAAGACAACTGGGCACAGTCAAAGGTGGCCGGATCCATTTCCAGGGTGATTTCCGCACCGGGTTGAAGCCCGAACTTTTCCGCCAAGGCATCGAGCAGTGCAGCGATCTGATCCGGACACAAGAGCGATGGCGTCCCGCCACCGATGTAGACCGTGGAAAGGGGCGGACCGACTGGGGCAGAAGCGATTTCGCGATGCAGAAGGCTCAGGTACTCGCGGATGGAGCGACTGCCAGGCCCCTGGTCGGCACGGGCTTGATCCCCCAAGGGAACAACCGCGAAATCGCAGTAGAAACAGCGCCGGTGGCAGAAGGGAATGTGGAGATAGGCGCTGCGGGGAGAGATGGGATAGGGCATGCTTCTGGCATCTGGATTGAGCTGCCACGACCTGAACCCATGGTGGATCCGCTCATCCTTCTTCTGTTTGTGGTCTCCGGTGCAGCCGCCGGATGGATGGGAGTTCATCTGCTTCCTGACGGACTGGTCACCGAAACCACTGATGCCGAACGACTCCGGCTGATTCTCAGCGGATCGGGAGGCGGCATCGGAGTCATTGCCGGCTTGGTGTTTCAAAGGCTCCGGGTGCGCTTGATGCAGCAAGTGCGCACCATGCCCACCGATCTTTTGGTGAGCCGGGCTGTCGGCCTGATCCTCGGGCTGCTGGTCGCCAATCTGCTGCTGTTGCCCGTTCTACTGCTTCCGTTCTCCGGGGGAATTGCCCTGCTCAAACCGCTGCTGGCAGTGGTGAGCAATGTCTTTTTCGGAATTCTGGGAAGCAACCTGGCGGAGGTGCATGGCCGCACGCTGCTGCGCCTGTTTAATCCCGCCAGCACGGAAGCCCTGCTGGTGGCCGATGGGGTGCTCACCCCAGCCACGGCCAAGATCCTCGATACCAGCGTGATCATCGATGGTCGGATCCGAGGAATGCTTGCGTGCGGCTTGCTGGAAGGACAGGTGATCGTCGCTGAATCAGTCATCGAGGAAATGCAGCAGCTGTCGGATTCCACCAATGTTGAGAAACGGGCCAAGGGCCGGCGCGGATTGAAGCTGCTGAAAGATCTCCGGGAGACTTACGGGCGACGGCTTGTGATCAACAGCACCCGTTACGACGGCAAGGGAACGGACGACCGCTTGCTGCAGCTGGCCTCTGACACGGGCGGGACACTGGTAACAGCGGACTTCAACCTGGCGCAGGTCGCCCAGGTGAAAGAGCTCAAGGTGATGAATCTGAGTGAGCTGGTGATCGCGTTGCGGCCTGAGGTGCAACCCGGCGATGAACTCAAACTCAAGATCGTGCGTGAGGGCAAGGAGGAGAGCCAGGGCGTCGGCTATCTCGACGACGGAACGATGGTGGTGGTGAACGATGCGAAATCACTAATCGGCCAACGCAAGCCTGTGGTGGTGACCGGTGCGCTGCAAACCCCAACAGGCCGGATGGTGTTCGCCCGCCTGGACTCCAAAGATGCAACAACCGACACCAAGACTTCAACCAAATCGAAAAGTCAGGGAAAACCGGCCAAAACCAGCCACCGCAAGCCCGCTGACCCCGGCTAGGCTCGCCTCACCGCGATGGTGGAGATGACAACTTCGGCCCCGTACTACGGCGACAGCGCCGTGATGCGCACACCACCTCCCGACCTTCCGTCCCTCCTACTCAAGGAGCGGATCGTGTACTTGGGCTTGCCCTTGTTCTCTGACGACGATGCCAAGCGTCAGATGGGAATCGATGTCACTGAGCTGATCATTGCTCAGTTGCTCTTTCTGGAGTTCGACAACCCAGAAAAGCCGATTTACTTCTACATCAACTCGACTGGAACCAGCTGGTACTCCGGCGAAGCAATCGGCTTTGAGACCGAAGCCTTTGCCATCTGCGACACCCTCCGCTACGTCAAACCACCGGTGCACACCATCTGCATCGGTCAAGCCATGGGAACCGCAGCGGTGATCCTTTCAGCAGGAACAAAAGGTCAACGGGCTGCCCTGCCCCACTCCTCCATCGTTCTGCATCAACCCCGCAGCGGTGCCCGCGGCCAAGCCACGGACATCCAGATCCGGGCCAAGGAAGTGCTGCACAACAAGCAGGCCATGCTTGAAATCCTTTCCACCAACACCGGACGGTCCGTGGAGGAGCTAAGCAACGACTCCGACCGGATGAGCTACCTGACACCCCAACAAGCCGTTGAGTACGGACTCATCGACCGTGTGCTCAGCAGCCGCAAAGAACTGCCCGGCAATACCTCCGTCTGACCAGCGGCATCTGAATCCGCCCCTCCTGCACTTTTCTTCTCAACGTCCTGAACCATGCCGATCGGTACTCCCAGCGTTCCCTACCGCCTCCCAGGCAGCCAGATGGAGCGCTGGGTCGACATTTACACCCGTCTTGGGGTGGAGCGGATCCTCTTCCTTGGCTCTGAAGTCAATGACGGCATCGCCAACAGCCTGGTGGCCCAGATGCTTTACCTCGACTCAGAAGACAGCAGCAAGCCGATTTACCTGTACATCAACTCCCCCGGTGGCTCTGTCACGGCTGGTCTGGCGATCTACGACACCATCCAGTACGTCAAAAGCGAGGTGGTCACCATCTGCGTGGGCCTCGCCGCATCCATGGGTGCCTTCCTCCTGGCAGCCGGAACGAAAGGCAAACGTGTTGCCTTGCCCCACAGCAGGATCATGATTCACCAGCCCCTCGGCGGCACCAGCCGGCGCCAGGCCAGTGACATCGAAATCGAGGCACGAGAGATCCTGCGCATGAAGGAGATGCTCAACCAATCCTTGGCCGACATGAGTGGGCAGAGTTTCGAAAAAATCGAAAAAGATACCGACAGGGACTACTTCCTCAGTGCAGAGGAGGCCAAGGAGTACGGACTTATCGACCGGGTGATTTCACATCCCAACGAAGCCTGAACGGAACGGGGCAGGCCGCTGCGTAAGCTCGTCCACTGCACTGTTGCGCAAGCCCGCCCCGGATGGCCCAGCTTTTCTACGACTCCGACGCCGATCTCGGTCTGCTGAATGGCAAGACCGTGGCCATCATTGGTTATGGCTCCCAGGGTCATGCCCATGCCCTGAACTTGAAGGACTCAGGGGTCGATGTGGTTGTGGGCCTGTATGACGGCAGCCGATCAGCAGAGAAAGCCAAGGCCGATGGGCTTGAGGTTTTGAGCGTGGCCGATGCTTCTGCCAAGGCCGACTGGATCATGGTCTTGCTGCCTGACGAGTTCCAGAAGGACGTCTACGAGAAGGAAATCTCACCCCACCTCACTTCAGGCAAGGTGCTCAGCTTCGCTCACGGCTTCAACATCCGCTTCGAGCTGATCAAACCCCCTGCAGATGTGGACGTGGTGATGATCGCCCCGAAGGGCCCTGGCCACACCGTGCGCTGGGAATATCAGAACGGTCAGGGCGTTCCTGCCCTGTTCGCGATCGAACAAGACGCGTCCGGTAACGCACGGGGCCTGGCCATGGCCTACGCCAAAGGCATCGGCGGCACCCGTGCCGGCATCCTGGAAACCAACTTCAAGGAAGAGACCGAAACAGATTTGTTCGGTGAGCAGGCTGTGCTCTGCGGCGGTCTGTCCGAACTGGTCAAGGCTGGCTTCGAAACCCTTGTGGAAGCTGGATACCAGCCCGAACTGGCTTACTTCGAGTGCATGCACGAGGTGAAGCTGATCGTGGATCTGATGGTGAAGGGAGGACTGACCTCCATGCGCGATTCGATCTCCAACACCGCGGAATACGGCGACTACGTCAGCGGCCCCCGGCTGATCACCGCCGACACCAAAGCCGAGATGAAACGCGTTCTGGCTGACATCCAGGACGGCACCTTCGCGAAGAACTTCGTTGCCGAGTGCGAAGCAGGCAAGCCGGAAATGAAGAAAGTTCGCGACCGCGACTCTCAGCATCCGATCGAGAAGGTGGGCAAGGGACTGCGCTCGATGTTCAGCTGGTTGAAGGACGCCTGATTCAGCGCGAAACCTAAACGCCCGGTGGAATCCTCCATCACTCACCACAAACCCCGCTCTGCTGCCCTTGGGGCGCTGAGCGGGGCTTTTTGTTGGATCCTGGGTCGTCACCGCCAATGACTTCAGGAGAGATGGGAAGCCTGCTGATCCTTGGAGCAGCACTGCTCGATCAGCTGATCGGTGACCCGATTCGGATCCTCCATCCCGTTGTGGTGATGGGGTGGTGGATCCGGCAGCTGCGGTGCAGGGTCGAGCAATGGGCCGGTGACCATCCCACGAAGCTGCGCTGCGGAGGTGGCCTGATCAGCCTGATCCTGGTGCTCGGAAGCGCCATAGCCGGTTGGTGCCTTGAGCGACTGTTGTGGCTGCCAACTCCGTGGCAGTGGCTGGGAGTTGCGATCCTGACCGTGGGCTTAGCCAGTGCCCTGGCGGCCCGCAGCCTGACTGACAGCGTTTTGGCGGTGCTGGAAGCGCTCCCGGCAAGGGACGAAGGCGACCTCGAGACGGCACGCCGGAAGCTGAGCAGGATCGTTGGACGAGACGTGCAGAGCTTGGATCAAGCTGGACTGCTCAGAGCTGCTGCCGAGACAGCCTCAGAAAATGCTGTAGATGGCGTTTTCGCACCCTTGTTCTGGATGGGCATCGGTGCGTTGCTCTGGATGGTCATGCCCGCAGGCCCTGGCCCACTCGCTCTGGCCTGGGCCTTCAAGGCCAGCAGCACGCTCGATTCCATGCTCGGCTATCGCACAGGGCGCCTGCGCTGGCTGGGGACGGCTGGCGCACGCCTGGATGATCTGCTTACGTGGCTGCCCTGCCGTCTAGTGATGCTGACGCTGCCTTTGGTCTGCCCGCCATGGTCACGCTGGGCGCAACGGGTGCAGGCCGCAGAACGGGATGGGGCCACAGATCCATCGCCCAATGCAGGTCGATCAGAAGCGATCTACGCCCACTGCATCGGGATCCAACTCGGTGGTGAGAACCGTTACGGAGAACGAGTTGTGCAGAAACCGGTTCTGGGAGCTGATCAACCGACAGCCAGCCTTGGGCTTGTCAGACGTGTTCTGAACGCATCAAGTCGATTGGAACTCCTCTGGATCAGTGCTCTTCTGATGATTCAACTGGCCATCATCCACTGAAGACCAATCAGTAGGCACCACGGTCCATCGGCAGAAGCAACACACCAAAGGTGCGCAGAATGATCGCGAAATCCAGGCTGAACGAGCGGCCACGGGCGTAGGCCAGATCGAGCTTGACGCGTTTCTTGTAACTCAGGTTATTCCGACCACTCACTTGCCAGAGCCCTGTCAAGCCTGGGCGAACAGAGGCAACTTCATCCATATAAGGGCCATAACGAACAAGCTCCTTATCGACAATCGGGCGTGGGCCCACCACGCTCATCTCGCCGCGGAGCACATTCAAAAACTGCGGCAGCTCATCAAGACTCGAACGGCGGAGGAAACGACCCAGCGGAGTGATCCTGGGATCACGCTTGAGCTTGAAGTCACGCTCGAATTCAGCCCGCAGCGATGGGTCAGCCTCCAGGACACGGGACAAAACAACATCGGCGTCGGCACGCATGGTGCGGAACTTGATGCAACCGAACCGTTGGTAACCCCGGCCCACCCGACGCTGGGTGTAAAAAATCGGCCCCGGTGAACTGAGCTTGACCAATCCAGCAAGGAGAAGGAGCACCGGTGAACCAAGGCCGAGAACGGTCAGGGAAAACGCGATGTCGCCAGTTCGCTTGAACACCCTGCCCCATCGGTTCTGATGGCGAATCAGAGCGAGAGCCGGCAGCTCCGAGGGGGGGGCTGAGATCAGCGCAAGGTGGGGCTTGTACTTGCCACGGCGAGCAGCAAGACCAGCGGTCTGAAGCAAGGATGGCCGAGAGGCCGAGGTCAAAGGCTCAACCTGGGACTCAGCACACTCAACGTCACAGGCGGAGTCCTGACATCTCGGCGGGGTCACTCGCTGCAACGTCACAGCCGCGTCGATGGGCCTGCCAGGCGGTTTGCAGAGCAGATTCAAAGCGCGCGGCGAATGCTTCTGGGCTAAACCGCTCGGCCCACTGACGGATGGCTTCCGAATCAAAGGAACGCCAGATCCGGCCTTGCTCAAACCACTCCACAGCCTGAACAAGAGACTCCACACTCTGTTCCGGGAAAAGAACCCCAGTGGGCTCTCGCAACCCGGCCGTTGCACAGCGCACCGTGTCCAATAAACCTCCACGGCCAAGGCCGATCACGGGAGCCCCAGCGGCCATCGCTTCCACAGGAGCAATGCCGAAATCCTCGAGGCCTGCATAAACAAAAGCGCGACATCGGGCCAACAGCTCCTCCACCTGTTGCCCAGACTGTCGGCCAAGCAAAGTGACGGTTGGCCCTGCCAGAGACTCAAGCCGAGCACGCTCAGGCCCATCCCCGACTACTAGCAGGGGCAGGCCCAATCGATTAAAGGCTTGCACCACCAAGTCGACTCGCTTGTAAGGAACCAAACGACAAAGGCAGAGGTAAACGTCGTCTCGTGCTGAATTCCAGCGGAAGCGGTTGACCTCCACAGGGGGATGGATCACGGAGGCATCACGCCCCCAATACTTACGAATACGGCGCGCCGTGAAACGGGAATTAGCAATGAGATGATCCACCCTCTGAGCACTGAGCTGATCCCACTGGCGCAGGGCATGCAGCTGCCAGCGAATCAAAGGCCCGAGGCCACGCCTCGCGAGGGCTGAACGCTCTAGATAAGCGTGCATCTGATCCCAGGCGTAACGAACCGGTGTATGCACATAACTGATGTGCAACTGCTCCGGACTCGTCAGCACGCCCTTGGCCACAAGATGACTGCTGCTGATCACCAGCTCTGCTGCGCCGAGGTCGATCTGTTCCACAGCAAACGGCAACAAAGGCAGGTACTGCTGCACATGGCTGCGACCCCAAGGCAGGCCTTGAATCGGGCTGGTCAAGACAGATCGGCCATGCAACCAACTGCCAGTCCGGCAGGATTCGGCATCAATAAGGGCAGCCAGCTGTGGTTCGCAGCCGCGGCTTTGCAGCAGGGAATCAATCGCCTCAACAACACGTTCAGCACCACCGACCGAGCGTGGTGAGAACCACTCGTGAACCAGAGCGATGCGCTGCGGGAATTGGTCCGAAGCCGAGGGCATCCAGCCACAATGATGCGAACGATACGAAGTCTCTCAGCTGATTGCAGGACCCTGCCGAGGTCACGATGCTGGTCCACATGTCCAGTACGAACCTCACCATCAACATCCTCCTGGAAGAGGCGTTGAACGAACCGGACATCGGCACCACAAGCCGTTTCCGATGGCATGCCACGGCAGTGGGAATTGCTGCGCTCTGCATCGACAGCGCTCCGCCATCAACACCCCCTTTTGAGGATGCAGTCAAAGAAGGGCTCAATGTGGGGCTCGATCTGAGCAGAGAAGAACGAGAGTTCCATCAAGTGGAACAAGGATTGGTTCTCTTGTTTCACTCCTAAGGGATGAAGCGATCGCTGGTAACTACTATCAAAGAGAAACCAGACAAGCCACGAAGTGATACATAGATCGAGGAACTCCAAGACAAGGAGAAATGTATCGTTAACAGAACTAAAACCGCATGGGGTAAGCAAACCAGGCCATGGGCAAAGATCACAAAGGCATAGACCACTTAATGCATCAAAGCAAAATAAAAAAGCGATGGACAGAAAACACCAATCAATCGGAACGGCAACACAAAGGGCACGATGAGACAGAAAACCAAAGGGAAGCGAGCTCGACACGTGATCGTGATCGCAGGTGCATCTGGCACAGGCAAAAGCCAGTTAATTCGCAAATTAAGCCAGAAACCGCATGATCCTTTTAGCTTAAAAGTACTAAAACAATTGGACTGTGATCCGAATCAAAGACTGAAACGGTCAACGGTGGAACGCATGCAACGGTTAATGGATCCAGCGAATTTCAAGAAGCGAAAAACCAGAAAGCTAAAATACTGCTTATTGGTCCACATCGATCTGACAAGCATCAATCACAAGAGCAATTTGAAGCTATTACGCAAAATATCCAAACGCACCAAAAGGGTCGACATCATCACCCTATACACATCACCAAAAGAATGGCGCCAACGAATATTTAATAGACTGCACACAGAGGATGAACCTTCAATGCGGGCTGCGATAATTGCCCTAACAACGAGGATAAACAAAAAACTATCGGACACGCTATATCACAGAGAATACACTAAGTGGCTGAACGGCCTGGAACAACTAAGATGCAAGAAGAGTACAATAATCAATACATTTGACAAAACAATTCTTACCTCAATCCCCCAGGCCAGCAGATAAACAACAATCATCATCAGAGAACGCCAGACAAAAAAATAAACTATTCCTTCCCAAATCAAGGGCCACAGCATCCTCCATTCAATCACCAGACGAGAAAAGACAGAGAAGAAACAAATGATGAATGGATTGAATATAGAAATATTGAAGTGCAAGGCATTCAACGGCGATCAGCTAAAAAACACAAAAACTGGAAGAAGGCGAAAGATGGTCAAAACGAACAACCTCTAATAAAAATAGTGCAGAAACCAGGGAAGAAAATGAGCGAAAATCAATGCGAAGGGAATGAGAAATGGGAAGCAAGAGAGAAAAACGAATAAAGCATAAAAAGAAAGGCCAATAAAAGTACAGCTCCTAAAATTGGAAAGAACTGAAAACGCATCGTGGCAAACCTGGAAGCCCTGCAGAATGCAAAGACGATTGGTCAGAAAAATTTCGAGAAGTGGTCGAGCAATGCAGAGTTAACGTTAATTGCTCAAGACAGCGCATTTTTCAATGTGCTTCCACAGCATCAAGGGGATATCGACATAGCCAGTGGGTGGCTTGATTGGCAAAAAGCAAATATTGGACACAGCCAGGGCAAATATGAAAGAACAAATGAGGATGGAACATTCTATTCAAGTTGGGGACCAGAATTTGATGAAGTCAATATTGACTTATCACTTGCATCACACAAAAAAATTACGGTAGATGGTTTTGGTGAAATAAGAGTCAGGGAGGAGTTCTCAGAGAGCATCTATGACAATGAATTCTGGCTTTATAACGGTCAGACGCCGGGGCCTGTCATCATCGCGGATCCAGGAGACACTATAAAAGTCAAATTAACAAACAATCTTGGCATAGATGCTCAAACAAAGGAATGGAATGGAACAGTAGAACGTACTAATCTTCATTTGCATGGCTCCCACGTATCACCACAGGGAAAAAGTGATAATGTCATGATTGCCGTGGAAAATGGTGATAGCCAAGAATATGAATACAAAATTCCTGAAAATCATCCGAGTGGATTGCTTTGGATGCATCCACATCTACATGGTTCAACATCATTGTCATTGGCAGGTGGCGCGGCGCTACCTGTATTCATTTTGCCAGACTCGGAAGATACAAACAATCTAAGCGGATATGACCCAACAAAAGAAAATATTCACCTATTAAGTTTGCAATCATGGGCGGTTGAACAAGAGGTTAATCCTAATTTTGAGCAGGAAGAGCATAACTGGGAAAAAACAAAACAAATGCCTGCGAGGGTATTCAGCGACGACGAAGGCAATTATTACAAATACAGCTCTTCACCCTTCAACGGAAACAACTACCAGCCATTAGCACACTTTATAGATAATCCTTGGTGGGGGAGAGAAGGAAAAGGTTCAACATATGCAGACTATGTAGCAGCCGAAACAACAGAGAATTTAATACACACAGTCAATGGACAATACAATCCCACGATCAAAGCCAATACAGGTGAATGGGTCACGTTTGGCTTTCTGAATTTCTCATTGAATTCCAGTCATGTTATCCAGTTGATTCGTGTTGATGATGACGGAAACATAAGTTTGGAGTCGCCAAACTTATTGGGTATAGATTCCGATATTTCACGATGGGCGTCGGAATACGACACCTCTGTTTCAACACTGCCTGGAATATCACCGGGCGGAAGAGTTACAATACAGCATTCCTTTGACAAACCAGGAGATTATTACTTTATTAGCAATGCAAGCGAAGAAGTACTCGGAGATTTAGCACCTAAAGAAACAAATAGAGCCAAGAATTCTAGTGAAAATTATCTTGGGTATAACGATGGCTTTCAAATTACTCCATCTCAGGTCTTAGCCACCGTAGAAGTAACAGGAAATGCGGTGCAAGGTTCTGATCAGCCTGATGCTTGGAACTACCTAGATGATCAGAGAGCTCATGCACTCGGGCTAAAAGAAGAAGCAGCAACGACAGGGGTAGCTCGAGAAAGAGAATTTAATTGGTACACAAACGCGGGGAAAATCGATAGAGAGATAGAGCGTGGGACGGAAATAGGGCCTGACGGCGAAGAATATATTGATCCTGGATACAACGATCCAGTAAGTTGGGAAGGGGTATGGACAATCAATCAACAATATTGGACACATGAACCAGATTACAGTCCAACGATATCAATTGCCATGTTGGACACATTAGAGCGATGGTCCTTAGTTAATAGTTCAACATCTACTAAAAGAGATACATGGCCGAAGGACAACCCGCCAACACAGATACAAGTAGGTCAATCCCATCCATTTCACCTGCACCAAAATGAATTCATTGTCGAAACAATTAATGGACTGAATGTAGGAATAGATCCCAGCACACATCAAGTTGGAGATGCGTACATAGGCGATTCGCTGGTCGATGTCTACCAAATGGCACCAGCCTATGCGAAGGGAACTGCAACAACAGAGAATCCATTTGGAACTCCAATGATTCTGGACGGAGAGGGTAACTACATAGACGGCAATGGGAAGAATTGGGGATCCGAGTCGAGAGCCTATGGAGCAGCACCAGAAGGTTATTTAGAAAACTCAAAAACCGATATTTTAGTTCGCTTTGAAGACTTCACAGGCTTGTATGTAGATCACTGCCACTTGTTGTTCCATGAAGATGGAGGAATGATGGTGCCGGTATTAACCATCCTCAACACCAATGACAGTTGGATCACGAAGGGTTCAAGAACAAAGAACAGTGTTGATATATCACTTGGATCGAACCGTGAAAACAAGATTCAATTTCAGCCATTTGAGAGTTCACGATCAAGGGGGGTCAACATCGCAAGTGGCGATATCAATGCATTGAACTTTGTACCCGGACCAGAAGCAAGAACAGTCCATGTAACCGACAACATTGAAGATATTGCCGTCATTGAAGCCAGGTCTTCAAATAAAGGAAGGTTCAAACTCAATATTTTCGACGGGCAGAGTACAAAAGATTTTTACTCGGAAAAACTCAATGGGAATGATCCCAAGCTGGATACACTAGAAAAACTAAAAGAGTTGACAATTAGCGCCGAAGGAAAAGGAAACCGCAAAAACTTAAAATCATCCTTGGCAGTTGGTGATATTAATGGGGATGGTTATGACGACATCATCGTTGGAATTTCAGGCAAGAACTACGATGCCAAAATTCGTGTCTTTAGTGGGTCGAATTATGAGGAGCTATATTGCTTAACACCCTTCGATGGTGCGAAAAGCGATGGAATTGATCTTGCAGTAGGAGACATGAACGGCGATAACTATGCAGATATTATTGTTAGCCAACTAGAGGGTGGGCAAGGAATGGTAGATGGCTTCAACGGAAAGAAACTAACAGATCATTCTGCGATGGGGTGCAAAGACGAGAAGCTATCGAATATGGCAAAGCTCTGGGGTCGACCATCATATTTTAATCCACATGGTAATACTGATAATGCCGTACGAATAGCAATTGGTTATTCACTTCCGGATGAGCAACCACAAGCACCTGATGGTGAAAATTATAATTTCGCCCATGAGAAGTATAACCAGACCTACTTGGCAAATCTTTCAACAATGATGGTCGATTCAAAATCAAAAGGTAAAACTTCGGAATTAAAGAACTGGCTTCTTAATTCATCCGAGGGTGCTCATGCTGGTCATGGTGGTGATGATGGGCATAGCATGATGAAGATGGAGAGTAAAAGTGAAGCGGGTAACATGATGGATATGGGTAACGATAATGAAGTAAATAACATGATGAGTATGGGGGATGAGATAATCAATCCAACGAAGACCACGAACCACAAAGGCAGCAAAGTCACTGAATTAATAATGAATGGAGAAATCACATTGGACCAGAGATACACAGATATAGATTTTCAATATTTTGATATTGACGCAGACAATAGGGGGCAGGGAAGCTTGCTGTTAACGCAAGATGATGGAGACGCAACACTAATGCACCTAACCAAAGATGCCGTATATCATGGTGTGGGAGATAAAAGGCAAGCTACATGGCATTTGGAATCTGATTACTTTAGTTGGGCATAACGTGAATCATAGAAACATACGAGATGAAAGTTTGTTCGCATAAGAACCTGAACGATGAGTGGTAGATTGAAATTCCAATATTGATGACAAACAAGTAGCATGCATACCGATAATTTTTAATTCAGCTTTCACATTATGAATGAATAAACAACTACACGCAGACACAAAAACAAATAAACGTTAAAGGGAAGAGCCCTTAAAAGTAGAGCTCCTAAAATTAGGGGAAAGAAAATGTGTTTTGGCCAAGCTCAACGACCTGCGTAATGCAAAAACGATCGGTCAGAAGAATTTTGAGAAATGGTCGAGCAATGCAGGGTTAACGGGAGTTGCTCAAGACAGCGCATATTTCAATGTGCTTCCACAGCATCAAAAGGATATCGAGATAGCCAGTGGGTGGCTGGATTGGCAAAATGCAAATATTGAACACGGTCAGGGCAAATATGAAAGAACAAATCAGGATGGAACGTTCTATTCGAGTTGGGGAACAGAGTTTGATGAAGTGAATATTGACTTATCACTGGCATCACACAACAAGATTACGATAGATGGTTTTGGTGAAATAAGAGTCAGAGAAGAATTCTCACAGAGCGTTTATGACAATGAATTCTGGCTTTACAACGGTCAGACGCCAGGGCCTGTCATCATCGCGGATCCAGGAGACACTATAAAAGTAAAATTAACAAACAACCTTGGTATAGATGCGCAAACAAAAGAGTGGAATGGAGTAGTAGATGGTACTAACCTCCATTTGCACGGCTCCCACGTATCACCTCAAGGATATAGTGATAACGTAATGATTAACGTGGGGAATGGTGATAGCAGAGAATATGAATACAAAATTCCAGAAAATCATCCCAGTGGATTGCTTTGGATGCATCCACATCTACATGGTTCAACATCATTATCATTGGCCGGGGGCGCAGCATTACCTGTATTCATCTTGCCAGATTCGGAAGATACAAACAATCTAAGTGGATATGATCCAACAAAAGAAAATATTCACCTATTAAGTTTGCAATCATGGGCGGTTGAACAAAAGATCAATCCCAATGCTGTGCAAGAGAAAGACAACTGGGAAAAAACAAAACAAATGCCCGCAAGGATATTTGATGACAACGGAACTAGCTTTTACAAGTATGCATCTGCACCCTTCAACGGCCACAATACCCAGCCACTAAATCCAAGTAATTCATATGGATCCGCTGTAGCAGCAGAAGCAACAGAGAATCTAATACACACAGTCAATGGGCAATACAATCCAACAATTAAAGCCAATACAGGTGAGTGGGTCACATTTGGCTTTCTGAATTTCTCATTAAATTCCAGTCATGTAATCCAATTGATTCGTGTTGATGATGACGGAAACATAAGCTTAGAATCGCCAAACTTATTGGGTATCGATTCAGACATTTCGCGATGGTCTTCGGAATACGACACCTCTGTGTCAACATTACCGTTGATATCACCGGGTGGAAGAGTAACAATCCAGCATTCCTTTAACAAACCAGGCGATTACTACTTTATTAGCAATGCTAGCGAAGAAGTACTCGGAGATTTAGCGCCTATTACAACAAATAGACACAAAAATTCTAGCGAAACTTATCTTGGATACAACGATGGCTTTCAAATTACACCATCTCAGGTCTTAGCCACAGTAGAAATTACAGGAGAGGCCGTACAAGCTTCTGATCAGCCTGATGCTTGGGACTATCTGGATGGCCAGAGAGACCATGCAATTGGACTCAAGGAGGAAGCTGCAACATCGGGGGTAGCTCGAACAAGAACATTCACTTGGAAGACAAGCGGACCTTTTGAGGAAGAGAGCAGTGGGCCAAAAATAGGGCCTGACGGCGAAGAATATGATGATCCTGGATACAATGAACCAGTAGCTTTTGAAGGGTTATGGAGAATTAACCAACAATATTGGTCAACCAAACCACAGCTGGGTCCAACAATAACAATTGCAATGTTGGACACATTGGAGCGATGGTCACTCGTCAATGGTTCAATATCAGAAAAAAGAGCAGATTGGCCTGAAGGAGCCCCAGTAAACCAGATACAAATAGGGCAATCCCATCCTTTTCATCTGCATCAAAATGAATTCATTGTCGAAACAATTAATGGCCTGAATGTAGGAATTGATCCCAACACACATCAAGTTGGTGATGCATATGTAGGAGATTCAGTAATCGATGTCTTCCAAATGGGACCGGCTTATGCCAAGGGAACTGCAACAACAGAAAATCCGTATGGAACACCAATGATTCTGGATGAGGACGGAAACTATATTGACGGAGAAGGGAAAAATTGGGGATCTACAGTCAATGGAGAAGCTCCTGACGGCTACTACACCAACTCAAAAACCGATATTTTGGTTCGGTTTGAAGACTTCACCGGCTTGTATGTAGATCACTGCCACTTGTTATTCCATGAAGATTCAGGAATGATGGCACCAGTGCTGACCATCCTCAACACCAACGATAGCTGGATCACGAATGGTTCAACAAGTAAGAACAGCGTTGATATATCACTTGGATCGAACCGCGAAAACAAGATTGAATTTAAACCATTTGAGAATTCACGTTCAAAGGGAGTGAACATCGCAAGTGGTGATATCAATGCAGTAAACTTTGTTCCCGGTCCAGAAGCAAGAACAGTTCATGTAACCGATAACATTGAAGATATTGCTGTTATTGAAGCCACGTCTTCAAATAAAGGAAAATTCAAAATCAATATTTTCGATGGTCAGAGTGCGAAAGATTTTTACTCAGAAAAACTCAATGGGAATGATCCCAAACTGGATACACTAGAAAAACTAAAAGAGTGGACAATTAGCGCCGAAGGGAAGGGAAACCGCAAAAACCTAAAATCATCCTTGGCAGTTGGTGATATTAATGGGGATGGTCATGACGACATCATCGTTGGAATTTCAGGCAAGAACTACGATGCCAAAATTCATGTCTTTAGTGGTGAGAATTATGAGGAGCTATATTGCTTAACACCCTTCGATGGTGCAAAAAGCGATGGAATTGATCTTGCAGTAGGAGACATGAACGGTGATAACTTTGCAGATATCATTGTTAGCCAACTAGAGGGTGGGCAAGGAATCGTAGATGGCTTCAACGGAAAGAAACTAACAGATCATTCTGCTATGGGATGCGAAGACGAGAAGCTCTCGAATATGGCTAAACTTTGGGAAAAACCTTCATACTTTAATCCACATGGCAATACTGATAATGCCGTACGCATAGCAATTGGTTATTCACTTCCAGATGAGCAACCAACTGGTGCAAATTATCAATTCAAAGACGAGAGAATGAACCAGACCTACTTGGCAAATCTGTCAACTATGGTGGTCCCTTCCAATTCAAAAGGTAAAGTCTCAGAAATCAAGAATTGGCTACTTAATTCATCGGAAGGTGCTCATGCTGGTCATGGTGGTGATAATCATGATAGTGGTCATAGTATGATGAACATGGGGGATGAAATAACCAATCCAACGAAAAATCCAAAAAACCCAAACAAAAAAGGTAGTGAGTTAATACAGAATGGTGAAAGAATCACGTTGGACAAGAGATATACAAATATAGATTTTCAATATTTTGATATAGACGCAGACAATAGGGGGCAGGGAAGCTTGCTTTTAACCCAAGATGATGGTGACGCTACGCTAATGCACCTAACGAAAGACTCAGAATATCATCAGCTCACGGGTCTGGACGGCACGGACAAGTCATACACTACTTGGACTTTGAACGCAGATTACTTTAGTTGGGCCTAACGTAAATCATAGGAACATACGAAATAAAGATCTGCCCACTAAAGAGTATGAACGCAATGACTGCTAGATTGAAAATCCATTGTTGATGACACAATAAGTGGCTTGCATGCCAAGAGTTTTCATTTCAACCTTCATTTTTTGAATATCATCTTCGCTGGCAACGATAACTAAACTTTCTAATTCCAGCAAAGAGAAGAAATCATCCAGGATATCCTTCACAGTATCAAGATGGACATGAAAAGCCTTGTGATCAACATAGCTTTCTCTTAGGAACAAATGTGTGTCACTAAAAGCAGCAGTGAACAATAGTGTACCTTCCTCGCCATGGCCTCGGGAAATAATTTCATCGGTAATCTTTTTAATAGCATTCATTTGACCATCTTTCACACGGAAAAGAGGGTAGATACTGATAAAAGAGTCGATGCGCTTCATGGAAGGAGAGTAGCTTCTATCACTTTAGGCAAAACATAACGGTAAGCCAATGCATGTGGATATCATAACTAAGTAAAGAGAACGCGTAACAAATAATTAATAGTAGATAAAGAGAATGTTCAAAGGATGCAAAGTAAGCGGAAGTAAAAGCATAAAAAAGTCACCAAAACAATGTGATGGTGACAAAAGGAGTTAAAGAGACCAAAGTTTATCTACAAAAACCTTGGAAAGAAGCCATCTTTACAGGTGATAGGGCACTAAGAGCATTCGACAACTCTTCAGTCGGGAAACCATAAGCGACAACTTTGACAGGAGTCAAGAGACCCATAAAATCTGAACCAAACAAGTCTCCGAAGGCCTTCATATGGAGAAGAGCCTGAGCGGAGTTGGAGTAACGCTCATACACATGAACTTCGTCATGAGCAGAGTTAACACTGAACTCAAAGTTAGTGGTATCAGGCTCATTGGACTGAAAATACTCAGTCATCTTGGCGGCAAGAGCAGAGATTTGCTCGAATGAATCAGGCTTACAGGAACAGGTGATTGTCCAGGAAACCCACGTGTTGGAATCGGAGATGAGAGTCATGAGAAAAATAAATAATTAAGGGAGAAGAAGGGAATGGGGATCAGTGACCAGCCCTAATCAGGTCAACAAGTCTTTCAGCTATTGCATAACAGGTAAGCATAGGATTGCGAGATACATGGTCGGGAATGATTGAGCAATCAACGACTCTTAAGGAGGTGCACTCATGAACTTTCAGATATTGATCAACAACAGCGTGATTATCAGTGGCGGGGCCCATTTTACAAGTACCAACCGCATGCCATATTGTGGCAGAACGATCAGTAATATATTGCTCGATAAACCGAGTGTCGTTAATCATATCCTCTGTTAAAACTGCTACTCCTTCAGAAATATCCTTGAGCGCGCCCGAAGTAAGCAACTCATAACCTCGTCGAACACCGTCAACCATCTTCCGCATGTCTTCAGCGTGAGAATTCAAACGATGGTCAATGCGGGGTTGCTGATTCGGATCAGAAGATTGAAGGGTGACGCGCCCGCGTGATTCAGGACGATTGATCACAATGCCAGTACCAAACATCAACCCTCGGGTTGGATCTGCACCTGGAAAACGCTCAGCACCCAGTTTTCCAAGGCAATAGATTTGCATATCATTAATATGACTGCTGCCGGGGGCGGTGTAATGAATAACCATTTGGACGTCATCATCCGTCTCATTCACAATGCCGGGTTTTGGATAAGCAGCGACAACCGCTAATGAGTGGTCGATCAGATTACTGCCAACACCCTGTAAATTATTGACGCACTTAATGTTCAATCGCTGCATATCGTCAATTGGACCAACACCAGAACGCAGAAGAATCGAAGGAGAATTAATGGTGCCAGCGCTGAGAATCACTTCTCCGCCAAATAGGCTTTCAACAGAATTATCCGAATTAACAACCTCAACGCCAATGGCATCTTTACCAGAGAATAGAACTTTATTGACCATCGTCCGATCCTTGATCGTCAGATTCGGACGGGATTGAGCATCCAAAAGGTAAGCAATAGAGCTGGAAACACGCAGTGAACCATCTCCTGCACGATTCATGGGGATGGGCCCTACACCGTCATAACCATTTGGGTGATTGTGATCTGGCACCCAGGCATAACCATCAGCCATAGCTGATTCCTTAAACGCACCAACTACTGGGGAATACTGATCAGGCCTAAAACGTTGGATAGGTATCTTGCCGGAACTACCGTGATAAGAAGCATACCCAAAATCAATATCATTCTCGATTCGTTTGTACATGGGCAAGATATCTTCCCAGTCCCAGCCAGTGTTACCAGCTGCGGCCCATGCTCTGAAATCCTGCGGAAGACCACGCAGAGAAATCACACCATTAACAGCAGAGCAACCGCCACTCACCTTGCCCCGTGCATAGGGAAAATCTCGCCCTGGGGTTACCTGCGTGATGTAATGCCAGTCGTGATCTTCAACAGAAACCGCACGGGAATCCAAAAGATCACGAGGAGTTTCTTCAATGGAGGGGAAGTGAGGACCAGCCTCAAGAAGCAAAACTTTTGTATTTTCGTCTTCAGTTAGGCGGGCAGCAATGACAGCACCAGCTGTTCCAGCACCGACAATTATATAATCAAAAGCAGACATGAAGAGACAAGGCGAATCTATAATTAAACGTTAGCCATGGCGCTAAATCAGTCAAACAAGAATGAAGATTTATTTTAGAATGAATCAGAAGAAGCCGGTGTCTGAAATCGGCGAACCGCTCAAAGACGTCAGCACCTCGTCTCTGTATTCTGTAAAAATAGAATTGGCATCCTTCCAATTATTGACTTGTCCGGATTCAAGGACAAAATCGGATAATTTATTAAAAGAAGAAGAAGAATCATTGGCAAGCAAACCCTGGCCAAAGTTACCGTCGACGACCGCATTGGTGCCCCACTGTGTTTGCGACCATGTGCTTGCAGCGGCTAATAAGCCAACCCGGTAGGTGTCGCGACCGCTTGTAGAACGCAAAATAGCCAGTGGCAAATCATACTTAGACAATCCATTATTCACGGCAGACGCCCAAGTTGATAGTTCCTTGGAATTAGGACTTCTATCGTAAAGAGTATTGAAGACCTTATTTGAAATAGCATCGGAAGACAACTCATCAAGCTTGCCTCCAAAGAAAGATTCAACTTGCTCTGAATAATTAACAAGAATTTTAATGACCAGCTCTTGGGATGTTAGTTTGGAGCCTTGATTGGCAACAGAAAGCTTTGCAAGATCACTTGGCTTAATCATTGTATTCGTATAAGCTTGATAGGCCAGTTGAGCAAGATTGACTCTTTCATCAACATCATCTGCAGAATATGAAAAACTCAGATCCGGTAATGATGGATCTTTTTTTGACCGTTTAATGCCAGTCAAGTCGTCTGAATTTACACGATCAATGCCTTTAAGATTAATATACAAATCCTGTGTGCTGTTGTATATATCCTCTGAACTGGATGGATTACCAATATGATATTCGCCGTCAGAAGCCCCTTGGCTGAAAATCAAATAATCATCCATAATCAAAGAGCCATTTGCAAGAGCACCGGCAAAAGTAGGAGTAGCTGAAGATAAACCAGGTTCGATACTTTGATGATTCGTTAAGCTCAGCTTGAAGGAACCTCCAATATGATCAACACCATTTAGAGATGGGCTGTACATCTGATGGCCCTGATGATCACCATGATCGTTATCAGAGCTCATTCCATGCCCACTCATAGGAGTGTCATCTGAGTCTGTTGTACCAGTAGCAATAAAATGTCCAGAATTGAGCTGAAAAGTCAAAACATGACTATTACCTGCTTCTGATTCAGCGGTGACAATTAAGTTTTCAATTGCCGATTGCGAATAACTATTGAAACCGGATGTTATTGATAGTGATTCAAGATCATCGAAGCACGATGACTGATATTCAATGTCAGACAGGATGTCTGTATCAGGTAAATAACCTCCTTCAAATTGGCCAGTCTGATTCAATAAAGAAACAGAAGAACCATCGAGGATTCGAATTCTCAAAGTTCCATCATCAACATAAGCAAAAGCATAATCATCAAAATTATCTAAATTAAAATCTCCAACACCAACAGCAGTTGAAGAGCTTTTAAGCTTAAGAGATCTTGCATTATCTACTTTTTCCCAAGGGCGATAACTATAAAGATTTAACCAATCAAAGTCAGTGTCCTGTGCTTGCCAACCAGTCAATTCCAAATCTGAAAGTTTAACTCTCTTATGACCATTAGGGGATTTAATAAACCCAGCGGTAACAAGATCTCTCTTTCCATCACCCGTAAAATCGCTATTAAAAGCCCAAGGAGCAACAGTTGAATTCTCATAGGGTGTGAAATTAGAAAGTAAAACAGCTTCCTGATCATTTTGCAAAGAAGCACCGTCATAGATATGAACACGACCTGAAGATCTAGTCTGACCGCTATACGACAAGATAATATCTTGAACAAAGTCGCTAGAAATGTCTCCCACCTGAGCTCTCGCCACATTCTTTCTCAATACTTGCCTTAAAGGCAGCACCACTTCTTCTAGAGAGTCAGCTTCACGTAGAACCAGACCCTGTTTGTTGAGGCGAAAGGACTCAGCAGGCACAAGCCAGCTGGAATCAGTATTTTCAATAACCGAAACAACCTGCATCATGCCAGCATCTTCATGCTCTAGCAAATGGCAATGATGAACAAAAGTACCGAGAAAATCCTGAAATAACATCCTAATTGTTGTGTCATTATAACCAGTTGTTTTCACACCGGATGAAGTTGACGGATCCAGAGCTTCGTCAATTGGCACAAAATCACCTACAAGAGGGTCTTTTTTGTGAGTTACGCCATCCGCATCCACATAATGGTATCCGGATGAATTGAGCTGAGTAACATCTTCAAGGCTTCGCTTGTTCGGCAACTCATTATCACTCTGCTTGACCTGATAATCATTAACATGAATATGAAAAGGATGGGATGTAAAGTAACCGCCCTTGTTCGCATCGATACCGCCCCAATTCCAGTTTCGTAATGACCACTCTTCCATTGTGCCAAGCTGAGCGATGATCAATGGCCCGTTTGGAAAGACATGATCATTAATCAAATCAGGGTTCACATAACCAAGCCATGGAATATCACCACTGGGAATATACTTATACTTAGTAACAGCATTATCAGTATTCGCACGAGCAGCAATAGCCTTCTGAGTTGGAATATCCCATTGGTCTTCGGGACCGACTAATGATAAAATTTGGTAATTTAACTGACGCTTACGTGTAGGATTCCATCCCTCTTCAAAGAGATTTACGCTGGGAATAGCATCGGGTGAATAGTCTTCACTGCTGGTTAGTGGCGTAATCTTCTGAACATTGATTTGTTGATTGACCTCCTCAATGTAGTCATCCAGAGTCTGACTATCAAGAAAAGGAGAATCACCACTAACATTAAAGGTAGCTATTGCTCCTGGGCCTGAATTAGGATCAGAAAAATCTGTATTTTCAGTAGAAAGTTCGGCATATTTATCAGGTTGCCAGCGCAAATTGTTAATATCAAACTCCTGGCCATTTTTGCCTTCAAAGGTGTAGGTACTGATCAACTCTGATTTGCCTGCAGGAAGATTCACAAGCAAATCAATTCTCTTTCCAGAAGGCAACGAGATCAGATTGGATGCTTGTTCGTATGAGTTTGAATCATTAGAAAAACCTAATACACCTTGTTTGACTGATTGAATCTGAGGATAAGTGTGACCATCCTCACCATACATATAAAGTGGCAAAATAACCCAAGAGCCATTACTTTGCTGATGACGTATTGCTAAATTCATGTAATAGTTATTGTCTTGATTGCTAAAACTAAATGACTGCCAGCCGCCAGCATTCATATTTACTTCTGGTTGATATTCACCATTAATCGTAAACATGCTTGCACGATTAGCAGCAAGGCCTTCAGTGCCTAGGATATTGCCGTTGACTGAAGCTAATTCATAATTTCCTGAATCCTTATCGATACCAACTTGCATCGTTTTGATGACGCCTAAGTTTCTTGGTACGTCTTTAAATGCAGGGATTAGGCTCAGGGGATCTCCAACTTGCATGAACCCTGAAAGACCACCATAAACTTGTGTGTTTACAGCCGGGTGATAATGGGGGTGATACCAGTAAGAACCAACACCGTGATCATCTGGAATATCGATGATTGTTGTCCAATCTTGCCCAGTTGTGTATCGACTAACGACATTGTCGCCGAATCCAGATGGAACAACATGACCACCATGCATATGGAAGTTGGTGCTGTCCATGCCACCGGCCATTGCACCACCATTGAGGCCATAGGAATTATTCTCAACCATGGAAGCCATTTGGGCTTGCTTTCCAGTAAGGCCGGCAATACTGATGTTGTTATCAAATTCCAGTTCTAAGGTTTCACCAGGTTTCATCATTAAGACAGGACCTGGATAGGATGTCCCTTTGCCCTCTAAACCATAGGTATAAAGCATTGAAGGATACCAAAGAGGAGCTGTGTCCTCAGAGGCACCACTCATTGATGCTAAATTCTTGAGCAGTGCATTGGAATCAAAGTCAGATAAAATAGTATCAATACCTCTATCGTTATTCCATAGATCCTCAGGATAATAGTTATCCTTGTTCAATACTGCCGTATGAAGATCGCTACCAACTACGGATGTTTCCGCCCATTCACCGGTTTGATTTGCGGCTTGATCAAAACCGTAACCTCTATACCCTATATAACCAAGAGCCTCTAGCAATTGGTTATTAGAATAAACCCCCCATCCTCCTTTACCTGTAGAGACGGAGGAAGTAATAGATGTTAGATATTGATTAAAGATGCTATTTTCATCCTCTTTGTTGATCAGTTGAGGGATCAGCCAATCACCAACAAACTTGCTGACATTTTTAATCTGAACCGGATCTGTTGTAATTTCTAATGTAGCCTTAAGCGTGCCGTTATTTGTTCCATTTTCACTAACGAAATAGCCATTATTATCCTGCCCTAAAGTATATCCTGATGAAAGGAAGACGTTTGGTGCTCCATCTTTGTCAACGGGATAGAGAGAGCCAATACGGAACTGATTCACAATCAAAAACCACCGTGACACTATCGATATTAGCCATGGTGGATGCGTGGCAAAATGATTTAATCTCTACTTAAGAATGGCATGTGTTCAATTCAAGACGGTCAAATTTGTGACTCACTAGTCGACTAAATATTTTGCTTCTTAAATGCCGTAGCAGTCAACGACATGAGAATGAGGTTAATAACAACAAGGGCCAGACCGATGTAAAAAATCATAGTCACAGAGAAGGTTGATATGAAGCCAGCGATAAACGTCATTGCCACAAAGCCAATGCTTAAAAGAAAGCTGAACAAAGCCCATGCTGGACGAACGAGCCGTGGTCCAACAACTTCTGAAAGCCGAGCTACGATTAATCCAATGTAAGCGCCATTCCAGAAGGCAAAGAGAAACGCTCCAAGATTAACAACTGCGATTATTGGGGAAAAAACAAAGATACAGGTCCCGATAGTGCCAATCACCACAGACGCAAGAAGAACCGAATCAGTCGGAATTTTTTTCGGAACTAAACCTGCAACGACAGCTCCAAGGGTGTATCCAAATCCCACCAAAGCGAATGAACTGCTAGCCACTTCGCTCGAGACCTTAAAAACTGAAGTGAGATATAAAGGTTGATACGTTAAAATTGAAACTTGAGAGGCACCATAAAGAAGTGTCGTGAGTGCAAATATTTTAAGCGCAGGAGTCCAATTGATTGTTGACGGTGCAGTTGATTTAGCACTGATATTTTCCTGTGTTGATGAGCTGGGTATACCTTGAGCTGAAGAATGTGATAATTTTAAATCTCGCTCTTCCGATAGACCTCTTGAAATTAACATCCATATCGGAACAGCAAACAAAATAGAGAAAATGCCAGTGAAATCCCATGCAGCTACTGGAGAGCTTTTAACAAAAAATGGCAGTAATACAGAATCCAAGAGAGGTGCAATACCAGCACCTGCAAAGATAATTCCCATCGCCAATCGCTTTTGGTCGGCATGTAATCGGCGCGTACCAAAACCGGGCAATCCAGTAACGAGGTGTGCACAGCCCCAACCAGAGACTAAACGCCAAATTGCATTCCATCCCATCGAAGGGAAAAGTGGCTCAATGAAAAATGTTACGATACAAACAATTAAGGCAATTCGTATCATCCTCAGAGATTGATCCTCTCTCTTTAATCTTGTCTGATGCACACATCCGGCAAGATATCCAGCTAAATTGAGGCCTACAAGTTGCCCAATATTATCCGATGTGATCCAATCAGACTCGACCATCATATTTCCAAGAACAGCTAATTCTGTTCTCTGAAGTCCAACCCCGATTGCTAAGGCAGATGAAGCTGCGATGACGCCTAAGTAGTCGTAGGACAACTCTTTGTTGATGGCTGAATGAGTCATCTAGAATAGTGAATCAGATGATCGGAGATTTTGTTTTGAATACTTCATGCATCACCTAAGATGCTGAAGTTTATTCCGCAGCAAAATCACGCCTTCTGAATCTATTCAGAAGCGCATGAATGGAGCATTAATCATGGAAAGATTTAATTAATGGATTGCATAAGATGTCAGGATTTTCGCAACGCCTCCTGGCAGGAGTGTGCTCGAATCGAATTGCGATCTTCAAAATCAAATAGCTGATGTCTTGCAGAATGATGGCAATACATTTTCAATCCCCCCCAAAAAAGGAAGAAATAAAAAACGAATTGATTGGCTGTCAAATGAAGGCACCAACAAGAAACCAGGCCAATGGCAAGCCTCTCCGGAAATCATATTTGTAATTCACGATAAATGCACCGACTCAAAACTAGACAGTAGAAGTCAAATCCAGAAGTTTTAAGACTTAAACTTATCCCGACACAGACCAAACAGTTTCAGGTATAAAATATTATTTTTATAGATAAACGTGCGGATTTATGTAGTCGGAATCAAATGACGGCATCTAAAGATTTCACCAAAAGCTATGCCTAGCCGAACACGTTGATTCCCAACCATGCCTGCTCGATACACTGCTCCGGCTCAACGTGTCATAGGACCAAACCACTGTTTTTGAGCCTTGAGAAACTCCTCATGGCCTTCAATCTCGGGCTTCAAAGCCCCCTTATGGAGCTGCTCAAAACGGAGAGGGTGGGATTCGAACCCACGAGGGTGTTACCCCTACACGATTTCGAGTCGTGCGCGATCAACCGGACTCTGCCACCTCTCCACACGCCCTAAAGCGTACGGGAACTTTATAGGCCAATGAACCGCGAGCCTGCCCAATGCTGCAGAAGCCAACGGCGCTGCGGTGCAGAAGGCTTGAAGCCAAGCCATATGCCAGCGAAGACGTGCTGGGAGCCTGATCCCTGCTGCGCCTGAAGAGTCCAAAACACCTGGGGCATTGGCAGCAGCAGCCAGCGTTGCGGTCCCACCCGCAACACCAGTGATCCAGCGCGATGCTGCAGGCGTTGCAACGACAAGCCATCACTTCGCAGCACCTGGCCCATGGCGATAGGGGCTCTGCCCTGCTGGTGAGCCTCGACGCGGTGCGCAAGCTCTTGCCAACAGGGAAGGACGTCGGTTGCCACGGGATCCAAAAGCACGGCCCAATCCAGGCGGGCATGGCCATGCACAGCGGCGATCCGCTGGGCCATCCGGCAGCTGCGCGCATCTCCATGGGTGCTCACCAGAGCAGCACGCCCAAGATGGCGAGCCAATAACCAGTGGCGACCGAAGCGCTTGACCGCAACCAGTCCATCGCCGAACTGAACGAGTCCGTGGAAAAACAGGGCACTTGCCATGGGGACCAGTGCCCAGCTCCGGCTGCTGGCCTTTGCCCACAGCAACCAGGGCAACAAGCCCACCACGAGCAGCGCAACGACCCACAGCTGTGGTCGGCCGGTGAGCAATTGGGCTCCAGGCCAGTGACCAATCCAGGAGGCGATGGCAATCAACAAACCCGCCATCTGCTGCACCGGCCAGAGCAGCACAGGCAGAACTGACGGAGGCAACAGCAGAACCAACAGAGCCGACAACATGGCCAGCAGCGTCAGAGGCGCCAAAAGCGGAGCGACCAAGAGATTGGCGGGGAGGGCGTACAACGGCATCGCACCGAAGTGCAACAACTGGAGGGGAAGCGTCCAGAGAAGAGCCGCGACTGGGATGGATAAAGCCGAAGCCATGCCCCGGCAGCGATCCGGTAGGCATGGCTGAAGAGCCTGCTCCAAGCGTGGCGCCGTAAGGATTAACCCTGCAGTAGCCGCTGCACTGAGTTGAAACCCGATTGACTGAGCCCAGACAGGACGAAGCAGCAACATGCCGCTGAGGGTCACCACCAGCACCCCCAAAGGACGGCTGCGATGGCCTGACTCACGAATCAGCAGCGCAATCACCGCCATCAGCACTGCCCGCACCACCGATGGCTGGGCTCCGGCCAGACAGACAAACAGCAGCAGCGCCATGCCAGCCAGGGGAAGCCGCAAGCAAGGAGGCCAACGACGGGCAAGCATCAGCACACTGCCCAGCAGCACAGACAAGTGGAAGCCCGATGCAGCGAGCGCATGGGACAGGCCGGCAATGCGGAACGATTGGCGTATGTCTTCGGGGAGCTGCACCTGGGCGCTGCCCAGCACAAGAGCGGCCAAGAAGCCACCGCGCCGCGGCCCCGCAGCCTGTTGAACCCGCTTAGCAACATCGCGCCGAAGGTCAGCCAACGGCGTCCATGGACGCCTCAGCACATCAATGCTGTCGACCCTGAGTCGACTCCAACTGCCCTGCCGTGCCAGACGCTCCGCCGATCCCGGCAACAAGGGATGAGCTCCAGGCATCGGACGCCGCAGCTCCCCCCTTGCGCAGACATGCCAGCCCTGTTGCAGCAGTGCAGAGCAGTCAGCGAGCTGCAGCTCAGTGCGCCCCCTTGCCCGTCGCCCCTCGACCCGGTCCACCTCCAGCAGGACGGAACACCCTGAGGGGAAAGACCGCACATCAGCGACCAATCGACCAGTCATCACCACCGCAGCCGACGGTGTCTGAATCAAGCGAGATGGATCGGATGAGCTCGGCGTTGGTGCCCCCCACAGCACCCCTCGCAGCACGAGGAGCACCAGAAGGCAGAGGGCAACGCCATCAACGGAAAGACGTCGACTCAGAAACCATTACGCCGCTGTCTCGAGAGTTCCCCCCTCCAGCAGCGGGAATCCCAGGGCCTCCCGTTCAGCCAACCAACCTTCGGCCACCTTGCGGGCCAGGTTTCGAATACGACCGATGGTGGCCGTGCGTTCAGTCACGGAAATCACGCCACGGGCCTCCAACAGGTTGAAGGTGTGGCTGCATTTCAGAACAAAATCCAGGGCCGGTGCCGGCAGTTGCTTCTCGATCAAATCAGCAGCTTCCGCCTCATAGATGGCAAACAACTGCTTGAGCCGCTCCGGGTTGGAAGCCTCGAAGTTGAAGTGGCACTGGCCCTTTTCAAACGGCAACCAGATCTCGCCATAGCTGCGTTTGCCGTTCCAGCTCAAATCCCAGATGCTTTCCACGTCCTGGAGATACATCGCCAGCCGTTCCAGGCCATAGGTGATCTCAATGGAAACCGGTTTGCAGTCAATACCTCCGCATTGCTGGAAATAAGTGAACTGGGTGACCTCCATGCCATCGAGCCACACTTCCCAGCCCACACCCCAGGCGCCAAGGGTGGGGGACTCCCAGTTGTCTTCGACGAAACGGATGTCGTGATCAGCAGCCTTGATGCCCAACGCCTCGAGTGAAGCCAGATAGGTCTCCTGAATGCCATCGGGAGACGGCTTGATCAGCACCTGGTACTGGAAGTAGTGCTGAGCCCGGTTGGGGTTGTCGCCATAGCGGCCGTCGGTGGGGCGGCGACAGGGTTCGGGATAGGCCACGGCCCAGGGTTCGGGGCCGATGGCACGAAGCACCGTGTGGGGGCTCATGGTGCCGGCCCCCTTTTCCGTGTCGTAGGGCTGCAGCAGCAAACACCCCTGATCCGCCCAGAACCGGTTAAGCGTGCTGATGATGTCCTGAAAATGCACTGGGCCGGGGCTACCTGAGTTCCGATTCTGCCCAGTGACCGGTCAGCCCTCCAAGGCCAAGCAACGGTGCAGGTGCGCAATGGCGTGATGGCGATGCGGATTGCTGCCGCTGGGGCCAATCATTCCGAGCCAGAAACTGCCATCCCCTTGAAAGACCAGAACGGGCTTCGCCCCTCCCTTGCCGTGGCAATCGAGCAGGGACATGCAGAGTTTTTCGGCCACTTCCGGGCCCTTGGGTCGCTGACGCAGGCGGCGCAGCAGCGGATCCACCTGAGAGAAGGAGACGAAACAGGCGCGATCGGAATCTGTGATCAGGATCAGACCATCCAGCCACTCCACCTCTTGAAGCAGCTCTTCGATACGGGGCAGCAGCTTCGGCAGCGGAAACGCCAAACCGGACCCTCCCCTTAACTTTCTCTTTAGCTTTTCTAGGTCAGTAACGGGGCGCGTCGCAAGCGACACAGCCAAAGATTCACGCCCTGAGAGTCAAAACCCCCATCTGTCTTCCCACAACAGAGCGATGGATCGCTTCAGCAAATCCCGCCTCCTGTGCCAAGCGCTCCTGCTCAGGTCCATCAGGGAAGCGCTCAAGGCTTCTCTCCAGATAGGCGTATTCCTCGCGCAAACCCACTGAAGCGGCGGCGGGCACCACCAGGCGACGCAGATAGAAGCGCTGAAAGGCAGCCGCCGCTCCGCTCGCCGGCAATCGATTGAAATCCAGCACCCCTGCGCGTCCCCCTGGCTTCAGCAGCCGTCGCAGTTCCTTCAGCCCCTGCAACGGGTCCGCCAAATTGCGCAGCCCGTAGGCCATTACTGCGCCGTCAGCACAGGCACTGGGCAATCCGGTTTGCAGGGCATCCACTTGCTGGAAGGACACCGGCAACCAAGGCTGCTGCCGTTGGCGCTGGCGGGCCCGCTCCAGTGGAGCCGCGGCCGCATCCAAACCGGTCACCGCGCCGCCTGGGCGCACACAGCGCCCCAGCTCCAAGGCCAGGTCGCCTGTTCCGCAGCACAGGTCCAGCCACTGTTCACCAGCAACTGGCTTGAGGGCCCGCACCAGCTGACGTTTCCACTGACGATGCAGCCCGAAACTGAGCACATCGTTCAGGCGGTCGTAGCGCGGAGCCACCGCATCAAACAGCTGTTCAACCGCCGCGGGATCACCAGGCTTCATGGACGAATCGTCAGGCCACGGGAGAGCAGATCCTGCTTGATCTGTTCCACCGTGAGAACGCCATCGTGCAAAAGAGAAGCCAATAACGCTGCAGAGGCATGCCCTCCCGCGGGGCCTACATCCAGAGCTTCGGCGATGTGATCCATGCAACCAGCTCCTCCGGAGGCGATGACCGGAATGGGGACGGCATCCGCCACGGCCCGGGTCAAGGCGAGGTCGTATCCAGCCTGGGTGCCATCGCCGTCCATCGACGTCAGCAGGATCTCGCCGGCCCCGAGGCCCGCCACCCTCTTCGCCCACTCCACAACATCGAGACCGGTGTTCTCACGCCCTCCTTTCACATACACGTCCCACCCACCTGCATCGCGCCGACGGGCATCAATGGCCACAACAATGCACTGACAGCCGAACTGATCAGCCCCCTCCCGCACCAACTCAGGCCGACGCACCGCCGAAGAGTTAAGGCTCACCTTGTCAGCACCGGCCCGCAACAGCTCGGTGATCCCCTCAACGGTGCTGATCCCACCGCCCACTGTGAAAGGAATCGTGACCGATTCAGCGGTGCGACGCACCATGTCGATCAGGGTGCCGCGCCCCTCATGGCTGGCCGCGATATCGAGGAAAACCAGCTCATCAGCCCCTGCACGGCTGTAACGGCAGGCGAGTTCCACCGGATCACCGGCATCGCGCAGGCCAACAAAATTGACACCTTTCACCACCCGTCCACGGGCGACATCCAGGCAGGGAATCAGACGCAGAGCAACCATCGATTCGGCGCAAAAGCGACTGTTAAGGTTGCGCCACTATCCAAGCCTCGCAGGCCATGTCCCAGGGTGACGTCATCTCGATCGGCTCCAAGGTTCGCGTGACCCGCGTGCGGGATCGCATTCCACAGGCGATGGTGGACCTTCTCAAGAAGGACGCCAACGGCACAGTGAAGGATTTCCGCACCGTCGACGGCAAGGGAATCGGTGTGGTGGTCGAGCTCAGTGATGGATCCACCAGCTGGTTCTTCGAAGACGAAATCGCCGCCTCCTGAGGACAGTCTCCGTGAGCGACGCGCGTCAGCTGCTTGGGATGAAAGGTGCCTCCGGCACCACCAACATCTGGAAGCTGCGGCTGCAGCTGATGAAACCGGTCACCTGGATCCCTTTGATCTGGGGAGTGATCTGTGGCGCGGCCGCCAGCGGTAACTACCAATGGCGCTTGGATCACGTGCTGGCAGCTTTCGCCTGCATGTTGATGAGTGGTCCCCTGCTGGCGGGCTTCACCCAGACCATCAACGATTACTACGACCGCGAGATCGACGCGATCAACGAGCCGTACCGGCCGATTCCATCGGGGGCGATCCCCCTGGGTCAGGTCAAGCTGCAGATCTGGGTGTTGCTGCTGGCAGGCCTGGCGGTTTCCTACGGACTCGACCGTTGGGCAGGACACAACACCCCAGTGGTCTTTCTCCTGGCCTTGGGTGGCTCCTTTGTGAGCTACATCTACTCAGCTCCGCCGCTGAAGCTGAAGCAGAACGGCTGGCTGGGGAACTACGCCCTCGGGGCCAGCTACATCGCCCTTCCCTGGTGGGCAGGTCAGGCCCTGTTTGGGCAACTCACCTGGGGCACAGCGCTGCTGACCCTCGCTTACAGCCTGGCGGGACTTGGCATCGCTGTTGTCAATGACTTCAAGAGCGTCGAAGGCGACCGCGAGCTCGGCCTTCAATCCTTGCCTGTGGTCTTCGGGATCGAACGTGCCAGTTGGATCAGCGCCGGAATGATTGATGTTTTTCAGCTGGCGATGGTTGCCGTCTTGATTGGGATCGGCCAGCATTTCGCAGCGGTTCTGTTGGTTCTCTTGATCGTTCCTCAGATCACCTTCCAAGACATCTGGTTGTTGAGAGACCCCGTGGCCTTTGACGTCAAATATCAAGCCAGCGCCCAGCCGTTCTTGGTGCTCGGAATGCTTGTAACCGCCCTGGCTGTGGGCCACAGCACCCTGACCCAGGTGATGTGAACCGTTCCCGCCTGCAATGGGCTCTGATCGCTGGCACTGCAGCTGCAGTGGGCGTGGGCGCTGCACTGGGCACGAGAGCTCTGACTGAGCTTGTGGATGCAACTCTTCCAGATGCCCGGGGAATTGCCAGCTTCAACCGACCGGGAACGATCACCCTGCTTTCCACCAACGGCAAGGTGATCCAGAAGCTGGGGCCAGCGACCCGCGAGAAGGTCAAGCCCGGCACGATGCCGCAAACGGTGGCGGAAGCCTTCATCGCCGCGGAAGATCGGCGTTTCTATCAGCATGACGGCGTGGATGGCTGGGGGATCGCCCGCGCCATCGTCACCAATGTCCGCCAGGGCGCTGTTCGGGAAGGGGCGAGCACCATCACGCAGCAGCTGGCCCGAACTGTCTTCCTGAGCCAAGACCGCACCATCACACGCAAACTCAAGGAAGCGGCTCTGGCGATGAAGCTGGAACGTCAGCTGAGCAAGCAGCAGATCCTCGAGCAATACCTCAATTACGTCTACCTGGGATCCGGCGCCTATGGCGTCGCCGATGCGGCCTGGATCTATTTCTCTAAAACCCCAGATCAGCTCACAGTTCCGGAAGCGGCGATGATCGCTGGGCTACCCCCGGCACCTTCGATCTATTCCCCCCTGGTCAACCCTGATCTAGCGACGGAACAGCGTTCGATCGTTCTCGATCGGATGGCACAAGCAGGGTTCATCTCCACCAGCGAAGCGGAGCGCGGTCGCAACAGCCCCCTGGGGCTTAAGCCTGCAACACCAAAATATTTCAACAGTGCAGCGCCCTACTTCACCACTTGGATTGCCCAAGAACTGCCCAAACTTTTAACTCCCGAACAACTTGAAGTTGGTGGTGTCAAAGTTCGCACCAGCCTCAATCTCGATTGGCAAAAAAAAGCTCAGCAGGTTGTTCGAGCCAATGCACCATTCGACACTGAAGGCGCGATGGTTTCGATCGATCCCGGCAACGGACTGGTGAGAGTGATGGTGGGCGGGAAGGATTTCTCCAGGAGTCAGTTCAACCGCACCATCCTGGCGCTGCGCTCTCCAGGTTCAACCTTCAAGCTTTTTCCTTATGCAGCAGCCATTGATCGGGGGATGAAACCCGAAACAAAGGTGTTTGACGCAAAGCGTTGCTGGAATGGCTACTGCCCCAAAAACTTTGGCAACAAGTACTACGGCAACATCTCCCTGGCCGATGCTCTGAAGAATTCACTCAACACGGTGGCTGTTCAACTTCAAGACATCGTTGGGTTTGATGCCGTCATTGACATTGCCAACAACTTCAACATCGGCACCGAGCGTCCTCTCGGCAAGTACTACCCCATGGCTATTGGTGCCTACGAGCAAACCATCCTCGACATGACTGCGGCTTATGCAGGCATGGCCAATCGCGGTGTGTATTTCACACCCAGCCCCTTTGAGGAAATCCGTGGCCCCAAGAATGAGCTTCTTTGGAGTCGGCGATTGAGTGGAAACAGAGGACGACGAGCGGTTGATAGTGATGTCGCGGACACCATGAACTGGATGCTGCAACGGGTCGTGACCGGCGGCACAGGCATCGCCGCGAAACTCGATGATCGGCAGGTTGCTGGAAAGACAGGAACGTCAGAGAACACCCGCGATCTCTGGTTCATCGGTTCAATTCCTCAGCTCACGACTGGCGTCTGGTTCGGATACGACGACGATCGAGCCACCAAAAGTACGAGCGGCGAGGCGGCATGGGCTTGGAAACAATTCATGCTTCAGATCAAGGACGAGATTCCCGTCCGCGCCTTCCCTGACAAACCCAAGCTGAAACGAAAAATGCGTCTGGCGGTCGATCCAAAAACGATCGCCAAACCCCCCAAGACAAAACCCAAGCAAGACCCGAAGGCCACCTCCGAGTCTGAAGCGCCTCAACCGACTGGAGAGACGGAACTGAGCAATCCCACTCCCGTGGCACCTCCACGTCGCCAGACGCCTTACCTATGGAGAAACCGCTCGCAAGACGACAACGTTGATCGCCAAGGACGCCGCTGGACCCGGGATTAATCCAACGGCCTAGACCCGCTGAAGCACTGCGGAATAGAACCCATCCCCCCCGCTGGCTTGATCAGGCCAGCGCTGGCTTTCCTCCTCCAATCGCAGCGTGGGGTGACGCTTCAGCAAGGCATGCACCTGAGCCTGATTTTCATCTGGATGAATGGTGCAGGTGGCATAAACCAACGATCCAGCGGGAGCCAGCAACGGCACAAGCCCATCCAGGAGAGCCTGTTGTTGGGGCAGAAGGCCACGGATGGATTGCGGCGTCACCCGCCAACGGGCATCGGGGTGACGGGCCAGGGTCCCAAGCCCAGAGCAGGGCGCATCGATCAGGATCCGCTGGAAGGATTCACGCCATTGGGGATGCTCTTCCAACAAGTTGGTGGCATCCGCTGCAAGAGCATTAATGGAAGCAAGGCCTAGCCGAGCTGCATTGGCAGCGACGCGCTTGAGCCGTCCAGGCGACCGATCCACAGCCCAGATCTCAGCCTGATCTCCCACCAATTCCGCCAAATGGGTTGCTTTACCCCCCGGCGCAGCGCAGGCATCCAGGATCCGGTCCCCCGGCTGGGGTTGCAGCAGAGGCGCAATCCATTGCGCCGAACAATCCTGAACACACCAATGGCCCTCGGCATAACCGGGCCAGTGGCGCAGGTCGCCGCTGTGCCCGGAAATGCGCAAGCCATCAGGACAATCAACGATGGGCTCACTGCTGATTCCTGCCGCAGCAAGCGCCTGCTGCACCTGCTGCGGGCTCGAGCGCAGCCGATTCACCCGCAAATCCAGATCCGGCACACGGTTGCAGGCGGTCGCCACCGCCGCGGCCCCCTCCGAACCGCGCCAGTCGAGCAACAACTGGGTGAACCAATCCGGAAGGGAATAGCCCTGGGCCAGCCGTGCCGCCTCATCATTCGGCAGCTCAAGGGTTTCGCCGGCATCCCGCGCCCGCAGTGCCGCCCGCAGAACCCCATTCACCACGGGCGCCAGCCGTGCCAGACCCTTGCTGGTTTTGGCCAATTCAACGGCGGTGTTCACCGCTGCTGAATCTGGAATCCGCTCCATCAGCAGCAGTTGATAGAGACCCACGTGCAACAGCCAGCGCAGCTTGGGCGGCTGCTTTGACGCGGGGACTTTGCCCAGCCGATCCAGCCAGGCATCGAGGTAGCGGCGTTGACGGATTGCTCCATAAGCCAGCTCGGTCACCAAGCCTCGATCCGAGGGTTTGAGATCCCGCTCCCGCAGCAACCGCTCCAGCGCCACATCGGCATAGGCCCCAGCCGCAACTGCCTGCAATACATCCCAGGCGAGGCGGCGCGGCAGCAGTCCAATCGGAGCCGAATCAGACAAGAACACCACGCATCAAGCTCCAGCATGGGTGTCCGGGTGCCAGAGGAACTGGCGTAGGGGTAAGCGTCCTTCCGCATCCACCGGAATGCCTTCTGCCATCAGCAGCTCCCGCTGCATCCAGTCACTTCCCTCACGGCTGAGGCTCATCGAGATCCGACCCTGAGCATTCACCACGCGGTGCCAGGGAACAGGGGATGGGAGCTTGAGGCGACGCAGCGCCCAGCCAACCTGACGCGCGCAGCCGTAGGCACCGATCAAATCAGCGATCTGGCCATACGTCGCCAAGTGACCGTGGGGGATGCGAGCCACCTCGCTCCAAACACGCTGATCAAATGTGGATGAAGACGACTCCATCAATCTGCGGGGCTTTGATGGGAGCTTTCATGCATCAGAACCCAGACGTTCTCCGGTGCCGCCGGAGACGTACGGTTCAACAGAGGGATCCTTAAGCGGGGTCTGGATAACGACAGAAGCGCAGACTTCTTGATTGTCCTGCCAGGCTTCCAAGCATGGAAGGGCCCCCATCTATTGCTCTAACCCGAGTCATCGCCCATGCCCCTGCTGCCGCGACGATTTGAGCGGCTGAAATCCGTACTGGACCACCGGATGGCGGATCTCACCGTGCTGCTTGAACACGTGGAGAAACCTCACAACCTGTCCGCGATCCTGCGCAGCTGTGATGCCGTCGGAGCGCTGGAAGCCCACGCGGTGAGTTTTGACGGGCGCCCACGAACCTTCAACAGCACGGCCCAGGGCAGCCAGAAATGGGTGCCTCTGCATGACCACCCCGATACCGAAACAGCAATCCGCTGCTTGAAAGAGCGGGGGTTCCGCCTCTACGGGACCCATCTCGGGGTCAATGCCAAGGACTACCGAGAGTGCGACTTCACCGGGCCCACAGCCTTCGTACTTGGGGCGGAGAAATGGGGGCTGACCGATCAGGCCAGGGATCTGATGGATGAAGCGCTGTTCATCCCCATGCGCGGCATGGTGCAGTCACTGAACGTGTCGGTCGCCACCGCCACCCTGCTATTCGAGGCGCTGCGCCAACGCCAGGCAGCTGGCCTGGCGCCGACCCAAGGCGAAGGGCTCAAGCCGGAGCAGTACCAACAATTGCTGTTCGAATGGTCTTACCCCGAGGTGGCCCGCTGGTGCCAAGAGCAGCAACGGCCTTACCCCGCCCTGAGTGAGGAAGGCGAACTGATGGAAGAGCTGCCTCGGACTGTGAAGCTGCGCTGCTGATCCGACAAAACACTTGTATCTCCGCGAACCCTGGGCCATAACCAAAGCAGCGGATTGTCAGCAATGGACAACAAACAGCTGCACCAGTACGCGGTCACGTATCACTGCGGCCACGAGTGGGGCGAGGAAATGCTCCAGTCCGATGATCTCAGCCATGCCGTGGAAGCAGCCCACGCCATCTTCCCGAGCTCCTGCCGGATTTCGATCCGAGAGGTGAAGGCCCCGAAACAAGCCTGAGCTCAACGCGGCCGCCGCGGCACCCCAGGCAACTGAATCGCAGCAATTAACACCGCTGCCTCCAGCAGCAAATTGCGGCTCACCAGGACCACCACCATCACCAAGGTGGTGGCCAGAATCCGCTCGAGCAAAGCGATCACATCGTCCATGCTGTCGCAGCTCTTCTTCCAGAGCAGTGCAGCCATGCTCAGCAAAATCAGGCTGATCCACCAGGCCATCAAACCCGTGCCGATGTGGTCAGTCTGACGCGGGGCGGGCTTCGCCGCCGCTCACCCAAGCCTCAATGCCTTCCCCAAGGAAGGACAGACCAAGCACAAGAACAAACATCGCCAGGCCTGGGAACAGCGCGGTCCACCACACCCCAGTGGGCACCGCAGCCAGCGCCAGATTGAGATCACCGCCCCATTCGGGCACGGTCTCCGGCAGGCCCAGGCCGAGAAATCCCAGCCCCCCCAGCACCAGCACCGCATCGGCGGCATTGAGGGTGAGCAGCACAGGCACTGAGGTGATGACGTTGCGGAACAGATAACGCCGCAGGATCCAGAGCGGCCCCGCCCCCAGGCTCTGGGCGGCTTCAACAAACAGTTCGCTCTTCACCTGGGCGGTTTGGTTGCGAACCACCCGGAAGTACTGCGGCACGTAGACCACACAGAGTGCGGCGGCGGCATTGGGAATTCCCTTGCCCAACAGAAACGCCAACACCACCGACAACAACAGCACTGGCAGGGTGTAGAGCGTGTCCATCAACAAGACCATCACACGATCGACAGCGCCACCGAAGTAACCACTCACCACCCCCAGGGGCACACCGCCCACCAAGGCCAAGCCAACCGCCAGCAGCACCACCTGAAGGGCGACCCCACTGCCGGCCATGGTGCGCACACACACATCCCGGCCCAAGCGGTCCGTGCCGCACCAATGGGTCCAGCTGGGGCCTGAATAGATCGGGTTCTCGAGGCCAGCATTGGCATCCGGAAGGATCCCAACACTCACCAGCACGGGCGTGATCAACGCCACCAACAAATAGATCCCCACGATCACCAGCCCCCAGCGGGCCATGCGGGTCGAGAGGCTGCGGGTCACGGGCAAGTTGGCCTCGGGCAGATGCATTGTCTCCCGAACCGCGGAAGAATGAAGTCATGCCCCCTGTACACCCCTGGCGACAGCGTCTGCTGGGAAGCCTCCAAGGCCAGCTGCAACTGACCACCTATCTGATGGTGTTCATCGGGTTCACCGGAGCCTCATCGGTGGGCCTATGGATTGGCCAACGGAATTTGATCGAGCAAGAAATCTCGGTGTTGAGACGCAGTGCGGAGTACTGCCAGCAGGCCATTGCTGATCAATCAGACGATGCCCTTCTAAGCGATGTTCTTGACGACCATTCCAGCCATCGCACAACGCTCTGGTTGGAGCAACCCGACGGCGCATTGATCATTCCCCAGAGTGATTACATCCCACGCTCCAATGAGGCGATGCAAGCCTCCATGCGTGCCAATCAAGGGAAGGTTGTAGGACAGCAACTGCTGATCGACAGCGCCGAAACGCAATACCTGAGCGAACTGGTTGAGCAGTATCCATCTGGCGCAAGGCTATGGATCAATCACGAAGTGGGATCCAATCAGGAGGCTCTGAGCGACTACCTGGGGCTAATGATTCTGATCTGGGGGGCTTGCCTCACGGTGACGTTGTTATCAGTGAGCTGGTTTGTCGAACGCATCATTCGCCCGCTTGATCAATTAAGTGCAGCCACCGATCAGGTGACAGCCGACACCTTGAACTCTGCCCGCCTTCATCTGGACGACGGCCCCAGTGAAGTGATCCAACTCAGCCGCACTTACAACGCACTGCTGGAACGCCTCGCCCAATCCTGGGGTCAACAACGCCAGTTCGTGAGTGCGGTCAGCCACGAACTGCGCACACCCCTCACCATCGTGCAGGGCTATCTGCACCGCACCATTAAACGAGCCAACAACCTCAGCCCCGATCAGGTGAAAGGCCTGCAGACCGCGGAAGAGGAAAGCATCCGCATGCGACGCCTCATGGATGACTTGTTGGACCTGTCGCGCAGCGATTCAGGAAAACTGGCCCTGTGTCGAGAAGAGGTGCAACTTGTCGATCAAATTGAACAGGCGGCAGATCTGGCCCATCACACCCTGAAGCGTCCGCTGAGGGTGGAGCTCCCCGATGATCCAGCCGGCCGTGACGCCCTGGTGTTGGCCGACCCCGCCCGCCTGCGACAGGTGCTGCTGGATCTGATCGAAAACGCCGACAAGTATTCGCCGGAGGACACACCGATCCGCCTGGTGCTGCGGCACACCACCAGTGCTGCCTTGATCGATGTGATCGATCAAGGCATCGGCATCCCAGAGGCTGAATTGGACACAGTGTTTGAGCGTTTTCAACGCGGCAGCAACGCTCCGAAAAAGACAGGCTCCGGCTTAGGACTTTCGGTGGTGAAGCTGCTAGTTGAAGGAATGGGCGGCAGCATTGAGGTGCACAGCCGCCTCGGCGAAGGCAGCTGCTTCACCGTGATCCTGCCGTCATGATTCCGTTTCTGGTGTTCTGCTCCCTGCTGATCCCGGTGAACCTCTGGGCTGCAATCACACCGCACATGCATAGCGATGTGTCGATGCGCATCCTCCATGGCGTCTGCACGGTTGTGTTGATTCCTCTGCTGTGGGTCGTTTGGGAACAACGACGCCTGCTGCAGCCGCTACCTGCGCTGGTGTTGGCGATCTTTGCGACGGTGATGGTGGTGGTGAACAGCTGGATTGCAGCCATGGGCATGGGCGTGGAATTCGGCTGGCTGGATCACCTGCTCCTGGCGCTGTCGGAAGTGGCGTTGACGGTGTTCTTCTTGATGGCGCCCGAGCCGGAGCCAATCACGGAGCCCTAACCCACCCCCTGGGAGTGAACACGGCCACCAAGGCGAGTGCGTTGTTCCAGCTCCATCTGCAACACCGGCAATCCCGGCGGCTGGTGGAGCTCAAAGCGATCCACGCCATCCAAGACAACGCGGTTCTGATAACGACTGCCCGCACGAATCCCGCCCTGTAGATCAAAGGCAGGCCCGCAGCGCATCAACACCGAACCACGCCAGATCGCTGATGGCGCCGTACCCAAGCTGTACAGAACAAGATCAGAGCCATCTCTGGGTGTGATGGCGAGCTTGGGTTGCCGACCGGCCAAAGCACAGGGCCAAGTGCCAGAAGCATCAGGATCGATCCGCCAGGTGGAGGCGCGCTCCAGATCGCCCTTCACCAGCTCAAGCGTGCGCCGTTGCCATTGCTTCAACTGCAAGCTTTCTGCCAAAGAGCCCCCCTGACGCGTCTCTGCGAACAAGAGCTGAAATGCAACACCGCAGATCAGACAGCCCAGGAGGGCGACAAGCATCAACTCCACCAGAGTGAAACCTTGATCAGGGTGAGGCTTACGCATCGCGCGGCAGGCAGAGGGCACTGTTCAGGGAGCCACTGGGATCGCCGCGGTACACACCACTGCGGCTGATGCCCAGGGGCAGGCCGATCACCAGGCATAACGCCTGAGCATGGCTGGGGTGGGACAACACCACCAGGCCGCCATCGAGCACCAACCCATTAGTGCTGAAGCGAACGGCGTCCGGCAGGTTGCTGCGCAACTCCAGCTCTCCTTCACCTGTTTCAACCAAGGGCGTCACACCCCCACTGCAGGCCGGCAGATCGCCCGCCAGCGGCGGCTGCCAACCGGTCGCGCTGAGCTGCAGGGCACAGGGCTGGCGATCCCGTTCGGCGGCCATCCGGCCCCGATCCAGCCCCACCCGCAAGCGGCGCAGACCACTGTCCAGTTCCAAGCGCCGTTGCACGGCATTGGAGCTGGGGATGACCAAGGTCGAAAGGATCCCCAGCAGCGCCACCGCCACCAGGCACTCCAGCAGGCTGAAGCCATTGGCCCGACGACCGCGGATCGGATCACAGCTCATCCGTCGCCTCCGGCGGGCAATGCCCCACCCCAGCAGGGGTCAACAACTGGCTCCGCTTGAACGGAATCGCAGCATCGGGATCCGTCAGCTCGACGACGAGCCAGAGGCCATCCGCTGAAGGTTCAAAACGCCATGTCGTTTCAAGGTCGGCGTCTTTGGGCAAGCCCTCCAGAACCGCAACGACCGCCTTACGGTCCCAACGACAAGCCGCATCAGCGACGGTCGCTCTGGCCAAGGCACGATGACTGGCCAGGAGCCGTTGCTCGAGCAACCACACCTGTTGATCGGTGCGGGCCGATGTGGTGGCGGCCTGGCTGGTGCGCGACCAACCCTGGAGCGATACCTGGCTGCTGACCCCCAGGATCACAGCGGAGACGACAACTTCCGTGAGCGTCATGGCAGCAGCTCCAGATCCAACCGGCTCTGAAGGCCATCACTCCAATGCAGCTCCAGCCTTCCAGCCATCGCGCCATAAGGTTGCCACTGCAGCAGTTGCCACTCACGATCGGCAACGCGGCCGGCTTGGAGCGCTGCAGGATTCGCCCCAGGGCACACCGCCAATCCATCCCAGTCCGAGGAGGGCAACGCCAAAAGGCAGGCATGGGCACCGGTGGCGAGCTGTTGAAAGGCCATTGCCACCGAACGCTCGGCATCGCGGGTCTGGGCAGTAGCCAGCGCCTGATGGCTGCGCTGGCGCGCGTGCAAGGCCAGGGTCTGCAACGACAAACTGCTGAGCAAGAGCAGCGCCGAAGTGGTGATCGCCAGGGGCAGGGCAAACCCCCGTTGCTGTGAATCAGGCAATCGCATCCAACGTCAACGAACACTGGATGAAGCATTCCCCGCTGGTGGGCCGACTTAGCCTGGAGTGATTGCATCCAGCCCTTGAGTCCGGAGCCGAGCAGGCTGCTGATCGTCGATGACGACCCGGAACTGCTGCGGTTCCTGATCGAGGAACTCGGGGGCGCCGGCCATCAGTGCATCGGCTGCGACAACGGCCAAGACGCTCTGCTGCGTTGGCGCCAGGAGAGCTTCGATCTGGTGGTGCTGGACTGGACGCTGCCCGACTTCTCCGGCGTAGAACTCTGCCGCCGGCTGCGCAGCAGCGGCAACACCACACCGGTGTTGATGCTCACCGCCCGCGACGATGTGGACGAACGGGTTCAGGCCCTCGACGCCGGCGTGGACGACTACCTGACCAAGCCGTTCAACCTCAAGGAGCTCCATGCCCGGGTGCGGGCCCGGCTGCGCCGCGGCGGCTATGAACAAGACGCGCGCGGAGAAGCAAGCGCCATTGGACTCGGTGATCTGCTGCTCGATCCAATTGAACGCCGCGCTCAACGGGGCGAACGCAGCATTGCGCTCTCGCAGCGGGAGTTTGAAGTTCTGCTGTTCCTGGTGAGGAATGCCGATGAAGTGCAATCGCGGCAAACGATTTTGGATGCCGTGTGGGGTGCGCCCTTCGTTGGCGATCCCAACACCCTCGACGTCTACATGGGCTACCTGCGCAAGAAGGTGGAAGCCATAGGAGAGCCGCAACTGCTGCACACCGTGCGCGGCGTGGGCTTCATGGCACGGGTGGGGGATCCGAAATCCTGAAGCAAAGTTTCAGATCAGCTCCACCACCCGGGGCATCACCGATCAATAGCTCTCCCTGCATGGCGTTCATCAACAAATGGACAGTGGCCAAGCCGATGCCGCTGCCACGGGTGCCGATTGCGGTGCTGCCGCGCACAAACCGCTGCAGCACCAGGCTGCGTTCAGCTTCAGGGATACCTGGGCCTTGATCCAGCACGTGCAAAATCACGCTGTTGTCTGAAGCCGATACCGCTAGTTGCACCGCTCCAGTGGAGTAACGCAAAGCGTTGTCGACAAGAGCAGCAAGGCACTGCTGCAGCCGTTCGGTATCGGCTGTGATGCGCGGAATCTGCACGTTTGCAGGAGGTGCCAGGTGCAATCGGTGGGGAGCCAGGCTTTGGAGCCGCTCAAAGGCATCCACAAGAACCAGTTCGAGATTTAGAGATTCCAATACCAAGTTCAGCCTGCCGGCATCGCTGCGGGCCAGATCGAGCATGACCGCGACCAGCCCCCCCAGGCGCTCCGATTCAGCGGCAATCAGGGCCACCTTGGCTGGGCTCGCTGCAGGCAGCTCATCTTGAAGGCTCTGGGCATGACCCGAGATCACCGTGATTGGCGTTCGCAGCTCATGGGCGACACCATCGACAAAGCGACGTTCCCGCTGCCATGCCTCCGCCAAGCGAGATTGGAGCTGGTTGAAGGCTTCAACAATGGGCTGCAGTTCGCGCGACTGACCGACTGGATCAAGCGTTTGCTGGCCTAAAGAGTCAGCACTAAGACGAGATAGCTCATCGCTCAGTGACTGAAGTGGTTTGATCAGGCCTCGCCACAACACCACGCGGAACAACAAGGAAACAAGCAGCAGGGACATCCCTGCTGCTGCGATTAACAGCAGCTGATCCCGCCGTTGGCTCTGAACCGAGGCCGTGATGTTCTGCCGCACCACCAGCTCAGCATCGGGTGCAGCGCGACGAGACAAGACGCTTCGGCTAACCAAAAACGAAGCTCCATCGATCTTGCGTACAGCCAGAACTTGCGCAGATGGACGAGAGGGCACCAGATTCGCCTGAACCCCAAACCCTGGAGGCAGCGGCAGAGAAAGGGATCCATTGGTCAAACCAAGACGGATCTGATCCACCAGCCGCTGATGACGCTGGAGCCGCTCCGCCTGAGCCAGAGAGGTGCCAAAGGCAAACAAAGCCGCATAACCAGCCACCACTGCCAACAAAGAGGTGGATTGCAACCAGACCCGCAGAGACGGAAAAGAGCGAAGCGCCACGAATCTGAGAGAAAAACTAAGAACGTTCTTAGGGAAGCTTTAGCCAAAGCTTCTTTGCACGACAACGGAACGAGTCATGGTTGTCATGTCGGCACCAACGGTGCACATCAACAACAAACACTTTTAAGCAATGACTTCACTCAATTCCAAACTTCAGCTGGCAGTGCTGAACCGCAAGGAAGCCCGCAACACGCTGCAAAAAGGATTCACACTGATTGAACTACTGATCACAGTGGTCATTCTTGGAACACTGTCTTCTGTGGCAGTACCAGGATTTATTGCCCAGAAAAACAGGGCCGACATTTCAGCAGCGAATGCACAAGGGAAAGCCCTGATGTCTGCTTGCAAGGTGGGCGTCTCTGAAGGACAAAACGTTGCTGATAACCTGCACCCAGAAAACGGGAAAAGATTTGGGAAACTCGTATGGAAGGGTGTCGTTACCCAAAACGAAGGAGAAGCACCAACTGCATGCAGCTCCTCAACAACAGGCCTGGCGTCTCCCGACATAAATCAAAGTTTTATCCTCGATGTAGCCACCGGAAACATGTCTACGGAGATTGAAGCCGAGGACGTTTAATAACACAACATCTATCTAGCCAAAAGGCAAAGGACTAACCCTCAAAAGCCTCTGCGATACAAACAAGCGCGGAGGCTTATCCCACACAATCAAACGTAGCAAGCATATATAAACAACAAACCTCAAAAAGCCAACCTGGATTCAAAACGAATTAATTCGCCGATCAAGCCAATGACGACTCCAATCCAAGCCAACAAATCAATGGGGTTCTCATTGGCTGAGCTGCTTGTGACAACAACTGTCATAGGGATCCTTCTATCGATCGGCACCCCTAATTACCTACGACAATTAACAGCAACAAATCAAAAGGAATGCGCCGCATCGATGTCTACAATCATGACATCAACAATGGCATTCAATGATGAGTTCAGCGAGCCACCATCTGGCTGGGCAGATTTAAATACGATGGCCGCGATACGAAAAGAAAGCGGCACAGCAAGCGGAGACCAGAACTTCAACAAAATCAACCTGCGCAACGGTCACTACAGCATGAGCGCAACGATCAGCGGATCAACGTTTAATTTTAATTGCATCCCAAGGGATAGCGCAAATAGCAACTACGACGTGATTGGCTGCCTGAATCTAAACAATGGTGCCAGCGAAGTAAGTAGCGGAAATAAAGATAATTCCGCAACAAATGTCGATTGCTCTTGAGCCATGAAACCAATACGATCACATCGGATTGTCCAGTCTCCAACAAAGAGAGAAGAGCATGGAATCACCATGGTTCTTACATTATTCATGGGAATGATACTAATCAGCGGCATCACAGGGCTGATGATTCGCCAGATCATTGCTCGCAAACTTGGTGCCTCCGAAAGCTATCAACAGATGGCCGAAAATGCTGCCATCAATGGCTTCAATCGCATCCTCGGCGAAGTCAATCGCGATGATAAAACCAAGTACAAAGGTTACTTTCTTACCCTACGGAATGATGAGCAGGGATGGGGCTGGAGAAACCCAAATTCAACAGATTTTCCACTGAGCGAACTATGCACGGATACCAGCCTAAGTCTCACGGCTGATCCACTTAGCGACTCCACTGAGGCCGCAAAGCCAGTGCTTCTGAGCAGTGCAAATAATGCCATCGCAAGCCAAAGGGAGGATGGAAAAGACAATATTCAGTTGTACTACAGACTGCGGGGCTATGCATTATCAGGGAATGGCAGTGGCGCTGATGAAGGAACCTTTCAAATTGAAGGAATAGTCCAGCGATCATCCGATCAAAACAACGACAATAGCTACCTCGCGCGGACACTTCTGACACGCTCGCTGTACATCGATCAACGCGTTGCAGGTGCCGGAGATTGGGCTGTGCTCGGCGGCTATTACATGCAATTAGGAGATATCGATATCACGGGAGATGGCAAGATCCTGCTGGATGTAAATGATGCTGCACCTTACCAAAATAGTAGTGGTTGCAGCCGATCAACACTCTTAAACAAGGTAGGGGCTATGAACAATGAATCCATAGCCCCGCGGATCTGGCCTGTATTGAATCGAGGTTTACCGACAACAAACCTATTTGAACGAGGCCAGGCAAGAGACACAATCAAGCCAACATCTTCCAAAATCCGTGTATGGAGCTTTGATGATTCAGAGCTTCCCCTTAATCCCCGCTGTAGCCAAATAACTTGCGTACGCCAGGAAGACAGCATCAGCTTTGAAGAAGCAGAAGAAATGAACGTCAATTCCGATACGATCGTGATCAAAGAAGATGATATTTGTGCCGGGTCAGAGTCGTTTGAATGTCATATGTATATCGAGCACATGGACCTCCGAAAAACAAAAGTTCTGGTCGAAACGGGCAGCTCATCGTCGGCACGCCCAGTTGTCATTCATCTTGAATTACCAAAACCGGATTCAGCACGGATAAACGACTTGTCGGGAAATATCAAGCTCAGTGGAAACAGCGTCTTCTGTGGGGTCAACACCGGCTCAACAAGCTGCAATGGTCAACCCGAACGATTTGTTCTCTCAGCCGCAGCAGGAACGGAGGATCTGTCCTGTGATGCGACAAGCCACGTCATTGACTTCAGCGGATCCAGTCTTCCGCATGCCATCATTCATCTACGCAAAGGGACGGTTCGGCCGTCTTCGAACGCGAAACTCCACGGAATGATCTGGGCCCAGAACATCTGCACCTCAGGCAATGACTTTTCCCTAGAGACGAAAGTTGGTGACAGAACTGTTGTTGAAGCTGCGAACGATTTATGGCAATGGAGTAAAAATGGTTTTCCAGGCTATGGCCAAATGGTTGTGCGCGGAATCCGCGGAACAGGTCTGGATACATTCCGGCGCTGGTAGACAGCATGCAAAACACATCTCAGACAACTCCAAGAGAGATATAAGCCTCTTCACCATTAGTCGTACCTTCAAACGACCATAATTGGTAGGAGAGATCAACAATTTAAATGATCAAATTCAACCAGCAAATCAGAAGGCCAAGTATTTCACCAAACAGGTAAAGGCCCAAAAGAAAACACCAACACAAGAAGGCTAATTGACTACAACTTCTAATTCAATCTGGATCAAAGGAGGCCAGTCGAACCAACACTTGCATCTCATAGAACCAGCCTAACTCAACCGAGAAGGCAACCATGATTTGGAACAAAAGGAAAAATCTTCACTACAGCAATCAATCTCATAACAGAGATAATGGATTCACGCTGGTGGAAGTTGTCGTTGCTGGTGCTATCTTTATCAGCATCATGTCAGCAGTCGCAGAGATCAGCGTTTCATCCCTGGCCGGGAGCAAGAATCTATCCAAGCGAAACAGCATTGAAGCGGCTGTCAGCAATGACATCCAGTTATTGCAACAAGCAGACTCATATCTCACCTATAACAATCTTGATAAGGCAGGGCAAGCAGGAGAAGCATGCCAAAATCCAACCAGCTACTTAATTAATTACTTGAAGAATGAAGTGAATAACGACGAATTAACTCAACGACAAATAGAACGAAAGATGGACGTAGGTTATACAGGAGACGTGGTGGAAGTAAGCTATAAATTCAAAGGCCCTGAAACTGGTATCGAAATGGAATATCGGGTAATAGAGCTTAACCCCAACTTCTCAGCACAATGCTACACAATCCTATAAACAAAACCTCAGAGGGTTTTTCACTACTGGAAATGGTGGTCGCCGCAGCCATTCTTTCAGCCATTTCAGCTTGGGCTATTCCCAGTTACTTCAAGATTATTAGACAGGGAGAAGTGGACCGCTATGCCCAATTCATTGAAGCTGGCTTCTATAATCTTCGCACTGAATTGGGCACGACTCGAACCAGTTGCCAGCTTAATTTTGGGCAAGCGCAGAGCTGGGTCAAACCGAATGACCTGCTCGAATTTCGTCAAGACAACGGTGTACTTGCCAAAACAGATCGGCTGAGCTGTTGCAACAGTCAGATTGAGAAAATCAAGGTAACTGATGAATGTCACGACGGCCCATTGATCGGGAGCCTGCTCAGCGGGTCAGCGTCAAGTAGTTCAACCGGAGGGGAGCAGGGATCACTGCGCTTCATTCGCGTCGAAGGCAGCCAGGAATCAAAAAGGGTCTATGTCGCCGTCTCACGCCCGAACTACGAGCTCACACCACCAGGAACAAGCGCACGGACCGAACCAATAACGTTCATGGTGCGTTCCTTAGATAGTGAAAAAGACAATACACTTCGCACTCGATGTGTCGAGATCTCAGGCAGTGGCCATCTGTTAAGTGGAACCTGGGACGGAGATCTGAAGACAGGCCAATGCATGACGCTTGGAGAGAATCCTTAATGAACTGGATTCAGGAAGCTCTAAGGTCAATTTCACCAAAAGCTGAACTTAAAACCAACCGATGATGAAACAATTAAAGAAGTAAAGCATGGACCTGCGGGGTCTCTTACCCGTGAAAAAATCAAACAAAAATCTTAGAAAACTGTCTGTTTCATCAGACATAACATCGAGCCGCGGTTTTAGCATGCCTGAGTTGGTGGTGAGCATCGGTGCTGGCTCCCTACTCATAATGAGCAGTGGCATCGCTCTTAAAAGCACACAGAACCTCATTCATCAATCTGAAGGCAAAACAACACTTCGGCAGAACACGACCAACGGAATGAGGCTGATGCGCTCAGAGATTGAACGGAGCATGCATCTTGTTCTGGACCGGACAGAGGGAACAAGCAGCGGCAACGAACATACAGACATGAAAAATCCTGACTACACAAGAGTTCTAAACGAATGCCAAACCCTGGCAAACCAAACATTTAAACCAATTTTTGGTGTCAAGATGATTGAACTCAACGAACCGGTCATTTATGGAATCACACCAACAAAAAATGGGAGGGGATACAGTCTTCAACGCTGCGGAGCCCCTCTGACTACAGACGGTCGCTATCAGGAGAATCAGAAGGTCTTTGTCTCGCCAGTACTCGACAATCTGGCCGCCTTGCCCTGCTCCAAAGACTTGGTAGACAGGAATGAATGCCCAGAGCCAAAGCCACTAGAGGAAGTAGCCCAGGGAGTTAACTTCAGCTTCACTCAAGGGAAAACACCACTTCGCAGAGTTTCAGAACCAGCTCTTCGCGTCGAAACAGATGAAAATAGCAAGTTAATTAAATTTATTGACCCAACAGGCAATGACGACAACATTAAAACAGCCTACCTACAAAATGTAGGCTCATTGAACAAATCAACAACCATCCTTCCAACTTACTTTGCAGCATTCGCAAGAGCAGACAAAAGGATCAATGGAAACGGGGGCGATGGTGACAGCGGTGTTTTATCAGGAGCATTCTTTAAGAGCATAACGAGCAAAAAATTGCGTTTTGTACTTGATGGATCAGGCTCAATGAGTGCGTGCGTGATGTGGGGAGAAAGCTATGGGAACAGGAGATATTTCTACGACCCAACGAAGAGAGCCTACGTTCAAAAGAGGAAAAATTGTGCTTTTACGCGCATGGAAGCAATGCAGAACGAACTAACAACACTACTAACCAATCTCTCAGGAGAAACAAAAATTGGTCTTCACTCCTTCAGCACTCCTGGCGGCAAGAACAACAAGAGCTGGGGTCCATCTTCCAATAAGTTGGTCACAATTGGTGAGCCTGGAATGCGCGATTCAGCGATCGCTTTCGTCAATTCACTTGATGATGAAGCTTATCCAGGCAATTGGGGAGGTACAAAGCCATGGAATGCGATTCAGGCTGCCTTCGATGATGACGAGGTAGACACTCTGTACCTTCTTTCAGACGGAAAACCCAACAGAGATAGGAACAACTTTTACTGGACAGAGGCCGACTATGAACCCACTGCAAAATACTATTCAGACCAAAATAACGAACGAGATATTCAATTAAAAGTCAATACAACATCTCTTGGATTGAGCTCTCCATGGATGGAACAGCTATCTGAGCTCACAGCAGGTGACTACAACCAAATTGATCAAACAACACTAATCGAAAGTTCAGAAGAAGACACCTGAGGCTCAGCTACCCCCACCATCGTTCAGCTTCAACACCGCCATGAAGGCCTCCTGCGGCACATCAACCTTACCCATGGCCTTCATTCGCTTCTTGCCCTTGGCCTGCTTCTTCAGCAGTTTCTTCTTGCGGGAGATGTCACCGCCATAGCACTTGGCCAACACATCTTTGCGGATGGCACTGATGCTGGTGGAGGCAATGATGCGGCTGCCGATGGAGGCCTGAATCGGAATCTTGAACTGCTGGCGAGGGATCAGTTCCTTCAATTTCTCCACAAGTGCCTTGCCCACGTTGTAAGCCTTGTCTTGATGAACGATCGTGGTGAGTGCATCGGCCCGATCCCCGTTAATCAGCACATCCAGGCGCACTAACTGATTCTTGCGATAACCAATCAGGCTGTATTCCATCGAGGCATAGCCCTGGGTGCGCGTCTTCATCTGATCGAAGAAGTCGGTCACCACTTCCGCCAGCGGCAATTCGTAGATCAACGTGACCCGATCGGTGGTGATGTACTTCATATCGATGTATTCACCACGCCTTTCCTGGCAGAGGCCCATCAACGCGCCGTTGTATTCATTCGGTGCATAGATCTCCATCTTCACGTAGGGCTCTTCGATCGACTCACGCTTTTGCGGATCGGGAAGCGTGGCGGGGTTGTCCACCATCACCTCTGAGCCATCGATCATGTTCACCTTGTAGATCACCGATGGCGCGGTGACGATCAGATCGAGGTCGTATTCGCGCTCAAGCCGCTCCTGCACGATCTCCATATGGAGCAGGCCCAGGAAGCCGCAGCGGAAACCAAAGCCCATGGCACTGCTGGTTTCCGGCTCGTACTTCAGCGCTGCATCAGACAGCTGCAGTTTGTCGAGGGCATCGCGCAGATCGGGGTACTGATCAGCCTCAGTGGGGAACAGGCCGCAAAACACCATCGGCTTGGCCTCTGTGTATCCGGGTAAGGCCTCATCCGCCGGCGCATTCACCAGGGTGATCGTGTCGCCAACACGGGCATCGGCCACGGCCTTGATCGAAGCCGCCAGATAACCCACCTCACCGGCGTGGAGCTCATCCACCTTCTTCTGATCCGGCGCCATGATCCCGATCTCATCGAGCTCATAGGTCTTCTTGCTGGCCATCAACAGCACTTTGTCTTTGCAGTTGATCCGGCCACTCATCACCCGGAAATAAACGATCACGCCCCGGTAGGGGTCGTAATACGAGTCGAAGATCAGCGCCTTGGTGGGTTCCTCCACCGCATCCTCCGGAGGCGGCACCCGGTCGACCACGGCCTGCAGGATCTCGGGCACACCCAAGCCGGTCTTGGCTGAGCAGGAGATGGCATTGCTGCAATCGAGACCGATGATCGCCTCGACCTCTTCCTTGATTCGATCGGGATCCGCACCGGGAAGATCGATCTTGTTGAGCACCGGGATGATCTCGAGATCGTTGTCCAGCGCGAGATATACGTTGGCAAGGGTCTGGGCCTCGACGCCCTGGCTAGCATCAACTACCAACAACGCACCTTCACAGGCCTGCAGGCTGCGGCTCACCTCATAAGAGAAGTCGACATGGCCAGGGGTATCGATCAAGTTGAGGACGTACTCCTCGCCATCAGCCGCGGTGTAGTTCATCCGGGCGGCCTGAAGCTTGATCGTGATCCCCCGCTCCCGTTCCAGATCCATGTTGTCCAGGAACTGCTCCTGCATGTCCCGGTTGGCCACGGTGCCCGTGTCCTGCAACAAGCGGTCGGCCAAGGTCGACTTGCCGTGGTCGATGTGGGCAATGATGCAGAAGTTGCGGATCCGTGAGACGGGGGCGTCGGTCATGCAGCGTTGGATTCCCGTCTCGGGGCTTTGAGTCGTCTTGACCCAATCCTAGGAGGCGCTCCAGCACTGAGAGGTGAAGCCCACGCAAAGCCAATGGAGTCATGCGCCTCAGGCGGAGGACACAAGGCTCAAGAGACAGAAGTTTTCCTTAGAGCGGCTGGAACAAGCCTGAAGCCAGCAAGGATGATCATGCACCTTTCAGATAGCTCTCAGAAAACTCTCAGGGAGCATGCCTGGTCTACTCACCTATGGTGAAATGACCAGAAGTTCATGAGTACAAACTCAGAATTCAATGAGTGTATTCAGCTTCTGTTAGGCCAATTTCACTGAAAACTTCTTTTTCTTCACTGGGCCAATGACTTCCCTACAAGCAAAACTCGCTCAAGATCTGGCCTCACGATTGAACAAAAAGACAGGTGCTCTTCAACGTGGGTTCACCCTGGTTGAACTTCTGATCGTCATTGTGATTGTTGGCATTCTCAGCGCAGTTGCCCTCCCCCAGTTCTTCAGTCAAACCAAAAAAGCCGCGGCGACAGAGGGGACACAGCAAGCTTCTTCGATTGCCAAACAGGCAGCCGCTTATTATTTAGAAAATGGTGCAATAGCGAGCGATAAAGCCCACACGGAATGCACTGCATATGCAGGGACGATCATAACTGACAATACAAACTTCACTTATGCATGCAGCGGAACCAAAACAGCCTTTGTAGTTACTGCTACTGGCAAAAAAGGTAATGACAACACCGAAAATGTTGTAGTCACATTCACCGGAAACCTCACCGACGGAACCTTCTCCAAGCCCGTCGTCACTGGCATCTGAACCTGGTTGTAGTTGGCTGTTGCCTACATCTTTGTCATGAAATCACCTATCCGAGCCATAAAAACGGATCAAGGATTCTCATTGACGGAATTGATGATTGCGGTGGCCATCCTTGGAATCTTGGGAGCAGCGGCCTTGCCGCAGTACTTCAACCAAGTGCAAAAAACCAGACAAAACGAAGCCGCAGCCACGGTCTCCCAAATTCAGACCACGATTGCGGCTTTTGTAGATGAAATGGGACTTCTGCCGGCGAGCTGGAACGATCTGAACAAAATCACCCCCTTGATGACACCAAAGGGCCCAGCCAATCAAACCAACTTTTCGGCCATCAACCTCGCCAGCGCAGGATGCACGGAGAGCCAACAAAACGGCTGCTACCAGGTTGATGCATCGGAGCGCAATCAGATCTTCACCCTGAACGCCCGATCCAGAAACAGTGATGCTGCGGCATACAACGTTGTGGCATGCCTGGATTTACGCACCGGAGCCACAGATCTCAAAAAGGGAACCAACCAAAAGGCAGCAACTGTTGATCAGCTGCGCTGCATCAGAGCCTCAGGATGAATAAAACCATCCCCACTTCAAAGGCCAAAGGCAGCTGGAAATCACTGCTTCGGGTTCCCCGGCAAGACCAGGACGGCATGGCCCTGGTTTTGGCACTACTGCTGGGGATGGTGATGATGGCGGGAGTCAGTGGACTGCTCGCACGACAGCTGATGTCTCGGCGACTTAGCGCGAAAGAGAGTTATCAACAGATGGCTGAGGCGGCAGCCAACAACGGACTAAACCGAATCCTGGGCGAACTGAACAACGCTGAACCGGATAAAAACAGAGGGTTTTTATTCACTTTAGATAATCGCGAAAACATCAATGAACCGAATAGTGGTTTCAATTGGGAGCGACTGAACACAAACAATCCACCACAATTGTCTGCACTATGCCTCGATACATCCATTGGCCTTCCGCTGCATCCAGATTCAAAGGCAAATTCAGTTTGGCCGACCACCGAAGTTCCACTGAATGACGAGAATAGTCCCAGCATGCGAGAGGACGGAGTATCAAAGATCGAAACTTTTTATCGGTTGAGGGGTTACAGCAGCCCTGGAACATCAGGAAGCACAGATAGTGGCGAAGCTAAATTCATCATCGAGGGACTTGTCCGACGCAGAGGTGCTGACCCTAATTCGTACCTAGCACGAAGCAGGCTGGAACGTTCGCTTTACATCCAGAGCTGGGTTGATATCAACCGTTCCAAGGATTGGGCCGCTTTGGCTGCAACCCATTACGAACTCGGGCCAATTCAACTCAACAACCCAGGCCTAATCCTCTGGCACGCTGAGCCAACTGAAGCACTAGCCATTCAGAGAGACTGCAATCAGGTGAGCATGATTGAACGCCTGGGAGGGAACCGCAGTTCAACATCCAACCTGGCTTCAAAGATCTGGCCAGTCATCGATCAAAAGCAACCACCCTCCAGCATCTTCAAAACTGAGGGTGCAAAAGATCGTGTTCCGGGCCAACCGTCAGACCTTCGTGTGTGGAGAATCGACGATACAAGCATCAACCCTCAAGGTGATTGTAGGTGGCGCGTTCTCTGTCAACGAACGAGCAACGCAAGTTCCTATACCAGCCCCTCAAACATCGACAGCACGCGCAGGTGGCGCAGCGTCAATAATCAATGGCAACCAACAGCAACCATCCGATTAAGGGAACAAGATATCTGCGGAGGGAGCCAAGGGGATTGCCATATCTATGTCGACCAAATCAATCTCAATCGATCAACGCTGTTCATTGAAAACGGTTCACGCCCCGTCGTGATCCATCTGTTGGGATCAGCGCAAGGCCAAACCACAGGTCAGGCGAGTGCACCCGGGACGATTTCCTTAGGGACGAACGCATTGATCTGCGGTGTTGAAGTCAATTCAACAACCTGCAACAACAAACCGGAAAGGCTCGTTATCACAACGGAAGCTACTAACTCACCTGATCGATGTAACTCCAGTGACCATCGATTGGTTCTAAATGGGAACAGTCTTCCAGCCGCTTGGGTACTGATGCGCCAGGGCACAGTTTCCCTAGCTAACGATTCAGTTTTAAACGGAATCATCTGGACCCATAGCTTCTGTTCAAACAATCACCGCCTGGAATTAAACGGACAGAGTCGAGGGCTCGGCACTGACAGCTACTTGCAAACGGCAGCTGCTCTCTGGGACTGGAGTGGAAAAGGATTTACCGGTTACGGACGCAAAACAACGCGCGGAATCCGGGGCACAGGCCTGGATCAATTCCAGAGATTCTGATGAAAATAAATCTCCTTTTCAGCAGAACAATCTCTAGACATGTGGGTCAGCGAAAGGCCATCAAAACAGGCTTCACCTTGGTGGAAGTGCTGGTAGCCGGCAGCATCCTGCTCATGGTGATGGTTGGTGTTTCAAGGATTTCTGTCCAATCAATCACGAGCGGCCGCAATCGAATGGAGCGGGATCGCATCGAAGCAGCAATCCACAACAACATCCAACTGCTTCAACAAGCCGATGCGAAGCTCACTCTCGAATCAATGCCGAGCAATGAGAGACGCGATGCTTGCCGGAATCCCGCCCAGTATCTGAAAGAAAAACTTGATACACAAAGTGGAATCGCTTCAGTTCCAAAGCCGGTAGTAAGTGGAGTCGATGGAAAGAACCCCATTACTCGAACCATTGAAATCGGGGAAAGCCCTGGAATCACAGTTGTAACCTACTCATTTTTAGCACCAGAATATTCCATCGACCAGGAAAGACGGGTTATAGAGCTCAATCCGAATTTCCAAAATCGCTGCATTCTTGAATAAAATGAAGACACTATATTCCCCACCAAAGCAAGGATTCACGCTTCTCGAGCTTTTGATCATCATCGTGATCATCGTGCTCGGTAGTAGTTGGGCAGTTCCGCAATATCAAAGGCGACTAGCCCTGCAACAATTGGATCAATACAGCCAGCAAATTGAATCTGGTCTGTTCAGCCTGCGTGCCAGGCAATCCGCCGAAGGGACCAGTTGCGAAATCAACACCGATCCTTCTTTTGTCGGAATCGACAGCACAAGCGGTGGTTTTGGTCAGCCCACAAAAGTACTCGAATTAAGTCATCTCAATCCCGAAGAACGAGTGAAACGACTTCGTTGTTGTGATGCAACATCGTGTTCATGGGATCCGCCCTATCGCCTGATCAATCGTGAGGGGACAGCAAGTTCAAAGACTGTTGGAATCAAGTTATCTAAGGCTAACTACACACTCTCACCGCCAGGGATGAGTACAGATGAAAATCCGCTGATCATCCTCATTCGATCGGCAAACTGGCAAGACGATCCGAAGCGGCCACTACCGATTCGCTGCGTGAAGCTTTCAACAGCAGGCCATCTCCATCGAGGCACATGGGAACAATCACGATGTCGAAGGCGATGACAGACATCTGATCCATCCCAAACTTCTTAGCTCCAACCTCAACACGCAATCAACATCATGTTCAACATCACCAACAACAACAGCAAAACTTTCCCCACAAAATCAGTCCATCAGGATGGATTTAGTTTGCCTGAAGTTCTGGTAGCAGCCAGTGCTGGTGTTGTCTTGATCGGAGCATCGACACTCGCCTTGCAGTCGACTGGAAGTTTGATCAACAAGATGGACCAAAAGGCGGCAATACAACAGAACACCACCAGTGGGAAAAAACTGATGCGTGCAGAAGTTGAGCGCAGTCTTCATCTCCTCATTCATACAGATAAAACACCTAACGAGAACCTCTCTCATACCAACATTAACCATGCAGACTATCAAAACTCATTAAACCAATGCAACACACTAGCTGAACAATCTAACAAAGCATTTCAGCCTATTTTTGGCGTCAAAATGGCAGAATTAAACCAACCTGTTTTTTATGGACTCTCCATAAGCAATACAGGACGTGGTTACTCAATCCAGCGTTGCGGAGCTGCCATGAGCCTGGATGGTCGATACAACGAAACAAGGCAACAGACCCTAGCAATGGTTCTTGACAACATTGGTGCCATTCGATGTGACTCAGATCAACCTGAATGCAAAATCACTAAGGAACGCGAGAATCTTTCACTCCGAGAAATCGCCGAGACAACCCGATTCAACTTCAGTGAAGACAAAACACCTGAGCGAACTGAACGAGAAGCAGCCATAAGGATCATGACAGATGAAAACAGAAAGCTCATCCGATTCATTGACCCAACAAGTGAGTCAGACAGCATTGAGACGAGCTTCCTTAAAATAGAGTCTGTCAATCGGGAAATCACAACTCACCCGCTATATTTTGTTGCCTATGCAAGAGCCGACAAGCGCATAGATAGTGCCTTAGAGGAGAGCGAGATCTTGAATGGAATATTTTTCCGCAATGTGAGCAGCAAGAGAGTCCGTTTTCTTGTAGACGGCTCAGGCTCCATGAGTTCATGCATTTTATGGGGAAGTGGATATGGAAGCCCGAAAATTTACTGGGACGGCAGTGAATACTCCTGGAGCCGCAGGACTTGCGCTCTTACGCGTATGGAATCACTCCAGCACAATCTGATTTCGTTGCTGGCAGATTTACCTGACAATACATATATCAGTATTCGATCTTTCAGCTCTCCTGACTATCTGAATCATCGAATATGGAATCGTTCCTCACAAGGACTCACCAAGCTTGGCCTAAATGGAGCAAGAGAATCTGCGATTGCTTTCGTAAATACTCTTGACGATGGCAGAGCAGACCGATGGGGTGGAACTCGCCCCTGGGAAGGGCTTGACGAGGCTTTCGCAGACTACGAAACAGACACCCTGTATTTTCTATCCGACGGCGAACCAGAACAGGATCGCAATGGAGGAAGCTGGAATGTCCTAGATCAAAGAAGCACTCCCAACCATTACGCGAACCTCAACAAGAGACGTGAAATCAGCCTCAAAGTTAATACTATTGCTCTGGGGAACAAATCCAAGTGGATGAAAAAACTATCAAAAAATACCACCGGCGACTACCTATTTATCAACAAGAAAGTCGTGCGTAACAGAACACAAGAGTGAACCCCAACTTGTCATTTGAATAATCCCTGGACCCTGCTGCTGCTGGCGATCAGTGCTGAGGTGATTGGTACCTCCTGCCTGCGCTTGTCGGAAGGCATGACCCGACCGCTGCCCACCTTCCTGGTGTTTACCGCCTACGCCATTGCGATGGCCTTGCTCTCCAAGGTGGTGCTCAGCATTCCCCTGGGCATCACCTATGCCCTCTGGAGCGGCATCGGCACTGTGGTGATCGTGCTGGTGGGGCGCTTTGCTTACAGCCAAATGCTGCAGCCCGCGCAGTTGATCGGCATCGGCCTGATCACCGCCGGGGTGGTCTTGGTGAATCTGGCGAAATGAGCTTCAGGGGGTGAGCCCCAGCAAGGCATCGCTGCGCTCCCGCATCCTGTGCAGCACATGTGGATCCTGCTGGGGGTCCTCATGAATGCTTGGCAGCACTGCTTGCAGACGCTGCTGCCAAGCGTCGCTGTTGAGGCGTTGCTTGAAGCAGCGCTGCAGCACCTCCAACATGATCGTCACCGCCGTGCTCGCACCCGGAGAGGCCCCCAACAACGCCGCCAGGGAGCCATCAACGGAAGCCACCACCTCCGTTCCCAGCTGCAGCCGACCGCCTTGCTTGCTGCGTTTGATGATCTGCACCCGCTGGCCAGCCACCGAAAGCCTCCAGTCCTCTGCGCGGGCGGTGGGCATGAACTGCTGCAGGGCCTCATGCCGCTCCGCAGGACTCTGGCGCAGCTGATTGATCAGGTATTGCACCAGTTCGAAATTGGTGGCACCCACCTGCAGCATCGGCACCAGATTGGTGGCGCGAACGGAGGCGGGCAGATCCAGCAAGGATCCCTGCTTCAGGAACTTGCTGCTGAAACCGGCAAAGGGGCCGAACAGCAGCGACCGCTTGCCATCAATCCAACGGGTGTCGAGGTGGGGCACCGACATCGGTGGAGCACCCACCGCCGCCTTGCCGTACACCTTGGCGCGCTGACGATCCGCCAGCTGCGCATCACCGCAAACCAGCCAAAGGCCACTCACTGGGAAGCCAGCAAAATCGGCCGCCTCTGGAATCCCGGAGCGTTGCAACAGTGGTAGAGCACCCCCGCCGGCACCAAGGAAGACAAAGGGAGCACGCACCTCTGTTTTGCCGGAGGGCCCCTTGAGCACCACGCGCCAGTCGGCTTCGGTCATGTCGCTGCGGCGCAAGCGCTTGAGGTCTTGCACCTGAGTGCCGTAAACAACAGTGAGTGCTCCGCTCTGCTGCAGCGGCATCAGATAGGCCCGGGTGAGAGTCCCGAAATCAACGTCGGTACCCCGATCAATCCGCGTCGCCGCCACCGGCTGCTTGAGATCACGCCCCGCCATCACCAAGGGCATCCATTCGGTGAGCTCGGTTTGCTCCTCGCTCCAGCGCATCCGCGCAAAAGCCGGCAGCTCCTTCAGTTGGCTGAAACGCTGACGCAGAAACGCGATGTTTTCTGGCGTCCACACCGCGCTGATGTGCGCCGCTTGTTGCAGAAAGCTTCCGGTATCAAGGTCTCCCCGCTCCCGCAGCGACCCCCAGAACTCCAGGCTGCGTTCAAACGACGCATTGATGGCCACCGCCTTGGCGGTGGCGACGCTGCCATCCGCCTGGAGGGGGGTGTAATTGAGTTCGCAGTTGGCGGCATGGCCCGTGCCGGCGTTGTTCACCGCAGCGCTGCTTTCCAATGCAGGGGCTTCGAGCCGCTCGACGAGAAGAATTCGCAGCTGCGGATCCAGTTCGTGCAGCAAGGCCGCCAGGGTGGCGCTCATGATTCCGGCACCCACAAGCACGGCGTCGTAACGAGCCTCTGGGTTGAACGAACCGTCGTGCTGCACCGGAGCTGGAGGGTTAACCGCTCTCGTCACCCTATGGGGCCACTCCGTAACCTTGGAAGCCTGATGTCTGGTTCATCCCAATGAGCACTGAAACCATGGCCCTCACGCTGGAGAACGTGGAGAAGGTGCTGGATGAACTGCGCCCCTTCCTTATGGCCGACGGCGGCAACGTTGAGGTGGTGGAACTGGATGGCCCGATCGTGAAGGTGCGTCTGCAGGGAGCCTGCGGCAGCTGCCCCAGCAGCACGATGACCCTGAAAATGGGCATTGAACGCAAAATGCGCGAATCGATTCCCGAAGTAAGTGAAGTGGTGCAGGTGCTCTGAGAAGCATTTCTGTGAAAGCCGAATAAATTTAGAGAGGTCAATTCGGCTCAATGGTCACCGAGGAACAACTTGCAGCCCTCGATCTGACCCTCTGGCTGGGCTCGACGGAGCGAGCAGCAGAAGTTGATTTCTCGAACCAGAGCACGATTTCTCGGCGCCACCAAAAGGTTCTCATTCAATTCGGAATTGAACTGAAACGCACCAAGCGTGAGTTGAAGGTCTCAGGCGACCTTCAGCTTCTCGATCTGGAACGCCAAGTGCACCAGATAGCTCGACTCAAACGTCGGTCAGGCCTTCGTCTCCAGGCTCCCTTCTGGCTTCAGAACAGTCCTGGCGTTGTTCCACCCGAGGGCTGGACAATGAACCCGCAGCGAGCAGACCTCAACTGCACAGATCCCGTGACGCTGTTGAGAGAGCACGTCCTGGACGCCTGTCTGGCCACGCCGACGCAGATTCCCGACGATCGCGACGATCTCTTCATCCTTAAGCTGCACAACCGCCCGATCGAGCTCACCCTTCTGAACCGGAACAATCAGAACGAATGCGACCTCGCGGATCGTTTCCAATGGAGCTTGGAAAGGGGCAATCTGCAGCTGAAGCTGATGCCCTTCCTCCCCGCCAGTTGTCGCGAGCGCTCCCAAGAGTGGTTTGAGGAGTTGCTCATGATCAACCAGCCAGAGCGGCACACAACCATGGCCCTGCGGCCGTCAAGGCATTCGGGACAAAGCTTCCAGTTGGCTTATCTCACCCCAGAGATGCGAGTAGCTCAACCACTGCCCTGGCAGGTGGATCACAACTTCGAGCCGTACACCTACACCGAACATCTGGTGGTTTTGGCACAACATGCCAATGAACCGGCCGTACTGGCCTTGCTTGAGAGCCTTCAGCAGCAAATCGGCCAGTAAAACAATGCGTTCCAAAGTGGAGTTCCAAGCAAGGCTTCTGTCTTGTTGCTGGACGTCATCACGCTCTACGGACAGCTCCGTACTCATACACCGCTGGTTTTTGCCAGCTCAGCGGAATCTCCAACAGATCCCGCGTGCCAGTCACGCCCTGCATGAGAAACAACACAGCCGCCAGCACCGACGCCGTGACATGCAAACGGCGCAGGTGAAGGTCTCGCAGGATCTCAGGCCGGGCCGCTAGGGCAGTCATGGAACTGCCAGAACGCCGGCGACAGGGGATCGACCGACAGACGCCAAACCTAAGGCTGCGCTCCCAGGGGCAAGACACCAATGCAGGTAATCAGACTGAAGCTGAGGCTTGCCACCGTCCCCGGAAGCACGATGAGCAGCTGGGAGGCACGACCTGTGGGTGCTTCACCTGGGCGACGCGACGCTGACGCGTCTGCCAAGCCAGACGCACCACCATTCCAATCAAGGGATACATCAGAACAACCGCCAGGGCGGGATGGGGAATCGAGAGCCATTCGGCTGTCGTCACAAGGTTGTTGTCACAAGTGCGTTTCCATGCCCTTCAAAGCTCAAGCATCGGCAGCAGAGCAGCCTTGATGCCTCAAGTAACCGCCCTGCAAATTTAATTAATCGATCAAATTAAAATCAACAAAGCGCAAAGTATCGCACTGCATATTTACAGAAAATAAAAAATGAATGCCTTAGACCACAGGCATGCCTAGCGAGCTGAACCAATGCGGACAGCACCCAAGCCGATCAACGAAGCAGCCAGGCTGAGATCACTCAGTGAATATCGAATTCTGGGAACAAAGCCTGAAAAGGCGTTTGACAACATCACCAGAATGGCCTCAGAGATTTGCCAGTCGCCGATTGCCCTGATCTCTCTGGTGGACGAAAAACGTCAGTGGTTCAAATCAAAGGTGGGACTTGAGGCCAGCGAAACAGACCGGGACATCTCCTTTTGCGCCCATACGATTCTCGATTCCAAACCGCTAGTTGTTGAGGACGCACTGTTTCACGAAAAATTCCGCGACAACCCCCTCGTTCAGGAAGAACCCCACATCCGCCTCTACGCAGGATTCCCCCTCAAAACCGATATCAATCACCGCATCGGAACGCTTTGCGTGATTGATCGCATTCCCAAATCACTCACCAATTCGCAATACAAGGTGATGGAAGGACTGGCTGACCAGGCCACCACTCTTTTGGAACTCAGGCGCCGCTCACTGGCCCTGATGGATGAGTTCTGCCAGATGCATCACCATCAGGGCTTGATCACCACCTGCAGCTACTGCAAATCCATCCGCGACAGCGAAGGATTCTGGCAACCGATCGAACGGTTCCTGATGCAGCACAGCACGCTGAATTTCAGCCATGGCATCTGCCCCGAGTGCATGAACGAGCACTTTCCAGACGTCCCAACGAGCTGACTCGATTCCTCGAACAGTCTCGGTTGAGCCCATTGAAGATGAGTGATTGAGAGAAGCAACACTACGAACACTTGACATCACCGGAAAATAAACTTGATGTTCTGGTGATGCGTTATGCGAATTGCAGATTTTCTGTATCGCAAGCTCGGGCTCAATATTTTCAAAGCTGCGCCACACCTGCAAACGCAGACCTCAGATATTTCCGCAACTCCAGTGGTCGAATCAGAACGCTTGGAACCACCGACCCCAATCAACACATCGCTATCGGATGTGATTCACATCGGCCCTCGGGGTGGTCGATACAAAGTGGACGCCAAAGGTCGCAAGGTATACCTCAAGGCCAGCTGAAGCTTTCCAGGCCCACAAGATTGCGATGCAAGGTGAGTTGAAATACTGATCGATTGCATTCGGTATCAAATAGAACCATCACGCAACCAACCTGAAAGACAGGGTTGGTTCACATCGGGATAACGAGGTGAACGCTGGTCCTGCTTGCCCCATCCGATTTGCCATACCCAAGAACCAAAAGGAATCGCTCGCCGATCAATGCCTGACGGCAGCTGAGATCGAATGGCGACGCTGGTCTGGATGGCAGATGGAACGAACAGCGGAAAAAAAATTCAGAAAAAAGTGGTGCTGAATTCATTGACCCAGCCCTGAAACGATCACGCAGCAGGCTCAGCGTCTAGCGCCTGGCTACGGCCCGATGGTCTTGCCAACGTGGTGGCACCCATCCTTCGGCTCACGCCAGTGCGGTGACCATGCGCGACCTCTGCCCTGCCCTGCAGAACAAGACGTACTTCAACTACGGCGGCCAGGGGCCGTTGCCCAGCCCATCCCTGGATGCCATCACGGCCAGCTGGTTACGCATTCAGGAGTTGGGACCGTTCACAGCAGATGTTTGGCCCTTCATCGCCACGGAGGTCAACAGCACCCGACGCCTTCTGGCCCAGTGCTGTGGCGTCCCTGCCCATCGGTTGGCCCTCACGGAGAACGTCACCAGCGGCTGCGTGCTGCCCCTATGGGGACTGCCCTTCGCTGAAGGCGACCGACTGCTGATCAGCGACTGCGAACACCCAGGTGTGGTCAGCGCCTGCGTTGAGTTGGCCAGGCGCCAGAACCTTGCGATTGACATCCTGCCGGTGAAGCATCTGCGTGGTGATCAAGCCCACTGCGATGCAGCCGCGATTGCAGCGATCGCACAGGCTCTCACCCCCCGCACCCGGCTGGTGGTGCTGAGTCATTTGCTCTGGAACACAGGTCAGGTGATGCCGATTGCCGCAGTTGCCGAACAACTCAATCAACACCCACAACAACCCTTTCTGTTGGTGGATGCAGCACAAAGCTTCGGGCAGATTCCCGTCGAAGAAGCTGCTGCCGCAGCCGATATCTATGCCTTCACGGGTCACAAGTGGGCCTGCGGCCCCGAAGGATTAGGAGGCGTTGCACTTTCAGAGCGTGTGGTGGCCGAGGCCGCTCCGACCGTGATCGGCTGGCGCAGCCTGCGCGATGAAAGCAAGGCCGATCTGAAGGGCAGCGATCTGTTTCACCACGACAGCCGCCGTTTTGAAGTGGCCACCAGCTGCGTGCCCCTGATGGCTGGCCTGCGCTGCTCCCTTGAACTATTGAAAAAACAAGGCTCAGCCGACCAACGCTGGGACAGCATTCGAAAACTCAGCGGAAACCTCTGGCAGGCACTCCAAGGGCTGGACCGCGTGAAACCATTGCTAAAGACGGCGCCCGCTAGCGGACTGGTGAGCTTCCAGATCAACGGCGAAGTATCTCCCACTGAGCATGTGAAGCAGTTGGGTGCCCAAGGGCTTTGGATTCGCGATTTAGCGGACCCCAGTTGCCTCCGCGCTTGCACCCACATCAGCACCACGAGCGACGACATCAATGCTCTGGTGGCAGCGATCAGCGCCCTTTGATCACTTCAGAGCAACCGCTTCAGAGCAACTTCTGGCGCAGGGCTTGTTCCGCTTCCTCGCGGTCGTCAAAGTGCACCTTCTCAGTGCCGAGAATCTGGTAGTCCTCGTGCCCCTTGCCGGCCACCAGCACCAGATCATCTGCCTCAGCCTCTGCAATAGCGAAGGCAATGGCCTTAGCCCGATCTCCCTCCACAACGAGATCAATACCGGCCGGAATCCCAGCCACCACGTCATCGAGGATCTGCAGAGGATCCTCGGTACGGGGGTTATCGGAAGTGACCACCACGCGGTCAGCCAGACGGGCTGCAATCGCGGCCATTTGGGGACGCTTGCCCCGATCGCGGTCACCACCACAACCGAACACACAGATCAGCCGGCCGGTGCAGAACGGACGTGCTGCTGAAAGAGCGTTGTCCAAGCCATCCGGGGTATGGGCGTAATCCACCAACACCGGCGGCAGCACTTCATCGTTCACCCCGTCCACGATCACCCGCTCCATCCGGCCGGGCACACCGCCGAAACGGCCGATGGCCTCCAGCAACACCGGCAAAGGCAACTGCTGCTGAAGCAGCACCCCTACCGCTTGAAGCAGGTTCATCAAGTTGAAGCGTCCCAACAGGGGCGAACGGAATCGTCCCTCTCCCACAGGGCTGATCAAGCGTCCCTCCACGCCAGCCCCCGTCATCTGCAATTCGGTCATGCGCAGTTCAGCCGATGGATCCTCCAGCGAGCTGCGCCAACAGGCGGAGCCCAGGCGTTCGGCCAGGCGTGCACCCCAGGGGTCATCGCTATTCACGACAGCGCGCCCCCCACCATCAAGCAACAGAGGATCGGCAAAAAGCGTTGCTTTGGCCTCGAAGTAGTCCTCCATCGAGGCGTGATAGTCGAGGTGATCCTGCGTGAGGTTGGTGAACACGGCGCCGGCAAAGCGACAGCCCGCCACCCGCTGCTGGGCCAGGGCATGGGAACTCACTTCCATCGCGGCCAAGTTGCACCCCGCCGAGGCAGCCTCCGCAAGTTGCTCCTGCAGACGGTCGGCAAATGCCGTGGTGTGGATGGCCGTGATGCTGTGACCGGGCCAGCGGTTGACCAAGGTGCCGAACAGGCCCACGGGCTGGCCCGCCGAGGCGGCCAGATGCTCAATCAAATGGGTCGTGGTCGTTTTGCCATTGGTGCCCGTCACACCAATCAAGGCCATCCGGCGGCAAGGATGATCCCAGTACGCAGAAGCAATCTCACCGATCCAGCGCGCCACCGGCTCTTGAATCACCACCACAGGGTCATCAGCTCCAGGAGGGTGCGCTGCAGCAGCCCCAGGTCCAATTACCGCTGCGGCAGCACCTGCCTCGAGTGCTTGGGCCCAGAACTTCCCCCCATCGACTTGCTCCCCTGGAAGCCCAAGAAACAGACTCCCTGGCCCGGCCCGGCGTGAATCAGTCGTGATCGCTTCGAGTGTGGGATTGGCCAGGCCTTGCGGCACCGCGATCCCTGCATCACTCAACAGGGCATGCAACGCCTGAGTCATCCCCTCTCCCCGGTTCTTGAGGGAGTTTTAAGCCGTTCAGAGCGCCGTGGACAGGCAGCGTTGCAACCAATCCAACAGTCCCTCACCAGTAAGACGCGGGGAAACCCGGGGCAGCTCACAACCATCGAGCGCGAGCACAGGCACTTCGAGGTCGTAACGCGCCCTTTGTTCCTGGGGCGTTCCTGGCGCATCGATATCAATCACCTTCAACGTGATCGACATCCCCACAAGATCTAGGGCGCGCAAGCGGGATTCCAGGCCTTCACACAGACAGCATCCTGTGCGGCTGAACAGCGTGAGCTCATGCATCAATCGGGCACCGGGTCACATCCACAGGGAGTGAAGGGATGGCAGCGCAGCAGCCGTTTCACGGTGAGCCAGCCTCCCTTCCAAGGGCCATGCTTCTGGATGGCCTCCAGGCCATAGGCACTGCAGGTGGGCGTGAAGCGGCAACGGGGCCCGATCATCGGGGAGATGAAGCGGCGGTAGAAGGCGATGCCGGCAAGGAGAACAGCAGCGAGAGCCTGATTAATCGCCCGTCGCAGGTCGTCGATGAGTCCGCCAGATAGAGTGCTCGATTCGTGCATCGCGGGAGATGCCTGGGACTGTTTCGGTTCCAGCATGCCCAACAACTGCACGATCTCAACAAACACCTTCCCACTTATGTCTCGTTACCGCGGCCCTCGTCTGAGGATCACGCGGCGCTTGGGAGACCTCCCCGGTCTCACCCGGAAGGCCGCAAAACGGTCCTATCCCCCTGGTCAGCACGGCCAAGCCCGTCGCAAGCGCTCTGAATACGCGATCCGTCTCGAAGAGAAGCAGAAGCTTCGCTTCAACTACGGCGTCTCCGAGCGTCAGCTCGTGCGCTACGTGAAGAAAGCGCGCGCCCAGGAGGGTTCCACCGGAACCAACCTGCTCAAGCTGCTCGAGAACCGTCTCGACAATGTTTGTTTCCGCCTCGGCTTCGGTCCCACCGTGCCCGGCGCCCGTCAGCTGGTGAACCACGGTCACGTCACCGTGAATGGTCGTGTGACTGACATCGCCAGCTACCAGTGCAAGCCTGGCGACGTGATCGCCATCCGCGAGCGCAAGTGCAGCAAGAAGCTGGCTGAAGCCAACCTCGAGTTCCCCGGCCTGGCCAACGTGCCGACCCACCTGGAGCTCGATAAAGCCAAGCTGAGTGCCAAGGTCACCGCCCGCTGCGAACGCGAGTGGGTTGCCCTTGAGATCAACGAACTGCTGGTGGTGGAGTACTACTCCAGAAAGGTCTGATCCAGAGCCACGGCTCAAAGATCCACGATGCGCAACCCTGGGGTCAGGGTTGCGTTTTTTTTTGGCTGATCCCCAAGCACTGCAAGCACTCACCAGCCACGACTGGCTGGGACTGATCCATCCGGTGCTGATGATCCTGTTTGTCTACCCAGTGGTGGGAGCCACGATCCGGCTGGGCATCCTGGCGCGGGAGAAGAGGTTGAAGATCAACCCGATTGCCGAAACGGTGCCGGTTGAGCACGCGCAGCATGGGGCCTGGGTGACCGGCGGGGTGCTGGTGGCGGTACTGATCGGCCTGAGCCACAGCCTCTGGGACACCCATCCCCTGGGTCTGCTGCTGACCGGAAGCGCTGTGGTGTTCAGCTTCGGACGCCTGCTCTCGAGCCGAATCGTCTGGCAGCGTTTGCTGTGGGCTGCCGCCAGTACAGGCGGCCTGCTTCTGCTGGGACTGCAACCTGCCGTGGAACGGTTCAGCGATGTTCCCTGGAGCACCTCGTTCTGGCAATCCCATTTCTGGATGGGCCTGTTGCTCACTGGCCTGTTGCTGAGCTCTACAGCGCTGCAGCCCTTAATTGGTCATTCCGTGACTGCGCGACGCCTTCACATCAGCAGCAATCTGCTGGTGGCCTTGCTGCTGGCCATGCAAGCGATCTCGGGGACAAGAAATCTGCTGCTGAACGGGTTCTGACGCTTGCATTATCTGGGCGAATAGCAAGAGAGGTCGCAAGAAAGGACTGCTTGAAAAAACATGCACCGTTACGCCCGCCTTGCCCGCATCTAGCGCTAGCTAACCCGTTACCAGAACCACCAACCCGCAATGAGTACCGCAGTACTTCAGCTATGGCGTCGACCAGCACTGCCACACGTTGGCGGGCTGCAACCTCAGCGCCCCAAGCGGGGATCGAATTCTCATCGTTCCGACATCTCACAACAACGCAGGAGCTGGACGTGGTGGAGCTGATTGCAGCATTTGGTACACCAGAAGGCCTGGATCGCCTGTATGGTTGTTACGTTTTTTAACACCGCTATGGATAGCAAGTTCGGCTTCTCTTCTTTCGCTGAAACCTGGAACGGTCGCCTCGCAATGATGGGATTCATCATTGGTCTAGGGACTGAGCTGCTCACTGGACAAGGGATCCTTTCTCAGATCGGAATGGGCTGATGCCCAAAGACGAAATCGATGTTTGGGTGCCCGAGACACGTCTTGGGTACTTCAAGCTCTTTTACTTCGGGATGCTCCTGGGAGCTATTTGCGTTGGAGGCAACACTGCGATCAACTCCTTGTGGTTAGCCATAGCCCAGTCTTCTGTGGCTTTTTAGGGCTCAACCTCAGCACCCCAACGAGGGTCAGTAGCTGACCAGCTGAGTAATCCACATCCCCGTCAGCAATGGCAGGGATGTGGATTACTACCCAGAGGGGGGAGCGGATCAATCACTCGGATTGAGCCTCTCGATCCGACCTAATTGCTGCAGCGTCATTGCATCCAATCCGCTCTGCCTCTGTTTTGGCATTCTCCAAGCAAGCCTTGCGCTCAGGAGACAGACCTTCGCCACTGCAAGCAGCCATCAGCGGAGAAAGCAATAGGACAATCCAGAAAATCTTCATCGCATGAATGCAAATATCATCATTTGATAGCAATCCAAAACTGAACAGCCAGGTCACGCTCTTAGGGCATCAATAAAGGGGGATGCAGCTACAGCAAGGTGAGACTTAAAAAAGCGGTGCAAGCTCTGGGCACCGACCCAAGCCAGCTAAAGCGTGGGACTAACGGGTACCGGGATCAACAACTCTTGAAAGCGAGGAAAGGTCCAAACCGTCCGCCAGGAGAACACCACGACGATGCAAGGCCCGAAGGGCACGGCGTTGGAATTCACGCTCAGTGGTCCACTGCTCTCCTGCTTTGGTGATCAACAACACCTGCATATGCACGCCGAGGGCAGAGGTGCGCTTCACCCCCCGTAGCACCGGCTCACTGATCAACCGACTTCCCCAAACTGGGTCGTGACGGAAGGCGTCAATCTCAGCGTCGAGAACGCGGTACACCACTTCCAGATCAGGCTGGCGATGTGAAATCAACAACGTCACCAAGCTGCCGGATCGCAGCTTGGTGTGATTGCGCATCTGCAGGATGGATGCGTTGTTGAGGATGTTGACCCGCTGATCCAGGCAGCGGATCTGGGTCCCGAACAGGCCAACATCGATCACTTCCCCATCGATGCCATCCACTTCCACCCAATCGCCGATGGCACAGCGGTCCTCCAGCAGCATCAACAGGCCAGCCGAAAAATCACGCAGAACGCCCTGAAACACGAACGCCAGTGCACCCAGCAGTGCACCTCCAGCGAGTAAAAGAGATGCCGACGTGGAGCGGACACCGGGAATATCCAGCACGATCCAGAGGCTCACCAACAACACCCCCATCACATCGATCAGGCGATGGGTGACCCGCACCAGACTCCGGTAGCGCTGCTGACGGCGGGCCTGCTCCTGCGGCGGCACATCCACATCGGCCATCCACTGCCGCAGCAGAAACATGCTGAGGCTGCGCAGGAGGAATGTGGCCAAGGTGAGGACCAGCAGCTTGGCGACCGCCAAGGAGGGCTGAAGCATCAACTCAATCCCCAAAGGGACCTGACCGGGGATCGCACTGACGCCCAACGCCAGCATCAACACCAATTCGGTGATGATCAGCATCAGCAAAGCGATCGTGAGCGCCTGCTCGGCATGAAGGCGAATCTCCACCCGCTTTAACCGCTGCCGCTTCTCCAAGAGCTCGCGCTGCAGGCGCGTAATCCTTTGCCGCATCCGGTTCCAAAGGATTGTGGTGGCCACCACCAGCAGCCCCAACAGCAGCTCAAGCACCAACGCCATGCGGAAGCGGCGGATCAACTGAGCCGGCGCATACACCCTTCGGGCATGGTTCAGCCGTTGCTCCAAACGTGCGCGCCAGGCCTGGGCCAGCGCTAGCTCCTTGGCACCATTGATCTCGGCATCAGCGATGGTGACCGTCAGCAACGGGAACGGCTGATCCCGACCTGGCAGAAGCGCAGCCAGTTCATAGGGTCCTCGACCTTCGCGCAGCACCACCAGCTTCAGAGGATCACCCGAGCGGGCCAAGCCATAACGCTGACCAGCACTGCAGATCTGATCTTCAACCTGAAGGAGAGAATCCAGCATCCATTCGCTGACGCGCTCGCTGAAACTGCACAGCTGATTGGGGTCGTACAGGGCCCGAAGGTTGCCTTCAATCACCCGAGCTCGTGTGGATGCCGCGATGGTGGTGCGACCACCGAGAGGAACCGGGCTGGCGACACTGATCGCCGGCACTCCAAGAATGCGCACTTTGGCGAGCTCAAACTTGCCTTCCAAGGTTTGGTTGAGCTGCTCCTCGATCGAACCCCGGCCTTCCAGCTGCGGCATCAAATCCATCAAGGAGGCTCGACTGGCCACAGGGCCGATCAGCAATGCCAGCACCAAAGCCAATCCGACAGTGATCAGCCGCCGGAACCAACGCACCACGGGCAATAACTCAGTGGAACCCCATGATGCGCACTACGCCAGCTGTTGTCCCAAGACTGTTCGGAGCCAAGGAAGGCTGAGGCCGATCACGTTCGAATAGCAACCCTCCAAGCCATCAATACACAGTCCGCCGCGGCCCTCGAGGGCAAAACCACCGGCACATTGCAGAGGTTCACCACTGGCCACATAGGCCTCGATCTCGGCCTGATTCAGCGGCGCAAACCGCACCACCGTCTCCACACACGCCAGCACGTCAGCCTGACCACGACGCATCAGGCAATGGCCCGTCAGCAGGGATCCACAGCAACCAGCCATCCGCTGCCAACGCTCGATCGCTTCGCCTCGCCCCGTGGGTTTACCGAACACTTGTCCCTCAAAACTGAGCACGGAGTCGCATCCCAACACCGCTGTGATCTCGGCATCGCCAACAGGATCAAGCGCCTGAGCCACCGCCTCAGCCTTGGCCTGAGCCAGCAATTTCACCAGCTCTGCTGGATCTGCATGCTGGATCTGGTCTTCATCCACACCGCTGACGCGCACCCGATGTGGAACTCCCGCCTGCTCCAGCAAGCGGCGACGCGCAGGCGAGGCGGAAGCAAGCAAGAGCACGGGAACACACCGCAGAACAACGCTCCGTAGGCTGCCAGGGACGGAAAGCTTCGCCATCGCTCACCCCACAGATCTGCTGGATCAACGCAGCCGCGACCGGGCTTGCCGGGCCATGGGATGCCTGCCCTTCTCTGAAGCCCTCTACCGGGATCTTCAGCAGCAAGGCCTGGATGCCGGCGACCTCTGGAGCGAACCCAGCCGCTACGGCCGCAAGGAGCGCTGGTTCCGCAACAGCGAGGCCCTCGAAGACGATCTCCGTTGGCTGATCAGTGTGGGTGTGCTTCGCCGGGAAGTGGATGGGCAGGGGCTGACCAGCCGCTTCAGGCTCACCCCCCTGGGTCGCCAGCTTCTGGATGAAGATCCTGCAATCCTGCAGCGTCAGATCCCAGTGCTGGATCGACTGCGTCACAGCCTGCGTCGGCACTGGCCGTTGTAATGCAAACCACTCCTCGCCCTCTCATGGTGCTTGGCACCTCAAGCGGGGCTGGCAAATCACTGATGACGGCGGCGTTATGCCGGGTGCTCCAACGACGGGGAGAACAGGCGCTGCCCTTCAAGGGGCAAAACATGAGCAACAACGCCTGGGTGGATGCCGATGGCGGTGAGATGGCCTACTCCCAGGCCATGCAGGCCTGGGCGGCCGGTCTTGAGCCCTGCTGCGCCATGAATCCAGTGCTGCTCAAACCCCGGGGAGACAGCACCAGTGAGGTGATCCATGGGGGCCGGAGCGTGGGGACAGCCCGCGCAGAGCACTACTACCGCGACTGGTTCCGCCCGGGTTGGCAGGCCATCCGGACCGGGCTGATGCAGCTCCAGCAGCAATGGCCCCAGGGCCGGCTGGTGCTGGAGGGGGCGGGAAGCCCTGTGGAGGTGAATCTGCAGCGCCGCGACCTCACCAACCTGCGCCTGGCCCAGTACCTAAGGGCCAACTGCCTGCTGGTGGCCGACATTGAGCGCGGCGGAGTCTTTGCCCAGGTCGTCGGCACGCTCGCCCTACTGCGACCGGTGGAGCGCCCCCTGATCAAGGGCATCCTGATCAACCGCTTCCGCGGCCGTCGAGAGCTTTTTGATGAGGGTCGACGCTGGTTGGAAGCCAACACCGGGGTTCCAGTGCTGGGGGTGATGCCCTGGCTCAATGATCTCTTCCCGCCAGAAGACTCCCTCGATCTGCTGGAACGCAAACCCAACCGCGGGGCCACCGATCTGGAGATCGCTGTGCTGCGGCTGCCCTCCATCAGCAATTTCTCCGACCTCGACCCTCTGGAGGCCGAACCCAGCGTGAGTCTGCGCTGGATTCAGCCCGGTGAACCACTGGGAGAGCCCAATGCGGTGATACTTCCAGGAAGCAAACAGACGCTGCGCGATCTGGAGGCATTGACCAACAGCGGTCTCAGCGACCAACTCAAGACTTACGCCCGCGCTGGTGGCTCCGTCCTGGGCATCTGCGGCGGAATGCAGATGCTGGGCCAAACATTGATCGATCCTGAGGGGCTTGAGGGCATGGATCAGATGGGGCCCCAGAGCGGATTGGGACTCCTGCCCTTGGTGACCACGTTCAGCGGCACGAAAAGCCTGCGCCAGCGCACCATCCAAAGCCTTTGGCCCATGGACACGCAGCTGACGGGATTTGAACTGCATTACGGAACCACCACCCCAGACCCCGGTCTTCAGACGCTGAGCAGCGACCCTGGCTTGGGTTGGTGGGCTCCCGGCCCGAAGCAATCGAGCGTGGTGGGCACCTACCTACACGGTCTTCTCGACAATGGCCCCTGGAGACGAGCCTGGCTCAACAGCCTTCGCCGGCAGCGTGGTCTCCAGCCGTTGCCCAACGAGCCCAAGAACCACAACGCGCACCGTGACCTATTGCTGGATCGCTTGGCCGACGCCTTCGAGCAGCATGTGAACCTTGCACCATTGCTCCATCCATGACCTTGATCCCCGTGCGCTGGCCCGATGGCCGCACAACTCAGGAATGCATCGGTCAGGACTGGTTGGTGGCCGCCAATGGAGCAGGCATCAACATTCCCACCGGCTGCCTGGGGGGCAGCTGTGGGGCTTGCGAGATCGAGGTGAACGGCAAGGTGGTGCGCGCCTGCATCAGCACCGTGCCCGCTTCGAAATCAGCGAAACTCTCCGTTGACTTCGCCACCGACCCGCACTGGTGACTCCATTTCGCCTCAGCCTGATGGCTCTGCTCACCGGAGCCTTGAGCGGCGCCGGTGTCGCTCTTGGTATGGGCTGGATCGACAGCTTGAGCCGGTTGCTCTGGGGAGACGCAATTCTGGAAGGGTTGGACCGCGGCCTGCCCCTGGGCTGGTCGCTGCTCATCTGCGGCGGCTGCGGCTTGATCTTGGCGCTGCTGCATCGACCAGGCCCCACCACATTGCTGCCTGAGCTGCGGGAGACCCTGAACGATCTGAATCATCCCGACCAGGCTCCAAAGCGCGATGAGGGCCGTGGTCTTCTTGGAGCGGCCTTGGCCCAGATCGGTGGAGGTGCCGTAGGGCCGGAGGCCCTGATGAGCCGCATGGCAGCACTGATCAGCCAAAGGATTTGGCGCGGGCGAGACCAGAAACTCCAGGCGGCAACGGTGGCGGGAAGCCTCGGGATGTTCGGGGCACCACTCCTGGGGGGTGCTGTTATTGGGGAAGCGCCCAACCAGCACAGCAAACAGACTTTCCTCGACCGCTGGCTGCCGGGAAGCCTCGGCGGCCTGGCTGGTTTTGCTGCATTTCATGGCATCGGTGCCGCCAGCGGCGGATCGCTCCAACGGCTCCCCTACATCTGGCCCAGCACTCTGGGGGAAGACCTCGGCACCCTCAGCGCAGGCGCACTGGGAGGAGTGATCGGCTGCGGGCTGGGTTGGCTGCTGCTGCGCTGGCGAGGCTGGCTCGAGCGTCGCCAACTCCTGGCCCACTGGCCCTGGTGGCCGCTGCTGACCGGTTTGCTGCTGGGGGCCTGCATGCATTGGCTGCCGTTGGTTCCCTTCGCAGGAGAAGACCAGATGAGGCCCCTGCTGGAAGGCCAGAACTCGAATGAGGCCTGGCTCCTGCTGCTCTCCGCGATGGTGAAACTGCTGATGCTGGGCCTGTGTCTGGAAACCGGTTGGCGCGGGGGGGTGTTTTTTCCCCTCTTCCTGGTCGCCTGCGCGATCGGGATGGGACTGCATCTGCTCCTCCCGGATCTGGGCAGTCTTGGCAGCTGGTGTGGAGCACTCACCGGGGCCTTGTACCGCTACGTGCTTCCTGCGCCGTTGGCTGTTCTGGTGCTGGGGCTCGCCCTACTGCAGGGGCACGGCGCGACAGGCCTGCTCATTGGCCTCTGCATGGCGCACCTGATCAGGCTTCATGTTTCCCCGGATGGTGGCCCTCGACCTCGCCATTGAACACACGACTGGCCCGGATATCTGCCGCCTCAATCGTGGTGAGATCCCCCCTGGTCAGGGGCTCCCCCATCCGCGAAAACAAACGGTTGGCCTGACGAAGACGGGCCCGATCCAAGGCATTGCGAATCGAGCGCGCATTGGCAAAGAAGGGCAGTTGACGCCGGCGAGACACGTAGTCCCAGAAAGCTGTTTCGGCCTCAGCGCTGAATTGGTAATGCTGTTCATCCAGAAGCAAGCCTGCGATCGCCATCAGCTCGTCGTCGCTGTAATCAGGGAAATCCAGATGATGGGCCACCCGTGAGGACAGACCAGGATTGGAGCTATAGAACGTCTCCATCCGATCTTTGTAGCCCGCAAAGATCACCACCACGTCGCTGCGCCGGCTCTCCATCTCCTGCAGAAGAATTTCAATCGCCTCGGCGCCGTAGTCGCGTTCGTTATCCGGTTTGTAGAGGTAGTAGGCCTCATCAATAAACAGCACACCGCCCTGGGCCCGCTTGAGCATCTCTTTGGTTTTGGGGGCGGTATGGCCCACGTACTGACCCACCAGATCGTCACGGCTGGCCGTGACCACATGGCCTTTGCGCAGGTAGCCCAGGCGGTGCAGGATTTGCGACATCCGCTGCGCCACAGTGGTCTTACCGGTGCCGGGGTGGCCGGTGAACGACATGTGCAAACTGGGTGCCGTACTGGGCAGATCCAATTGCTGACGAGCCTGATCCACCAGAAGCAGGGCAGCGATCTCACGGATCCGCGTCTTAACAGGGGCGAGTCCGATCAGCTCCCGATCGAGTTGGTCCAACACCTCAGCCACCCCGGAATCGGCATAGGCCGATGCCAGATCAACGGAGGAGGGCATCGATCTCAGCTGCAAAGACGCGATCGGCCTCGCTCAGCTGTGCATCGGGGCTGTCCTCTTCAGGACGAAGAGTGATGTTCACGTAGGTGCGCCCGAAGCTGATGTCGGGGAAGCGTTGGGTTGCCTCGCTGTGCTCGCCAAGCCTGTCGAGAAAGTCGCGGGTGGCGTCGTAGCTGTCGAACTCAAAGCGACATTCAAGGCACACGGGTCGTTTCCGCTCCTGCCACTGATTCATCAGAGCCCCCCAATCAGCCTGAACCTGTTGAAAACCTAGAGGAGCGCCACCCGCTGGCAGCCCATCAAGCGCCCGGCCCAGGACTCCGCATAGTCCCGATTGGCCGCCTGCTGCTCGGGATCATCGCTGTCGAGCGGATGGGGCATCGTTCCAGTGATGGCGGCATTGGTGACGCAGAACATCGACTTCTGGAAGCTGACGCAGATTTGCACATGCACATCGGTCTGCCCCCGACCGTGGTCGTCGTACCAGAGGCTTAGTTCCTCAGGCAGATGGCGGTACATGTCCTGCATGCAGAGGCTGGGGGGAATCCCCGCACCCATGCTCGGAATCGGATCGGCGTAAAGGGCGCCGTACTTGAAATCACTGATGTCTGGTGAGATCTGTCGTGCCTGGGCGTTGTACGACACCGTTCCCAAGAAGGGCATGCCTCGGAAAAAGACAGCCTCCACGTAGGGCACCGCCACATCCATCAGGAAGGTGAGGCCGGCTTCGGGCGGCAACACCCAGATCTCTTCACCGCCGATCGACACCTTGTATTCAATCGGGCTTCCCGCAGCCGCCACCAAACCGTCACGGATGTGATGCACCACATCGTTGACGCAGGTGACTTCCTTAATCGCATAACGACGCGCCAGGTCAATGAAAATGTCACTCATCACCCGCCAAAACAAGCCGAGGCAGTAGATCGTGGTGAGCGAGCGAATGGCCTCAGGCGCGAAGTCGGGATAGAGGCGGTTGTTCAGAGCAAGTAGCGGATCTCGAGCCGACTTGCGCTTGATGACCCGCTGGCAGGCCTCTGCAAATTCGGGCGTGTCCAGGTAGGCATCAAGTCCCCCGGTGCCGTGCCAGAACATCGCCTTCTGGCAGTACTCGGCGTACTCAAAATTGATCCGGTCACCCATTAGGTGGTTCCAGAGGCGCTTGACGCTGAACCCCTCATGGAAAAAGCGGAACACCGGGAACGGGTTGAGCATCTGCTTCTCGCCCTGGTCCACCAAGTTCTTGCTGTAAGCATCGAGAACCAGGCCGTAGCTCTCCAAGACATTGACCACCTGAAGCAGATGATCGGGGGTGTCTTTGAGCAGCGGCGTATCGCTGAGCAGCCGGCGGATCAACTCCTCCTGAGCCGGTAAAACCGGGGGCTGAACGGGGGACACGGATGTCGGGGTCATGACAGATCTCCGGTGATCAGGCTGAGGCCCGTGGTCGCCGCTTCACTGAGGTTCGAAAGCAGCTCGGGAGCGAGGCCAAGCACCAGCACACCAAGGCTTAGGGCGATGGCCGGAAACTGCTCCCGCAACGCCACGGGGTTGAGGATACGGGGATTCACGACCTCGCCGGGGGCAATCGCCAGGCGACCGAAGAAGGCACGGTTCACCAGCAAAAGGAAATACACAGCAGTTAGGCCTGACCCCACCATCGACAGCAACGTGGCCAGGGGGAAAGGTTGGAGACTGCCGCGGAAAATCAGGAATTCGGAGATGAAGCCCGCCATCCCCGGAATTCCGGCGCTCGCCATAACGCCAATGATCATCAGTGATCCTGTAAGGGGCAGTCCGCGCTGGGGATTCAACAGGCCACGGAGAACATTGAGGTCGCGGGTCCCGGTTTTGGCGTAGACGACACCCACCACGAGGAACAGCACCCCAGAGATCAGGCCATGGCTGACCATCTGGAAGAGAGCACCCATCAGGCCAAGCGGTGTGGCGGCGGCGGCGGCAAGCAGCACATATCCCATGTGGCCCACGGAGCTGTAAGCCACCATTCGCTTCATGTCGGTCTGGGCGATCGCCGCCAGGGATCCGTAAAGCACGGAAATTGCCGCCCATCCCGCCAACCATGGAGCAGCCACCTGCCAGGCTTCCGGGAACAAGCCGAGGCAGAAGCGGAGCAGACCATAAGTTCCAAGCTTCAGGAGAACGCCAGCCAAGAGAACCGACACCGGCGTTGACGCCTCGGTGTGGGCATCAGGAAGCCATGTGTGGAAAGGGAAGAGGGGAATTTTGATACCAAAGCCGATCAGCAGAGCCCCCATGAGAATCAGCTGGGGCGTCATGCCCAATTCACCAGCCAGGATGGGGCGAAGGCTGAAGTCCATGGTCCCGGTAACCAGGGCGATGCCGAGGAAAGCCCCCAAGATCAGAACCCCTGAGACCGCCGTCACGATCAAAAACTTGGTGGCGGCATAGGCACGATTGGCACCGCCCCAGACCGCGATCAGCATCCACAGGGGGATGAGTTCCAATTCGTAGAACAGGAAGAAGAGCAGCAGGTTCTGGGCCAGGAAGGCTCCATTCACGGCGCCTGAGATCACCAACAACAGGGCGAAATACACACGGGGGCGGTTCTCGATCGTGCGAGACGCGATGGCGGCCACCAGGCAAAGCACCCCATTCATCAGAACCAGAGGCAGTGACAGGCCATCCAGCGCCAGGGCGTAATCCAGGCCAATGGCATGAACCCAGCGGGCCTGTTCCACCAGCTGCAGGCCAGCATCGGCTGCGTCAAAGGGCAACAGCAGCGCAAAGCTCACCAGGCACTGAACCACCAGCACAACGATGGAGACATCACGCAAGCGTGCGCTCGATGGCGATCCTGGCCAAAGGATCAACATGAGGGCCCCGAGGAAGGGGATCAGGAGGAGAAGGGAAAGCAGCATCTCGAGGCGATCAGGTGAGGAACCAGCTCACCGCGGTGAGGAAAAGAACGATGGCCAGAAGCACCGTGAGCACATAGGACTGGCTCTGGCCGCTGACGCTGAGCTTGAGGTTGTCGGCGCTGGCCAGGGAGAAACGAGCCACCCCATTGAGCAGGCCATCTACAACATTTCGGTCGAACCAGGAGGCGAGCCGGGAGAAGCCAGCCACCACATTGACGATGGTGAGGCGATAGAAGCGCTCTGTATAAAAGTCGTAGGCCAAGAGGTCTTGCCACCAGCGCAGCAGAGGATTGAGCGAACGGGACCAGGCCTTGCTCAGGGGGAGCACCGCGCCGGCCAACAGTCCCAGCAGGCCACTTCCCACCACAAGCGCTGCTGCCCAGAGGGGGAAGGCCAGCAAACCATCGAGAGACTCAAGCCGCACCAGCAGCAGCGGCGTGATCAGAACAATCACGGTGAGCGCCACCATCGGCAGGGCCATCTGCCAGTTGACCTCAGCAGCCCGGCGGGACTTGATCAATGCATTACCCATGAACACATGGCGGAACAGCCGAACCAGCCCAACGGCAGTGAGGGCATTGGTGAGCAAGAACACGGCCATGAACGGCACGGAGCGCACGCTCAGCAACTCAATCGACTGAGCAAGCGCCAGGAAACCACCCAGAGGAAGGAACCCGACCAGGCCGGCACCCCCCACCAGGAAGGCTGTGGTGGTGGCAGGCATCCGGCTGCCCAGACCACCGAGCTCTGTGATGTCCTGGCAGTTGGTGGAGGCAATCACCCCACCGATGCTCATCGAGAGCAGAGCTTTGGAGACGGCATGGGTGAACAGGAGCAAAAGGGCCAGCACCGGGATCTGCAGCGCAATGGCGATGAAGACCAGACCCATATGAGCAGTGGTGGAGTACGACAGCGTTCGTTTGATGTCGACCTGGGCCAGGGCCACCAGGGAGCCACCGATCGCACTGATGCTGCCGATCACGAGCATCACGCCGATAGCGATGGGAGAGAGCTGCAGGATCGGCATCACCTTCAACAGCACAATCGCGCCGCAGGTCACCACAACCGAATTGCGGAGAATCGAGGCGGGATTCGGGCCCTCCATGGCTTCGTCCAGCCAGAGGTGCATGGGGAACTGGGCACATTTGCCCGTGGGGCCTGCGACCAGACCCAGGCCTAACAACGTCGCCGCCAGCGGGGAGAGGGTGTCCTGGGCGGCCCAGGCATAGAGATCGTTGAACCCCATCACGCCGGAGTAGCTGCAGAGCGCCACCACACCCATCAGCAGCAGCACATCTCCAACGCGCTTGGTGAGGAAGGCATCCCGTGCGGCGGTCACCACAAGGGGTTGGGCATACCAGAAGCCCACCAACAGATAAGTGGAGAGCGTCAGCATCTCCAGCAGGAAATAGCTTTGGAACAGGGAGTCGCTGAGCACAACGCCGCTCATCGCCCCCTCAAAGAACCCGAGCAGCGCAAAGAAACGGGCCAACGCCCATTCCTTATCCATGTATCCCAGGGAATACACCTGAGACAGCAGGCTGAGGCCCGTAATCAACTCGAGGGCCACCAGATTGGTGAGCGAAAGACTGAAGCTGATATCCAGCTGCAGGTCGGCCACAGTGAGCCAGGGGAAGGCCAGATCCACTGGCCCTGATTGGTACACCTCCTGCAGGATCAGGCTTCCGTGAACGAAGGCCACCAGGGTCAGAAAAATATTCAGATACGCCGCCGGTCGATGCGCATCACGCCGGAACCAGCCACAGGCCCACGGCAAAGAGACCAACATCCCGATGAACCCGTAGAGCGGGATCAACCAGGCGATCTGCTGAGGTAGCGAAAGCTCCGGAGTCAAAACAGCGAGCGGGATGATGATCGAGCGTGTCGCTAGATGGCCGGCGAATCTAAGAGCCGGTCATCAGCAAAAGAGCTCTTTGTGAACGGCAATGAGGTGGCTTTTTGTCCCTCAGCTACGGCGAGCTGCACCACTACCGGCCAACACCGGTTCCACCTCGTTGTGGGGGCGGGCAATGATGTGAGCAGCAACGAGGCCGTCACCGACCCGCTCGCATGCATCAGCACCAGCACGCACAGCGGCATTCACGGCACCGGTTTCACCGCGCACCATCACCGTGACGTAACCACCACCCACATATTCACGGCAGATCAGGGTGACTTCCGCAGCCTTGGTCATCGCATCGGCTGCCTCAATGGCAGGAACCATCCCGCGGGTTTCGATCAAGCCCAAGGCCACACCGGGGACTTTGGGGGAAGGCGTCGCAGCGGGTTTAGCCACCGCCGATCTGCCACCTGACCCCGTGCTGGATCCACTGCTGCGGCGCGTAGTCGTGGTCGCGCGAGAAGTTGTTGTTGCAGGAGCAGCTTTGGCGGGGGTGGATGCTGCTGCAGAAGTGCTGGCCACTGGCTTCACATCCACGGTCTTGTTCGCCGCAGCAGAAGTACGGGTGGTGGTGCGACGACGGGGAGTGGGGGAAGGAGTAGCCATGGCTGTGAAGGTGTGGAAACGGAACGGAAACGGCGGAGGGAGATGGGTGGTCCCTATCCGTCCGGATTCCAAAAATCGATGATTCCACCGATGGTCAGATCGGTGAGGACGGTGTTGTCAGGGCAGGCATGCCGTGCCGCCGAACCGCTGGCGGTGAATACCCAGTTGCCCTCACGGGCACCAACGGGATCGACGGCCACCAGCTTCTTGCCCTTGTTGTTGCGCAGAATGCGCAGATGCATGTGATCAAGCCCTGCAACCCTGTAGGAGCAGATCAACGTGCCCATCACCTGCATGATTTCCATCAGCTGGCTTTGCCTCCTGCAGGATTGCTGCTAGGGCTGGGCGAAGGAGAGGGCGCCGCAGTCTTCGGCGGATCGGGCTCCCAGTGATCAATGATCCCCACAATGGTGAGGTCACTTGGGTACGACTTGCTTCCGGCAGCTTCGCGGGCAGCTGAGCTGCTGACGCAGATCACCCAGTCGCCAGGTTTCGCACCGACAGCATCGACGGCCACCTTCTTGGTGCTGCCATCGAGAACCACTTGGAGATGTTTGTGCTCGAAATCGGGGATCCGGTTGGTGGAGACGAGCGGCTTGATGACCTTGACGATGAGCATGATCAGTGAGCCTCCGGAAGTTGCGGGTCGAGCGTGGAACCGACGACCTCGGCCGGAGCCGTCTGGTTACGGTCGCGAATGGTGAGACAAGTGTGGAGCAAACCCTCGTTAACGAGAGCTGCATAGCGATCGGCGACGGCCTGATTCACCCGTTGGCAATCAGCGATGGCCCGTTCTCGGGCTCCCGGGACACGGCCTGAGTAGTCGAAACGCACCACGATCGGAATCGGAAGATCCCGCGCCACATTCAGGCCCTTGAAAATTTTGACCCCCACGTCGAGATCAGGAGCTCCCTCTTCAACCGTGTCGAGGTGAGCGAAGTAGGTGAGGTTGCGCAGATGCACCTCCTTAAAGCCGATACCAACGCCGATGAAACGCTCCGCGTGGCCAGCATCCGGATAGGGACCACCGTGCAGATCCTGCACGTAATCGATCTGGGAAATGTTGTTGGCGATCAATCGGGTCAGGAAGGCCACCATCCCCGCATCCATGGGGGCAGGGGCGGAGCTTTCGACGGCTTCAGCAATTTGAGCCATGGCCTGATCGGCAGTCATGGATGCCGTGGCTGCATGCAGTTCCCTGGCGCAAAGCCAACGGTCGAGCACCATTTCGCTGTCACGGCTCGGGGGATGAACACGGATCGCATCGGTATCGGTGTCGAGGCCGATCAAGAGAAGATCAACGGAAGCACCGCAGCAGAAGCTGTTTTCAACTGACTCACGGAAATCCAGCAGTCGCTGATGACCAGCCGCAGCCGCCAATTCATCGTTGCTGCCATGGGCAGCGCAGCCCTGGTGGGAGGGGTCGAGGGAACTGAAGTGGTAAGTCACCACCTTCAGATAGCGGGTTGGTTCGGTGGAGGGATTCGGAGCGCCTTCGCGATAGCGGCGATGCTCTGTTTTGACCCAACGATTCACCGTGTTTTCCACATCAAACATGGCGCCGGCATGGGAGCGTCGACGCACAGCGCTGAAGGGAATGCGCAGGGCGTAGGCCACGGTGTGCGCAAGGCGCCCGTCAGCGCAGGGGGTCAGGTCAAGAAGATGAATGCCGCAGTCGAGCAGGAACTGTTCAAACTCTCTGGAGGCATCACTGCCAGTGGCTCCACTCAGGGGGTCGTCCTGGAAAAAGCGGTCGCTGAACAAGCGATGGCTTTCAAAGACACACCACGCGAACAGGGCGCGCATGTCGAGAGGACGCACCCAAGCCCTCTGAAGGATGTGATCCGGCAAGTCGAAACCGAGTTCTGACCTGCAAAGCCGTTGGGCCTGGGGAATGAAATCGGTTTCATGCTGCAACGCTGAAACCTGCTGAAGCAGGGGAACGATCCGATCGAAACGTCCCTTGATCTCCTGCTCATAGGCCTGCAGACGGCCATTGGCCGCTGCATCCGTGAGCGGATGACGCCGATGGGTGATCGGCAGTGAGCTACGACTCAGATTGAAAGGAACAGACCGGGTGGCTGCTTTCTCGCGCCGCACCCAACCAGGCTGGGACGGAGCAGGACGCTGAGCGTCGTTACTGGAGCGAATCCGGCCTGCAGCGACCGAACCACGATCCAATTGCGCTGCTTTGCCAGAGGTTGTTAAGGCACGACGCCTTTGCAAAGCAGCCTGGCGGGTCGACGACTCCATATCCGGAGCCATCTCTGCAGGATCAGTGATGTTGGCCAGCTGCTGAAGCTGGAGACGGGTTGGAGCCGAGGGGGCCTGAGGTCGCCCGCCACGGAAAGGCTTGGAGCGAACCATCAATGAATCAGCCCCGTGCGCCGCCGGAGACGGTGATCAGGGACCCCTTCTCGGTGTTACCGCTGGAACCAGTGACCCGACTAACAGGCCATTCGGTCTCTTCATTGCGCTTGCGCTCAAAAGAGGACATGGCACTCATCGGACCAGGACGGCTGGGATTACGACGGCGCGCAGATGCACCCTCTGTACCAGTCACATGCTCCCCACGATCCCAGTCATCGCCTGTGATCTTGGTAGAAGAACCTTCACCGGTGACCCGCGATGCGGGCTTGTCAGTGGGCTCACTGACGACAGCAACGGTGGGCTGGAACTGACGTTGTTGCTGGCGGTTTTGGAACTCGCGGTTATCGAAGCGAAACTGCTCGGTACCGGTCACCTTGCCGCCAGCCATGTCAAAAGGGCCAGTGATGCGATTCCCCTCCTCGTAAGACGTGCCAGTTACACCGGAGCGTGCATCACGCTGCTGCTGAGCAGCGCGGGCGGGAGAGACCACACTGAAACGGGTCCAGGCAGCACCCTCAGGGGATTGACCGTGGGTATCGGTGCCGGCAGGGGCATCAGCGCCACAGGCAGCGGCCAACTGATCAGCGCCGACATAAGGAGTGCCGGTCACCGCTTCACAAGCGCCGCGTTTGTCCCCAGTCATGACACCACCGACTCCGGGTTGAATCCCAGTCATCGCAGCGGAAGGGGTTCCGGGACGCACAGGGGTGCGCTCACGAATGGCTTGGACTGCGGGAGTGCCGCAGTTTTGGCCGGCCTGCTCTAGGCCTGCATAAGGAGTTCCCGTTACGGCCTGGCAGCTACCGGGCTCGTCACCTGTGACGTGCTCCGAACGGCCCGTGCGGGTTCCGCTTACCACCTGGTTGCGGTTGGTGACGCTGAAACCAACTTTGGCAGCTTCAGGCTCAGGCTTGCCGCCGCAAAAGGCATTGACCTGCTCAGCACTGATGTATTGATCACCTGTCACACGGTGGCAGGAGCCGAATTCATTACCGGTGACCTGGGAGGAGCGACCCACCAAAGTTCCAGTAACTCCCGTGCCCGACAGGGTGCCGGACAAACCGACCTTGGCTGCCGGACGGCCTTCGGGAAGAGGATCAGAACCGAGGTATTGATCGCCCGTGAGGCTGCGGCTTGCACCGGCTTCGTCGCCGGTGACACTGGCGGAACGACCCACCATCACGCCACTGACGGGACGACCTTGTTCCGTGAGGCTGTGACCCACCTTGCGGGGGGAACTCACACCTCCACCGCAGTAGGCAGCAGACTGGTTGGCCGAGATGTACTCGGTGCCGGTCACGCTCTTGCAGGTGCCAGGTTCATCACCGGTGACCTTCTCAGAGCGGCCCACTTCATTGCCGGTGACACGGTTGCCATGGCTGGTGGCCGTCACACGCACTTTGGCTGGCGTCGTGGCAGCCGGAGCGGTCTGACAGAAGGTCTGGAAGACTTCAGCCCCCAGATACTCCGTACCTGTGATCGATCGGCAGGTGCTGGCTTCGTTACCGGTGGTTTTGACCGATCGGTTGGCCTGGGTGCCGGTCACTGTTTGACCAGCAGTGGTGGTGCTTTCACCAACTTTCCAATGGGCATCAGCGGCAGCAGCCTGCTTGGCGCCATGGCGGTTGGGACCGGTGGGGCGCGTAACACCGGCACTCTGCTTGTTGCGTGCACCGGCCTTGGTGCGCAACTCGCGTACCTGCTGGGCCAGCTCACGGCTGGTGAGATCAGGGTTGGCCTGACGGGCAACAGCAGCGGCACTGGTGGACTGCTTACCGGCGGTTTTGCCGTGCTTGGCCATGGCGTCGCGGCGGGCCAAGACGAGGGCGCGACTGGGATTTTCGATAGCGCGACGCTTAGGGGCCGATGCGCGACGTTCAGTGCGCACGGAAAGCTTGGGAGCTGATGCACTGAATGAGGTCAGTGCAGTCTTTTCGGCAGCGCGCTTACCTCCGCAGCCACAGCTCTTGGTGGTTTCAGCGGGTGCAGGAGCTGGAGCAGCTTTGGTTTGACGGGCCAAATCAGCGCGGTTGCGATCGCGGCTGGTGTCTGCGGTTTTGCCGCGACGGGACAGGGCCTCACGTCGTGCAAGCACCAGATCACGACTGGCATCGCGATGGGGCTTGACCTGTGAAGTGCGCCTGGAAGGAGCAGCTGTGAACGAAGTTGTTCGCTGCGGAGCTACAGCAGCGGAAACAACAGGTGTGGAAGCAGGTTCAGCAACTGCAGCCACGTTCGTGCGGGTGGGACGGGCGTCATCAACGGTGCGAACACGGTTGGCGCCAGTACCAGCTGCAGCTGAGGACTTCTTACCGGAAGTGGTCAGCGCCTTACGGCGTTCTAATGCGAGTTCGCGACTGGAGAGTCTTGCCATGTCCGCCCGAGGGAGTCGTCGTGAGGTGGAAGGGCACTTGCCCCTCCGAAAAAAGCTGGAGCCCTGATCAGGTCAGGGCTCAGAACCATGGGTCCGAAGGATCAGCGTCCTTCGAAGACCACGAAGCAGGCACCCTGGCTCTGGGTGTAGGCGTCGTAACCGACGATGCGTACGTGGTGATCGGGGTATGCGCGGTGGCAAGCCTCGAGCTCACTGACGACAACGTTCAGATCCTTCTCACCGAAGAAGGGGAGCTTCCAATAAGACCAATAGATGGCCATGGAGTTGCTGGGATGGACGTGCTCAACGAGCGGGCTCCAACCCTGGGCAATGATGTACGCGATCTGGTCGTAGATCTCGTCCTGGGTCATCGGCGGGAGGAAGCCGAAGGTCTCCAGGGTGGCGACTGTTTGATAGTCACCCACGGTGCTCTGGAAAGGCATGGGGATCCTGGGTTTAAGAAAAAGGGGTGGCCGGTTCCATCAACCGGCCGAAGAAACGATCAGTTCTGAACGTCGAGCTTGTCGACGGTGTCGAACTCGAACTTGATCTCCTTCCAGGTCTCGAGAGCGATGGCCAGCTCAGGGCTGTGCTTACCGGCTTCCATGAGGATGTCCCGGCTTTCCTTCTCGATCTCGCGACCGGCATTGCGTGCCTTGACGCAGGCCTCGAGGGCCACACGGTTGGCAGCAGCACCTGCAGCGGAGCCCCAGGGGTGACCGTGGGTACCACCACCGAACTGCAGCACGGAGTCGTCACCGAAAATGGCGACCAGTGCGGGCATGTGCCAGACGTGGATACCGCCGGAAGCAACGGCGAACACACCAGGCATGGAACCCCAGTCCTGATCGAAGAAGTTGCCGCGGCTGCGGTCTTCGGGCACGAAGGATTCGCGCAGCTGGTCGATGTAGCCGAGGGTGGTCTGACGATCACCTTCCAGCTTGCCGACCACGGTGCCGGTGTGGAGCTGGTCACCACCAGACAGACGCAGACACTTGGCGAGAACGCGGAAGTGAATGCCGTGCTTGGGATGACGGTCGATCACCGCGTGCATGGCGCGGTGGATGTGCAAGAGCATGCCGTTCTTGCGGCACCACTTCGACAGACCGGTGTTGGCTGTGAAGCCACCGGTGATGAAGTCGTGCATGACGATTGGCATACCGAGTTCTTTGGCGAACTCAGCGCGCTCATACATCTCCTCGGGAGTGTTGGCAGTCACGTTGAGGTAGTGACCTTTGCGCTCACCGGTCTCCTGCTCGGACAGCTTGATAGCTTCCGCAACGAATTCGAAGCGGTTCTGCCAACGCTGGAAGGGCTGGGAGTTGATGTTCTCGTCGTCCTTGGTGAAGTCCAGACCGCCGCGCAGGCACTCATAGACAACACGGCCGTAGTTCTTACCGCTCAGGCCGAGCTTCGGCTTGATGGTGCAACCCAGCAGGGGACGGCCGTACTTGTTCATCCGGTCGCGCTCGACCTGGATGCCGTTCGGCGGGCCGTAGCAGCTCTTGATGAACGCCATCGGGAAGCGGATGTCTTCCAGACGGAGGTGGCGGAGAGCCTTGAAACCGAAGACGTTGCCGACCAGGGAGGTCAGAACGTTGGTGATGGAACCCTCTTCGAACAGGTCGAGGGGGTAAGCGATGAAGGCATAGAAAGACTCCTTGTCACCAGGGACGTCTTCGATGCGGTAGCAACGGCCCTTGTAGAAGTCGAGATCGGTGAGGAGCTCGGACCACACAGTGGACCAGGTGCCGGTGGAGGATTCAGCGGCCACAGCAGCGGCAACTTCTTCCTTGGGCACACCTTCTTGGCCGGTGCACTTGAAGCAGGCCAGCAGGTCGGTGTCGAGGGGGACGTAATCAGGAGTCCAGTAGGTATCCCTGTACTCCTTGACCCCAGCGTCGTACTTCTTGCTCATGGGAAAACTCCGTTAGGTCGGTGAAGAGGGTGAGACGTTCGCGTGCCTCGTCAGAGGCTCAGCGGAAGATCTCAGTCCTTCTGACCAAGGAAGTTGCCGTTGCCCAGTGCAGGCTCCACTTCGCGGTGGGGGCGGGCAATGATGTGAGCAGCAACCAGGCCGTCACCGACGCGCTCGCAAGCATCAGCACCAGCACGCACTGCAGCGTTCACAGCACCGGTTTCGCCGCGCACCAGAACGGTGACGTAACCGCCACCGACGAACTCGCGACCAATCAGGCGCACTTCGGCAGCCTTGGTCATGGCATCAGCTGCCTCGATGGCGGGGACCAGACCGCGGGTCTCGATCATGCCGAGGGCGATGCCCATGGTTTCGTTAGCCATTGCCTACCGGGAAAAGAGGTGGAATGTTCGCTCGGGACATTGCTTTGCCGGAACCCTTCCCGTCAAGCGATTTGGAAGACTTTCTTGATCACTGTCCATAGTGAACTAAATAAGCTTGGCTTATCACGCAGTGCCTCACTGTTCCGGTCTGCTGTGGTGGTTCCTGTGATCACATCCGCACAAGTCGTTGTCGAGTGCGGTGAAACTCCATAGCTTCACCCTGCGACACGCTCCCAAAGCCTTGCTGAGGGGTGGAATGTTCAACCCAAATGCGTGTTGCTTGGTCGAATCCAGAGATTTTTAAGTCCTACCCCCCAATCAGCCCGCACAATGGAGGCCCTCATTTGTTGGCCCCCTTGTCGCTTCAGCTCACCATTGCCACGGGTAACCCCACCAAGGTTGCTGAAATTGAGGCCATGCTGGGTCCACTTCCCATTCATGTTCAGCGTCAACCCGACGATCTGGACGTTGAGGAAACGGGAAGCACATACCGGGAAAACGCCGAGCTCAAGGCCACTGCAGCAGCACTGCGAACCCAAGGTTGGGCCCTCGCAGACGATTCAGGGCTTGAAGTTGATTCACTCCAGTGCGCGCCTGGACTGTTCTCCGCCCGATATGCCGAAGGCAACGACGCCAAAGTGCAGAGAATCCTTGCGGAGCTTGGCCCGTCCCTTTATCGCAGCGCCTGCTTCCGCAGCACGATGGTGCTGAGCGACCCCACAGGGACGTGCAGAGCGGCGGCAGAGGGCATTTGCTGGGGGGAGCTCCTCAGCGCACCGGCCTACCCAGGTGGCGGTTTTGAATCCTTGCTCTGGGTGCGTGAAGCCCGTTGCACCTATGGCGAACTGAACCCGGCACAACTCAGCCGACTGGGCAGTCGTGGCAAAGCAGCACGGGCTCTGGCTCCTCAATTACGCCAACTTCTTGGCCTGAACTGAGTTCAACGATTAGCGAGCAGAGCGGTCAGCGCAATCTTGCGTTGCGGTTGACATTGTCGATGGCGCGCATCGCAGCTGCCGCCGCTTCCTCAACATCACCTTCACGCCCCGCCAGGGTGAGGCGTCCAAAGGCACCCACCGCTTTCACATCCACCAAAGTGATATTGGAGGATTTTTCAGCCTCGTTGGCAGCAATCAGCACATACCCCGCCGGCTCAGTCTCCAGGATGAACATGCTCATCCCGGCCTCAATCATGGAACCCCGTCGGTTCAGGCGATTGATCAACACGGCGTGGTCCGGCGTGATCGCTCGAATGACTTCGGTCCAGCTCACCTCTGCTGGAGAACGCTGCTCAATGGTGCTGCCAATCGCTTCCAGCACCACATCTCCGGAATGGAGAACAGTGCTCTGGTCGCGGTGATAGAGGGCCATCGAACCAAAAGCCCGCTCCACCACCATCTGGCCGAGGCGAACATTGCTGGCTTTCAGAGCAATGTCGGTGACGCGGTGAACCGCCATGCCCGGAGAAACCTCCATCCAGAGGCAGGCGTCTCCAGGAATGGGCAGGAATCCTTGACTCACCGACCCCATGTAGGCCGCAAGTTGGGGTTGCAGCGAGTCGATGAACACGTGGGTGCGCAGTTCGATCGACTGCACTTGGCTGTTTTGGCGAAGCAGCCGGGGAGACTCAGAATCCGTCGTGACAACACAACTTGCCCCTCCCTGCTGGGAGGTCACCTCAGTCCCGGTGACGAGAGCACTACCGCCGCGTCGCCGCTCCCGAGCATCGAAGCTGGCAAAACGGGTCATGGCGGGGAGTGTACCGGACGAATCCGGGGCAAACGGTCCATCAAAGAGTTAGGGCCAGCGGTCTTGCACCTTGAAAGACAGCCGATACCGTCCAGAAAACCTCTCGAGATCCTGCAATGACTGAGCAGTCTTCTTTAAAACCAGTTGATCTCAATGCTGATCAAGCCCTTGGGATGGTGAGCTTCGGCCTGATGCAACGCCTCGCGCAGGATGGGCAGGTGGATCTGCCCTGGCTGGAGGCATCAGGCAATGAAGACAGAGATCGTCTGCGTCAGCTGCGTCAACGCCTAGAGCTGACTGCATTGGCCATCGAAACAGGTGCCCCCCTGACCACGGCGGAAGTGAGCATGCTTCTTGGAGCCCGACCGGGAACGGAACGGGCGGAACGCGGCGGCCTCGTTGCCCGTCGGGTCAGCCGCAACGTTTGGCGTTTGAGCAAAACAGAGGAGAGCGACCGTTCAGAGCGTTACGACGGATTCCGCCGCCGCCTTTGATCGCAAAGCAAGCTCTGGCGGCCAGGCCTGATCCCGAAGAGTTTGCGCTGGGTTTGGCATCCAAGCCCCAATCTTTTGCACCTTGAGGGGTGAACGTCGCATGGAGCGGCCATGGCCGGGCCCACCCTCTTAAAGGAATCAGGACCACGGGAGGTGTTCTGTGGTCTCACCTCGATCGTCTGGCTGCATCGGCGCATGCCAGATGCCTTCTTTCTAGTGGTGGGATCCCGCACCTGCGCCCATCTGATCCAGAGCGCCGCTGGGGTGATGATTTTTGCCGAACCCCGTTTCGGCACTGCGATTCTCAACGAACGGGACCTGGCCGGCCTCGCCGATGCCCACGACGAGCTTGATCGCGTCTGCAAGGAACTGCTGCAACGCCGTCCCGAGATCCGCACGCTTTTCCTGGTGGGTTCTTGCCCCAGCGAAGTGATCAAGCTGGATCTAGCCCGGGCCGCCGAACGGCTGAACGACGAGCTCTCCGGCCGAGTGAGGGTGGTGAATTACTCCGGGAGCGGCATTGAAACCACCTTTACCCAAGGAGAAGACGGGGCGCTGGCGGCGCTGATTCCATTGCTCCCCGCTAGCGACGAGCGGCAGTTGCTACTGGTGGGCACCCTCGCCGATGCCGTGGAAGACAGGCTGATTCACCTGTTCCAACGGATGGGCATCGAGACAATTCACAGCCTGCCTCCGCGGCAATCGACTGACCTGCCTGGGGTGGGAGCGGGAACCACGGTGCTACTCACCCAACCCTTTCTCACCGAAACCGCCCGCTTGCTGAGCGATCGCGGCGCCACGGTGCTCACGGCCCCATTTCCCCTGGGAGCCGAAGGCAGTCGCCGTTGGATGGAGGCTGCTGCCAATGCCTTCCATCTCCCGGACGAGCGGATCGCCGCAGTGCTCGATCCGTTGATGGAACGGGCCCAAAGCGCCCTGGCCCGCCACCGCGCCGTGCTGGAGGGCAAGCGGATCTTTCTTCTCCCCGAATCCCAACTCGAACTGCCCCTAGCCCGCTTCCTACAACGCGAATGCGGCATGGAGTTGGTGGAGGTGGGAACGCCTTATCTGAACCGTGAACAGATGGCCGCTGAGCTGGCGTTGCTCCCCGACGACACACCAGTGATGGAGGGGCAGCACGTGGAGCAACAGCTGGACCGGGTGCGCGCCAGCCAACCGGACCTTGTTGTCTGTGGCATGGGCCTCGCCAATCCGCTGGAGGCCGAAGGCATCGCCACCAAATGGTCGATCGAATTGGTGTTCAGCCCAATTCACGGCATCGACCAAGCTGGAGACCTGGCGGAACTGTTTTCCAGACCGTTGCGTCGCCGGCAAATGATTCGACCCGGCCTACATCCGAGCAACCCCGACCAAACCGTGCACGCCTGATCCCATGCAACTAACGCTCTGGACCTATGAAGGGCCACCCCATGTGGGGGCCATGCGCATCGCCGCCTCGATGCACGGCGTGCACTACGTGCTCCATGCCCCCCAGGGGGACACCTACGCCGACCTGCTGTTCACGATGATTGAGCGGCGCGGGCAACGTCCGCCGGTCACCTACACCACCTTCCAGGCCCGAGATCTCGGGGGTGACACCGCAGAACTGGTGAAACGGCATGTGCGCGAAGCCGTGGACCGCTTCCAACCCGATGCCCTGCTGGTGGGTGAGAGTTGCACCGCGGAGTTGATTCAGGATCAACCGGGCGCCCTGGCCCAGGGCATGGATCTGACCATGCCGGTCGTGAATCTTGAGCTGCCGGCCTACAGCAAGAAAGAGAACTGGGGAGCTGCGGAGACCTTCTATCAATTAATCCGCAACCTGCTCAAGGCGCAGGTCCCCACAGACATCAACCATGCCCCCCAGGCATGGAAACAGGAGGGCCGTCGACCCCGGGTGAACCTACTGGGGCCGTCTCTGCTCGGTTTCCGCTGCCGCGACGACGTGCTGGAGGTGCAGAAGCTGCTCACCTTGCACGGCATCGATGTGGGCGTGGTGGCACCGCTCGGTGCGGGGGTGGACGATCTGAAGCGCATCCCCGATGCCGATCTGAACGTTTGCCTTTATCCGGAGGTGGCCGAATCCACCTGCAGCTGGCTGGAGCGCAACTTCGGCATGCCCTTCAGTCGAACGGTACCGATCGGTGTGGGCGCCACCCACGATTTCCTCGTCGAAGTGCACACCCTGCTGGGGCTCGAGGCACCCGCTGCTGACGAAGGCTATAAACGCTCACGCTTGCCTTGGTATTCGGAGTCTGTGGACTCCACCTACCTCACCGGCAAGCGGGTGTTCATTTTCGGCGACGGCAGCCATGCCATTGCAGCAGCACGGATCTGCAGCCAGGAACTGGGCTTCAGCGTCGTGGGGCTGGGAACCTATAGCCGGGAGATGGCCAGGCCCGTCCGGGCGGCCGCCAAGGCCCTGGGTCTGGAGGCCTTGATCTGTGACGACTACCTAGAAGTGGAAGCCGCCATGGCCGAGGCAGCGCCAGAACTGGTGCTCGGAACACAAATGGAACGACACAGCGCCAAGCGGCTGGGGATTCCCTGCTCCGTGATCAGCACGCCGATGCATGTTCAAGACGTGCCGGCCCGGATGAGCCCCCAAATGGGCTGGGAAGGGGCAAACGTGATCTTCGACGACTGGGTGCATCCGCTGATGATGGGACTAGAGGAACACCTGATCGGAATGTTCCGCCACGACTTCGAATTCGTGGATGGCCACCAGAGCCATTTAGGCCATGCCGGTGGTGCCGGAGCAGCCGACATCTCCGCATTGAGCGACGTCCCAGAGGACGGCCAAGATTGTCTGCAATGGACAGCCGATGGGGAAGCCGAACTGAAGAAGATCCCCTTCTTCGTACGGGGCAAGGTGCGTCGCAACACCGAGGCTTACGCCCGCGATGTGGGCTGTCGGGAGATCAGCAGCGAAACGCTCTATGACGCCAAAGCCCACTTCAAGGCATGAGCAATTGCACTCATTTCTTTTTATTTAATTGAAAGAAATTCTGAGCTTGCTGCCCAGCCAGGGACAAGATCTTTCATTTCTTAGTGAAAACCAACCACTGCACATCTGCTGCTGTTGAATGAAAATGACTTCTCTTGCACAGGTCGCTGAATGACCACGACTCTGACGCGACCGGCGGACGGCGAAGGCAGTGTTCAGGTCCACCAGGACCCAGCACTGGACATCCAGGAGGAGACCCTGGTGATTGCCGTCTACGGCAAAGGTGGAATCGGCAAATCCACCACCTCATCGAACCTTTCAGCCGCCTTCTCAAAACTGGGCAAGCGGGTGCTTCAGATCGGCTGCGACCCCAAGCACGACAGCACCTTCACCCTCACCCACAAGATGGTGCCGACGGTGATCGACATCCTCGAGGAGGTGGACTTCCACAGCGAAGAGCTGCGACCGGAGGATTTCGTCTTCACTGGCTTCAATGGTGTGCAGTGCGTTGAGAGTGGTGGCCCACCAGCAGGAACGGGCTGCGGCGGTTACGTCACCGGACAGACCGTGAAGCTGCTCAAGGAGCATCACCTTCTGGAAGACACCGATGTGGTGATCTTCGATGTACTCGGCGATGTGGTGTGTGGTGGCTTTGCCGCCCCGCTGCAACACGCCAACTACTGCCTGATCGTGACGGCCAATGATTTCGATTCGATCTTCGCGATGAATCGCATCGTTCAGGCGATTCAGGCCAAAGCCAAGAACTACAAGGTGAGGCTGGGCGGCGTCGTCGCGAACCGCTCTGCTGACACTGATCAGATCGACAAGTTCAACGAACGCACCGGTCTGCGCACCATGGCCCATTTCAGGGATGTGGATGCAATTCGACGGTCGAGGCTGAAGAAATGCACCATCTTTGAAATGGATGATGACGATGAGGCAGTGGAAGCTGTGCGCAATGAATACCTGCGGTTAGCCCAGAACATGCTCGACAAGGTAGAGCCCCTAGAGGCCGTATCCCTCAAAGACCGCGAAATCTTTGACCTGCTGGGCTTCGACTGAAGAGGTTATTTCTGCGTCCTGAAGAAATAAAACTAGCCCAACTTGGCCATTAACTTCAGCCCTTCCTGGAGTGTGATCCTGAATGTGATTGCACTCCAGAGAAATAAATCGAATTTCTAGGCCACTACCACCTCAATCAAACCAGCGCTACGAGGCTCATCGCCTGGATAGAGAGCCAATGCGAGCAAGCAAGCTTTTAGCCCCCTGCTGGTCAGGCTCAGGCCAAACCCACCAAGGCCATGGACAACTCCCAAACCCGCCGGGCCGTCTCCGGATCGGTGGCCTTGTCGGATAGTTCCTGGCTGAACTGCTGACCATCCTTCTTCTGGCGGTTGCCCCAGCTCCAGTGCACACCGGATTCAGCAAAGTCCGGATTGGCCACCACATCTGCCACCCGTTCTCCGGCTAAAGCCTGGGAGACGTAGCCGCCGGTGATGTTCTTCTGGAACCAGGGGAAGATCGTCTGAAAGGCCTTGGGCGTGTTGCGGAACAACGGGGTATCCGCCACGCAGCCGGGGTAGAGCGAGGTGAAGGTGATTCCCGTGTCTCCGTGCAGGCGGCGGTGCAGCTCCTGGGTGGTGATCATGTTGCAGAGCTTGCTGTCTTTGTAAGCCTTGCCGGGCTTGAACGGCTTTCCACTGGCCATGGCGATGGGGTCTTTGAAACCGCCCTCAAACCCGGAGAGATCCCCCAGATCCGCCGGCGCAGGGATGGGAATCTTGCCCCCCAGTTCCTTGGAGTTGGCGGTCACGGTGCCCAGGATCACCACCCGCTTGGAGGGGTGGGTGGACGTCTTGAGCCGACCCAAAAGCAGCTGCACCAGCAGAAAATGGCCAAAATGGTTGGTGGCCATCGAGATCTCGTAACCCTGGGGAGAGCGCTCCGGCTGCTTCAGTTTCGGTTTGTAGACCGCCGCATTGCAGACCACAGCATCCAGACGCTCCGGCAGGGCATCCACCGCGCGACGGACACTGTCGAGATCACCCAGATCCATCAAGACGTGCTTAAGCCGCTCTTTGGGAAGGTCCAACTCATCAGCGGCAGCCGCTGCTCGCTGCGGGCTGCGGTTGGCAGTGATCACCGTCCAGCCCCGCTTCACCAGAGCGCGCGTGGCATTCAGGCCGACACCTGAGGTGGTGCCGGTGATCAGAACGGTGCCGGGCGTGGACATCAAGACAGGGCCAGGAAGGTTGTCAGTCTGCCGGTCATCACTCAATCCCAACGCCGCTGGTCACGAATCTCAGCGCCAGATCACACGTAAGCGATTGGGACCGATCCACTGATCCTGCTCGCTGATCAGGCGCTTCTCTCCTCCAATACTGAACAGACGATCGAACCGCTGCTGCAGCGCGTCCAATTTGGCCGTCTCGATGGACACCACCGCCGAAATTTCACTGTGACGGTCCATCCGTTCCTGATAGGCCACCGACAAGCGAATCAAGCTCACACAGCCCAACAAAACCAGCCCTGCCTTGGCAGCCAGGGCGAGAAGGCTGCACTGCAGTTCTTGTTGGTCGGTCTGCCGCTGAATTGATGCAGCCATGGTGGCTGCATCCGTGCGAGGAGCTGAACTTTGAGCCTGACTGGCGGTCACCGCATCAGCACGAACATCCGCTTTTAACGCAATCCGTTGACGGTGCCAAGACCAGCTCCACGCCCGTGGATATCACGAGCCGATTGAAATCAGGCTTCGTAGAGGCTGATGGAGAGACGCAGGGCCAGAACAGCGGCATGGGCAGCCACCACGAGGGCAATGAACACCTCAGGTGCAGAGAGAAGGGTTTCCATGGGAACCATGCATCAAACGCTCCCATTCTTCTCCGAGGGAGGGGCTGCAGGCCATCATTCGCAAAGGCCTGTCACACCAGCCCATGGATTCGGTTCTGATCGATGCCCCTGCAATCCGGTCGTTGGATCTGCGGCCGCTGGAGATCTGGAGCGATCAGCCGCTGAACACACTGCTCGGCCAAGGGCCAGTGCTCGAGCTCCGTTTCGACTGGCCCCGAGCCCAGGATGACCCGCGCGAACTACCGGAATGTCCGGAACCTCGCCTCTGGGCCCTGCGGGCGGATGCACGGTTCCCTTGGCTGCCACTGTTGCTTGAACGCGACCAGGGCAGCCTGATCCGCCATGTCGCCCTGGTGGTGCCCCACAGTTTCAGCCGCAGCGAAGGCCTGCGTTTTGATCCTGAGGCCTTGGAGCTCTGGGTGACGCATCGCTTGATGCTGCTGGACGACCTCTGCCAACAGCAGCTGGGACGGCCGATGCGAGGCAACCTCTCCCAGATGGCTGCAGCCCTGGGTTACGAACTCGATGCAGGGTTCTGGTCGTTACTGAACTGAACTGATGAACAGATGGCCATTCAGCTCAGCAAGAGCTGCAGGGCCCGCCTTGAGCTGTCGATCGCCAGGATGATGGCGAGACCCTTCAGGCAGCGCACCAGAAGAGCTGCGTCAAATTGATCGAGACGGCTGGCTGCCCACTGGGCGGCAATGGCCGCCACCCCACCCAGCAGCAACCCCATCAGAGGAACCCCGCGGCCCTCATGCAGGAACTGCAGAGACGCTGCGCTGGCTGAACAGAGCACCGCTACCGTGCTGAGCCGCACGGCCTGATGAATCGGTACGGATAACGGACCGCTCATCAGCGGCACCATCACCAGCCCCCCGCCTAGGCCCAACATCCCGGCGGTCCAGCCGGCGATGCAACCAACACCAGCCAACTGCGGTGCGCTGCTGTCATCGACGTCGTCGCTTGCATCTTCCTCGGCCCGTTCCCGAACGCAGAACGCCAGCACGATGTACATCAATGTCTGCATCGCCAACAGCATCCATCCCGCCGCAAAGCCAGCCAGGCCACCGAACAACAGGGCCGAGCCAAAGGCCGCCAAGCCGATGGCGAGCCCGGGCCGTGTCGGTACCCGCCCTTGGCGCAGGTGAGTGATGGTGCCCGCCAGTGCCGTGGGCACAATGGCGAAACTGCTTGTGGCCAGGGCCTGATGGGGCGGGAGATCGAGCCAGAGCAGGAGCGGGGCAAAGATCAAGCCGCCGCCAATCCCCAACAGCCCGGCCAGCCCCCCCGCCAGCAGACCGAGGGCAATCAAGATCGGCACATCCCACCAGGGCACCATGGCGTGCGATCGATGCTTCCTTCCAGCATGCCCGCAACCGGGCGCCTGCTTCCCACCCAGCAAGCAGATGGACACACCCAGATGGCCTTGGATGCCTTGCTTCTGAAGCGGAGCAATGGTCCGGCGCTGCGTTTTTACCGCTGGGATGGGCCCTGGCTCTCACTTGGACGCCATCAACGCCAATGGCCTGACCACTGGAATGATTTGGCCCGTCGCGGCCGCCTCAGCCTGGTGCGACGTCCCAGCGGCGGTCGGGCGGTGCTCCATGCCGGCGGTCTCACCTACGCCTTGATCTGGCCTGATGCACCACGACGTCGCCAGGAGGCCTACCGCCAGGCCTGTCAGTGGTTGGTTGATGGCTTCAAGGGACTCGGTCTACCGCTGCACTTCGGATCCGACCCGGCTGGAGCCGAAGCCAGCAACTGTTTCGCCAGTGCAACGGTGGCCGACCTGGTGGATGGATCTGGAGTCAAACGAGTCGGCAGCGCCCAGCGCTGGCAGAACGGTCGTCTGCTTCAGCACGGAGAAATCCTGCTGGATCCGCCCGCCGACCTTTGGTCCGAGGTGTTTGGGGAAGCGGCACCGGCAGTAGCCCCGACGCAGATCAGCCGACTGGATCTGGATCAGCAGCTGCGCCAGAGCATGATTCAGTCGTGGCCTGACTTCTGTTGGCAAATGCAGCCCCTGAACACCCAAGAAGCTCAGGATTTGGACGACGAACTGGCGTCCTGGTCGGAGCTCTGAGCCTGCATCGTCTGGACCATTTGAGGGAGCATCGCCAGCCCCAGGGGATAGCCATTGCGCTTGCGCGCCTCCTCAAGGATCGCGGAGGGGAGGCTCACCCCCAGACGCTTCAGCACCGCATCCCCCACATCCATACGATCGAGAGTGCCGGAGGGAAGGCCTGCAGCACTCATCACCAGAAGACGTCCCTGGGATGCCTTCTCAACGGCCGGCACCGCTTCCACCAGAGAGGCGGAACACACGATTGAGGGCAGTTCAGAGAGGGGGCGCAGATGATCCTCGAGTCGCTGCTGGTCCCATTGCTGCACCGGCAAGAGCTTCAATGGCTGATCGTCAATCCAGCCCACCCAACGACCGCTCTTACAGACGAGCACCCAATCGGCGGGTCCCTCCCCCTCGCTGGCGGTTAGCCGCAGCTGGCTGAGGCGCCGCAACGTCTGATCCGCCTCCAGCACGCGAAAGCGTCGGCCCGCAGCGGCCTCCACCTTCAACTCCCGCAGCACGTTCTGCAATTGCAGCATCTGGGTCTGACTGCGGTTGGCACCCAGCCCGAACCAGCCGATCAACATCAACAGGATTCCGTTGATCCCCCAGCCCTGCCAGAGCAGGACCCCGCCCATCAGGATCATCAGCATCGACAAGGCCCGCCCGGACGCCGAAGCCACCTGAACGCCTTTCTGCTGACTGCCGCTGACCTGCCAGACCAAGGCCTTGAGGATCAACCCACCATCCAGGGGCAGCCCCGGCAAAAGGTTGAACAGTCCCAGCATCAAGTTGAGCAACCCCACCTGGCTCAACAGCTGCGTGGCCAAGGGCTGGGTGTCGGAAAGAGATGCAGCACCCAGCAGCATCCCGAGGGCCAGCAACAAACTGACGATCGGACCAGCCGCCGCGATGCGCAGATTGCCCATGGCGGTGGGGCATTCCTTCTCGACCCGGGCAATACCGCCCAGATGGAACAGGGTGATGCTCAACACCTTCACCCCTTCCCGCAGGGCCATCAGCGCATGGCCCAATTCGTGCAGCAGCACGGAGCTGAACAACAGCAAGGTGGTCAGTAAACCCAAACCCCAGCTGACGGTTTGAGAGGCCGTGGCGGCATAACGGGATTGGAACAACGTGGTGAAAATCGCTACGGCAAACAACCAGCTGGGCTGCAGCCGCAGTGGAATGCCGCCGATCTTGAGCACCTGCCAGCCCTCTCCCACTGCCAATTCCGTCGTGTGCCGCTGTCGCGGGCTGTCATCCACGATCCTAGGGAGAGCAATTGGTGCAGCCCTTGCGTGATCTCCGCCCCACTCCAGACCTCAAGATCTGCGGGATCACCGACCTTGAGCAAGCCGTCGCCATTGCACGCATGGGAGTACAAGCAATTGGCGTGATCGGCGTTGAAAACACCCCGCGCTATGTCGAACCATCCCAACGCAGGGCCTTGTTCACGTTGCTCGAGAAGCAGCATCCCCCACTGAATCGGGTTTGGGTGGTGGCCGATCCGGGCGATGCCGCCCTGGAGGAGGCGCTGAGCGGAACTGGACAGCCCTCCGTGGTGCAACTGCACGGCAGCGAATCCAGCGAGCGCTGCCAGACCTTGAAACAGCGCTATCCGCGTCACCAGTGGTGGAAAGCGTTGCGGGTGCGCGAACCCGAGGATCTCCTGCAACTGGAGCACTACGCCCCCCACGTGAACGCCCTGCTCCTCGATGCCTGGAGCGCCGATCAACTCGGCGGCACCGGCCACCGGTTGCCCCTCGATTGGCTCAGTGAAACCGAGCTCTCGGTGCCGTGGTGGCTGGCAGGTGGGGTAAGTGCGGAGTGGGTTCCTGAACTCCTCAGCCGTGTCAGCCCCCAAGGCCTGGACGCATCAAGCAGGCTGGAGGAGCGGCCGGGATGGAAAAACCTCGACAAGGTTCAAGCCCTTGTCGAGGCAGTACAGAAGAATTGATTCAGAGCTGATCAGGTGCTGAGCAGCGCTTGCTGCTGACGCACCAGCTCAAAGAACTCCTGCTTGAGGCTTGGATCGTGGCGGAAATCGCCGCGCACCACAGAGTTCACCATGCTGGTTTGTGGCTCCTTCACTCCACGCCACTTCATGCAGTAGTGCTGCGCCTTGATGATGATTCCGAGGCCCTGAGGCTCGCAGAGCTTCTCAATTTCATCGGCAAGGATCATCACCGCTTCCTCCTGAATGTGGGGGCGGGAGAACACCCAATCAGCCACGCGGGTGAACTTGGAAAGGCCGATTACGCGGGAGCCAGGCTTGATTCCGATCCAGCAGTTGCCCATGATCGGCACCAGGTGGTGGGAACAGGCGGAACGGACCGTGATCGGTCCAACGGTGTAGATCTCATCCAGCTGCTTCACATTCGGGAAGCTGGCCACCTTGGGTTGCTGCTGATAGCGCCCTTTGAACACTTCCTGCAGGTACATCTTGGCGACCCGCTCCGCCGTCTCGTGAGTGTTGTGATCGTTCTCGATGTCAATCACCAAGCTGCGCAGCAGGTCGCGAACCTTGTCTGCAACTTCAACCTGCAATTGATCCAATTCACCAGGCAGGAGGTGATCGGCAATGTTGTCATTGGCCAGGAAAGACGCACCTGCTTCTCTCAGGCGTTCACGAATCCGCGCTGAAATCTTTGGACTCAAGCTGCTGCGGCCATTGCCGTTGCCGTTGGCGACGCCGTTGGAAACGAAAGGGACTGTGGAGGTCATGGTGTTCGCTCAGAAGGCGCCGGCGGCCGGCATAAGGGTGAGGTCTTCGATCAACTGGTTGCTGGGTTGCATCGCCAGATTCGCCAGTGTTTCTGCTGCCTGATCGACAGAGAGCATGGCACGACGATCGAAATCGCTTTGTACGGTTTCCGCGTCCCACAGCGGAGTGTTGACGGCTCCGAGAGTGAGGGTGCAGGCACGAATGCCATGGCCACGCTCTTCTTCGGCCAGACAACGGGTGAAGCTGGCCAAAGCAGCCTTGGTCACGCAATACGCGCCCCATTGGGGGAAGGCATTGCGGGCGGCATGGCTGCTGATGTTGATCACCAGTCCGCCGTGCTTACGCATGGAGGGAACAATTGCTGAACAAACTTGCATCACGCTGGTGACATTCAGCTGTAACAGCCATTGCCAACGCTCCAGCGGCATGGCCAGAAGGTCGCCGGTGTAAGCGGCACCCGCGTTGTTGATCAACACCGAAGGGGTCGCCCCCCGCTGCAATAAATCAGCCATCGCCGCAGCGATCGCATCGGGTTGGGTCAGGTCAATGGCGGCAAACGCCACAGAGACGCCCTGCTCACTGAGCTGTGAAGCGAGCTGATCAAGTTGATCGGCACTACGGGCCGTCAGCAGAAGGTCCCAACCCTGTTGAGCCAGAAGTTCGGCTGTGCGGCGACCAATGCCTCGACTCGCACCCGTAATTAGAGCCGTTGGCAAAAACCGTTAGCAAACCCCGATACTTTAAGCCGCTTTCTCGACATCCTGTGACGTTTTTTCGAGAAAGCGCCCCATTGCCCTGAATTTGGAGTAGCGCGCATCGCGGAGCTCCTGTTCCGACAGGCTCAACAATTCATCGAGATGCCGATCAATCGCCGCCCGCAGAATTGCGCCGGCCTCCAACGGTGCCCAGTTGTTGCCACCGGATGGCTCCTCGAGCACCTCATCCACCACCCCCAGCTCCAATAAATCGCGGCCGGTGATTCGCAAAGCCGCCGCTGCATCCGGCGCCTTCGCTGCATCACGCCAGAGAATGGAGGCGCAGGCTTCAGGGCTGGCAACGGTGTAAACGCTGTGCTCAAACATCAGCAATCGGTCCGCAACCCCGATCCCCAACGCACCCCCGGAACCGCCTTCGCCGATCACAGTGGCGATCACCGGAACGCGTAAGCGGAACATCTCCCGCAGGTTGACTGCGATTGCTTCACCCTGACCCTGCTCCTCCGCTTCGAGTCCGGCATAGGCGCCAGGAGTATCGATAAAAGTGAGGATCGGCAAGCGAAAGCGATCGGCGTGGTCCATCAACCGCATCGCTTTGCGGTAGCCACCCGGAGCGGCCATCCCGAAATTGCGTGCGACGTTTTCCTTGGTGTCGCGTCCTTTCTGATGGCCGATCAACATGATCGGTCGATCACCCACCCTTCCGACGCCGCCAATCAACGCCTGATCGTCATTGCCACGACGGTCTCCATGCAGTTCGACCCAGTCGTCACAGAACATCTGAATGAAATCCAGCGTGCTCGGACGATGCGGGTGGCGTGCGACCTGAATCTTCTGGGCGGGAGTCAGACCCTGAAAGATCTCCTGACGCCGACGGGCTGCGAGGGTCTCCAGCTGCTGCAGCTGCTGCGACACGTCAACTTCCGAATCCCTGGCCAACTGGCGGATTTGCTCAATCTGCTGCTCCAGCTCGACAAGCGGTTTTTCGAACTCAAGCAGGGGGCGACGGGGCATGGCTCTCCGGGGGTCAGGCGGCAGTGGCCTGCAGGTTGGGATGGAGGTTCAGAGTGCTGAACCCATGGCGGACCGATGCCGCACCGATGAAATCCATCTTCTCGAGGGTGATGTTGTTGCGCCCCCAGCTGAAGTTGGTGTGACAGCGCTCGAACTCGAGCAGCATGGCCTCTGCGAAACAAGCAAACATCTGGCGCTGCGGTTTCTCCATCTCGGCGATGGCCATCATCGACCAACCAATGTCGCGGCAGAACTCAACGATTCCACCCTTCAGGACGTGAATGCCGCCACCAGCGACCTTGGTATTCAGATTCTTGGGGTAGCCCCCGTCAATCATCAAACAAGGCTTCTTCAAACTGTTGTGATCGATCTCAAGGGTCCGGGGCATGCTCGCCACCCAGACCACCACATCAGCTTCCGGCAGAGCCTCATCGAGCGTCAAGATCCTTCCACCGCCGAGTTCCTGTTGCAGGTCCAGCAACGGTTGCTGCTGACGCGCCACCAATAACAGTTCTTCGACGCCGGTCCGCGCCTGCAGCCAACGGCAGACGGCGGAACCGATGTCACCGGTCGCTCCAACAACGGCGACCTTGGCCTTACTTAGGTCGATACCGAGAGTTGGCGCGTTGTTCTCCACCTGGCGGCAAATCACCCAGGCCGTGTGAGTGTTCCCTGTGGTGAACCGCTGCCAATCCAGGGTGGTGCTGCGCACCGTCTGGTGCTGCAGCAGATTGAAATTCTCGAAAATGATCGAGGTAAAACCGCCCAGGGCGGTGATGTTGATGCCCTTCTTCTGGGCAAGTTCCATCGCGTTGAGCACCTTGCGCCGAGCCGTCTTGAAACGGCTCAGCATCTCGGGCACGAAGCAAGAGTCGATGTAGGCACCCTCAATGGTCGTGCCCGTTGGACTGGTGACTTCGACGTGCTCAACAAGCTGCGGAGGTGCGCTGCACCACACATCGAGATCTCCGTCCGAAATGTGATCGAACCCGAGTTCCATTGCCTTGCGGCGAGCGGCCTCAAAACTCGTTGAATGTCCGATCAGACCAAACATGTACTACCGCTGACGTCTCAAAGAACACCTCGAGGGACCATGCTCCCACGCCAACCGGTATCGACGGCAACGTGCCTGTCGAAAAACCGGCGTTAATTGGGTCCTGAACTGGCCTAAACGGCCAGAGCTGCCGCCGCCATCCGGGCGATATCACGGGAGGTGAAGCCGATTTCACCCAAAGCTTCCTGGTAGGCGATCAGGAAGTCTTCGATCAGGTCTTCCTTTTCCATGTGGAGAACGGCAGCGTCAGCAGCCACGTCTTCCAGCATCGAGCGGATTAGGGGAAGGTTGGCCTTGTTTGCTTCGAACAGCTCATCCTTGCTGGTTTCGAAGTTGGCCTTCAGCCATTCCTGGCCGTAGTTCAGATGGGTGTACTCATCTTTAACGACACCCTCAGTGATCTTGCGAGCGAAAGGATCAGCAACCGGGATATAGATGTGATACGCCGAAATGGCAAACGCTTCGATCAACAGAGCCTGGATCAAAAGGCAAGTAACGACCTTGCCTTCCTTGAGCGCAGCTTGGAAGTTGCCGTGCAGCGGTTCGAAGAACTTCTTGGCGAAAGGCAGGTCAGCTTCAACACCCAGGTTCCGGCCGCAGGAGGTGAAGCCCTTCATGTGTTTCATTTCCATCCTTGCCAGGCGCTTGAGCTCCTCAGCCTGGTCGGGGATCAACGTCCCGAGAGAGATGTAGTTGTCATGAGCTTCCTGCTCGCCCTCGATCACGATGGCGTTGATCCGGCTGTAGGCGTCCTTGTAGGCAGCGGTAGTGAAATCGGGCAGTCCATCTTGGCCCTCCAGCACAGGTGCTTCAGGTGCGTTGAGGGTCGTCATAGGACGCTTGCTACCACTTCAGTGGGACCGACAATAACCAGAGCCCCAAGAGTTGGGGACACATGCGTCCAAAGTTCAGGACTTGGGCGCGCCGTTGGACGGGTTGGTGAGCAGGCTTTGGGAGGGGGGCCAGTCACTCGCCATAAGGGTCTGAAAACGCGCCTGCCAATGGCGAATAAGACGTTCCTCCAAGCGTCGGCCCAGGTCTACCGATGCCGGACGAGCATCCCCGATCACTCCCGACACGCTGAGATCGTCGGTGAGCCAAGCGCAGGGTGCCGCTCCTTCGAGGCTCCACCCCTCCGGCGGCTCCGGGGAGGAGCCAGACGATACAAGTCCATCCACAGGGCGGTCTGAACCGACCAGGTCTGGCTCGAGCTGCAACATCAAGCTGGTTTCGGCTTGCCCGGCATGCAGACCATGGAGCAACTCCTCTTCTGGCAGCAGTTCAGCCAACCCTTCCACACCACTCCAAAGGAAACAGGGAAGAACAGCCAGCGACGGGCAGCGGGCCCGCAGCTGTCGGGCCGCAACCTGCAACAAGCCGATTTGGCCGCCGTGGGCATTGAACAGAACGAGGCGTTGCATCCCCATCGCCGCCAATTGGATGCCCACCTGGTCGACCAATTCCAGAATGAGAGGAGCCGAAAGGCTGAGAGTGCCAGAGAAATTCTTGTGCTCGGGGGAAAAGCCAAGGACCTGACAAGGCAGCCGCCAAAGCGGCAGAGCTGGATCAAGCCCGAGCAGAACCGAATCAAGGATGCTTTCAGCGAACACGGCATCCGTCGACAGCGGCAGGTGAGGTCCGTGTTGCTCACAGGCTCCGAATGGCCAGATCACCGTGGCACCAGGCCGGCTGGCAGCATTTCTGGCCTCGGGCCATGTCAGCTGATCAAATCGCTTTCGGAGCTGGTCCATGGAGTTGCACAGGCATGGGGGTGCTGATCCCATCCCAGCCTGTCAAAATGGTCGATCGATGACCCCCATGGTCCATGCCCGCAGCCGGCAGTCCGCAGCCCAACCGCCCCAAGGCACCAAAGCCGGCAGCGACCAAACCGCTGCAGGTGATGCAGATTAATCGCCGTGAAGAGCAGGAACAGCTCGCACGGGAGGCAGCAGAAGCGCGCGCGGCAGCCGAAGCAGCGGCTGAAAAAGCACGAATCCTGGAAGAGCGGGCTGGTCTGGCCATGCCGCCAAAGCCGGCCCAACAAGACGGAAGAACGTCTCCCAGTACGGACGATGACGCCCGGTTCGACATGGGTGCCATGGAAGGCATGACCATGGCCGACTTGATGGGTGCGCCTGATCAGCAACCCAAGAAGGAGCAGCGCAATCAACCGCGCAGCGTTGATGATTTCGATTTCGATGAAGAAGCCTTCCTCGCCGCTCTGGACGAGAACGCTCCAGTGGGCACGACAGGGGAGGTGATCAAGGGCACGGTGATCGGTATCGAAAACGATGGCGTGTATGTCGATATCGGCGGTAAAGCTCCTGGCTACATGCCCAAGAGCGAGGCAGGCCTTGGCGTTGTGACCAACTTCCGGGAACGCTTCCCGAAAGGCCTGGAAGTAGAGGTTCTGGTGACCCGTGAGCAGAACGCTGATGGGATGGTCACAATCAGCTGCCGCGCCCTGGAGCTGCGCAAGAGCTGGGACCGGGTGAAGGAGATGGAGAAGCAGGGGAAAGTCGTTCAGGTCATTGTGAATGGCTTCAACCGCGGTGGTGTCACCTGCGATCTCGAAGGACTGCGCGGCTTTATCCCCCGCTCACAACTCCAGGACGGTGAAAACCATCAAGAGCTGGTGGGCAAGACCATGGGAGTGGCCTTCATCGAGGTCAATTCCGAGACACGCAAGCTGGTGCTATCCGAGAAACGTGCTGCCGTTGCTGAACGGTTCCAGGATTTGGAAGTGGGGCAATTGGTGGAAGGGCAGGTTGCAGCGGTCAAGCCCTATGGCCTGTTCATTGATCTCGGAGGCATCAGCGGTCTGTTGCATCAATCGGCGATCACCAATGGCAGCCTGCGCTCGATCCGTGAGGTCTTCGATCAGGGTGATCGGGTGTCGGCCCTGATCACAGAACTGGACCCGGGACGGGGACGCATCGGCCTCAACACAGCACTGCTGGAAGGCCCCCCCGGAGAGCTACTCATCGAAAAAGACAAAGTGATGGCTGAAGCAGCCGATCGCGCCAGCCGGGCACAAAGCGTTTTGAAGCAGCAGGAGCAATCCGCCGGATGAGCACTGCTGCCCTGACAGCCGCTGAGGACTGGGAACTTGACTTCTATTCCCGACCGATCCTGGAGGCCGATGGCCGAAAGCGCTGGGAACTTCTGATCACCTCCACCCCTGCTGTGAGCGGCGACGCACCACCGTTTCGCTTCGCCAAGGTTTGTCCCTCCGGTGAGGTGAATTCACTGTGGTTAAGCCAAGCCCTAGCGGAAGCCAAGGAGGCGTCCGCCAGTGGGGGCTGGGGATCCCCCGTGCGCCTGCGTTGCTGGCGCAGTTCAATGCGAACGATGGTGCAACGGGCCGCCACCGAACAAGATCTGGAAGTGATTCCAAGTCGCCGCACCTTCGCCCTGCTCGATTGGCTCCAGCAGCGCGAAAGGGAGGTGTACCCACAGGATGAGGGGTTCATGGCAGGACCACTCGCACCCCCACCGGCCCCCGTTACGACGCCACCGGTGCCCCTGCCGGAAGAGGTTCAAGGGGATGCCTGGAGCTGGGCGGCCTTGCCGGCGAGCCTGCTGCTGGAGGCATCGGAATGGCCGATGAGTTTCAGTGGGCTTCTGCCAGTTCCCGATGGCATCGATCCCGATGCTTCCGTCCCGGGTTTACGCCTGTTCAGCCAAAGTCGCTCCCTTGCCATGGCGGGCTGGTTAGGGGGTCTCGAACCGGTGCGCATGGTCGTTGAAGACCGGCAGCTGGTGCTGGAAGCCGGTCAGGACGACCGCTGGCTGGTGAGTGACCTCGAATCGGTTGTTGCCACTGAAATCGCCGAAGCCCTGATGACCTCGCAACAGCAGGTGCGCGGCCTGCAATTCATCGCCATCCAGGCCAGCCCCGAGGAGCAGACCTTTGGCGGCTTCTGGATGCTGCGGGACATCCCGATGGCCTGATCGCAAGGCTGATGCACGACGGGCCTTTTGATCGACCAGACAGCCACTTCAACACGTTGAAGAACTGGACCTGGATCGGTTGTTACGGGGGCTACTACCTCCAGAGCGATTTGCTGCACGAGCACGGCTTTGAGCACGGCTTCTTCACCCGGCTCTGGCAGGGCCGCGGGCCCGACCAACTGGCGGGCTACATCAGCGCGGGCATCAGCGTCCATCGTCCCCAGCAGGTCCATAGCGGAATCGTTCTGAAGGCCAGCGAAGCTCGTCAGGATCCCTGGCCCGAGGCCGACGGCCTGGTGAGTGATCGCGGAGGCCAGAGCCTCTGGGTGTGCGGTGCGGACTGCACGCCAGTTCTGATCGCCGATCCCGGCACCGGGCATGCCGCTGCCTGTCATGCCGGCTGGCGTGGGGTGGCCGCTGGAATCCTGATGACGGCCCTCGATCAGCTGTTGGAGCTGGGAGCCCGTCGAGAGGATCTGGTCATTGCCCTGGGCCCTGCCGTGAGCGGCAAGCGCTATCAGGTGGGAGAAGACGTGGTGGAGGCCATCACTGCCGCAATTCCAGGGGATGCTGGTCTCCAGGAGAGCGAAGCTCTCCTGCCGGATGAGCAGCCTGGAAGGCATCGCCTGGACATCCGCAGCGCTGCCAGGCTGCAACTCCAGAGCGCAGGAATCGCCGGCGAACGGATCGCCCACTGCCCGCTCTGCACCTTCAGTGAACCCGAGCTGTTCCATTCCTGGCGACGGGATCAGGTGAAAGCCGTGCAATGGAGCGGAATCGTGGCGCAAGCCCCAACTTGAGCAACGCCAATCACGGCTAAAGGGCTAAATGCTGACGAATTTCCAACTACGAGCCAATTTGAAGAAAGCATTTCAGCTTTCACGATGTTCCAATCGATCGTTCGCCTCGGTTTAGCGAGTGCAGTCTCCCTCGCTCCCCTGATCGCCTGTGCCGGTGCCGGTGCCGCTGATGCCAAGCCGTCGGTGATGTCGGAAACCATCAGAGTGGGCGAAGTAAAAGCTGCACAAGACACATGGTGTGGCGCTCTCGTTGCCATCAGCACAGCACACGCTGAAGGGGGTCTCGCTAAATCCAAGCCGCTGTCTAGCGACATCATTGACGCGGCCTATGCGTATCAATTTGGACCAGTCGCTTTTAAACCCACTTGGGCTTATGGAGAAAAGACCTTCCGCACAACAAAAGACGGTGCTTTGTCATATTTCATCGGTGACGATCCAAATTACAATGACCCTGGATTTGGAATTGGATCTTACGGTGATGGGAATTACCCTAACTTGAGCAATAGGAGCCCTTGGGTCAAGTGCACACCAGAAATTTTTGCCATCCAAGTATTTGGTAACACAGCCAATTCGATGGGCTGGGTGCATTTTGAAGCTGCAGACGGAACAACTTCTAAAGTCGACAAAACCTTTTCATATGTTCGAGATGATGACGGAAACCTACGCATAACAGTTCACCACTCATCATCCCCATATTCCTGGTAAAGTTAAAATCTATATTTGGCAAATCAAAAAGCAAACTCCTACCCGTTGGCAACAACGGGTTTTTCTATATCAGCAAGTATCAAGCTCAGTATCTTCCTCGGATGAATGCAGAATCCGAGAGATCTGAATGAAACTTCGTTGCCATTAGCAGCTCTCAACTTTGTCCATCAACAGCTGTCGAGCCACCGCTTCAGCGGCCCGGATGCCATCGATTCCGGCCGACAGGATGCCACCGGCATAGCCCGCCCCTTCACCCGCCGGCACCAGCCCCCTCACATTGAGCGATTCCAACGTCTCATCCCTGGGAATCCGCACCGGCGATGACGTACGGGTTTCGACGCCCGTCAGTACGGCATCGGGGTGGTCGTAGCCCTTCAGCTTGCGGGCAAAGGCTGGCAGCGCCTCCCGCAAGGCCTCAACGATGGGAACCGGCAGCAGATCGTTCAGGTCGGCCGGGTGCACACCCGGTTGATAGGACGCTGGAATAGCGCCAAGGCGGGTTGACGGACGGTCAGCGAGGAAATCCTCCAGCCGCTGCGCCGGCGCGGCATAGCTTCTGCCCCCCAGTCGAAAGGCACGCTCTTCGAGGTCACGTTGAAGGGCAATCCCCGCCAACGGATCCCCGGGGAAACGTTCAAACGGTGCAAGGTCGTCTGCTTCCAAGGCAACGACCAAACCACTGTTGGCATTGCGCTCTTTGCGGGAATGCTGGCTCATGCCGTTGGTCACGACCCTGCCCTCTTCAGAGGTCGCACCCACGACAAATCCACCGGGACACATGCAGAAGCTGTAAGCGCAGCGTCCGTTCTCTGCATGGTGGACCAACTTGTACTCAGCGGCCCCGAGGCGAGGGTGGCCGGCCGCCTCCCCCCATCGGGCTGCATCGATCAAGTGCTGCGGATGCTCAATCCGCACGCCGACCGAAAACGGTTTGCGCTGAAGTTGCACGCCGATCTCTTCCAGCATTTCAAAGCAGTCCCGCGCCGAATGACCGGGAGCCAGCACCAGATGGCGGCAGGGGATCTCCGTGCCATCCGCCAGCACCAATCCTTCAAGTTGATGCGGCTTGTCAGCGACGCTGGCACTGAGCTGGAGACGTGTCACGCGACTGTCGAACCGCACCTCGCCTCCCAGGGCTTCAATGCGAGCCCGTAGACCGCGCACCACGGTGGCGAGCTTGAACGTGCCGATATGGGGCCGATGCAGCGTCAAGATCTCCTCGCTGGCGCCACAGGCCACCAGCTCCTCCAGCACCTTGCGCCCGTAGTGCTCAGGATCGCTCACCTGGCTGTAGAGCTTGCCGTCCGAGAAGGTGCCCGCGCCTCCCTCACCGAATTGGGCGTTGGATTCCGGGTTGAAGGGGCTGGTTCCTCGCCAGAAGCCGAAGGTCTGCAGGGTGCGCTGCTTCACCGACTGCCCCCGCTCCAGCAACAGCGGCCGGAAACCCATCTGCGCCAAAAGCAGGGCAGCGAAATAGCCGCAGGGGCCTGCTCCCACCACCACCGGCCGATCGACCGGATCCAACGGGAAGCCATCAGGGGCATTGCCGACAGACCGATAGCGGGTATCCGGCGCAAGACGAACCCGTCCTTTGTTGCCGATGCGCCGCAACAAGGCAGCTTCACCCTTCACCTGCACATCCACGCTGTAGATCAACTGAATCCGATCGCGGCGACGCGCATCGACACTGCGCTTCACCAGGGTCTGGCCTAGGAGTTGATCCGGCGGAATCCGCAGGCGCTTCAGCACCGCCTCCCGCAGGGCCTCCTCCCCGTGATCCAGGGGCAGCTTCAACTCACTCAGTCGCAGCATCTCGTGGTCGTATCCCCAGACCTCATTCGATCAGACCGGCAATGGCCTGACCTGACGGAGCCTGGCCAGAGTTCAGCCCATGCCAGGCCACCGGGGGGAAAGACTCACCACAGGCCTCCACCGAAGACTGGCCGAGACGAAAGCCCTGCAAGAAGTCCTGCCGCAATGCAGCATCGCGATGGCCCATCGGAAGCAGCACCGCCAGCCGTGGGCGATTGAGGCCACTGGCGACCATGGATTGGCATCCGATCAGCGTCGCCGCAACAACAGACCACGACAGCCAAGGCCAGCATCGCCACTCAGGCTTCGACATGGAATCGGAGGGAAGCAACCCGATTCCCGCAAGTTAGGGAGAGGGATCGGACTCGTCTGGTTTTGTCACAGAGGTCTCAGACCCGCCTCCCAACTGGGACAACCAACCGGCCAAGAGCAAGCCAACGCCGAGTCCGATGGCCAGGGGGCGATTTTCGGCGGCGGCTCCCTGACCCCACACGGCCGTTGCCAGAAAAGCACCGCCCAACAGAAGGCAAGGCACCAGCACAATGCCTCGGGCGACTCTGTTATCAGCCATCGACCCCACAGCTGTTGACAGCCAAACCGGCGGCAATCAAGCCACTGCTGAGGTCACGCTCAGCACCGATTGGCGTCACCCGAGCCATGAGCTGACCCTCGCTGGAACCGACCGGTCGGAGATTGACCCTGCGCCGGCGCGGCAGTTCCTTACGCAACCAGGCTGTCGCTTCTGCTTCGTGGCTCACATCAACGGATGTGCAGGCCAGGGAAACGGTGTAGGTGCGGTTGTGATCGCCGACCTGAAGCAGGGAGCTGCTGCGCACCTGAAGCACCTCAGCGGCCTGAACCGGAACTGCCCAAAGCAGCAGCAGCAATCCGGTTAAGACAAGTCGAATCAAGGGGTCGTGGCATTGAGAACCGGCATAGGGGCCGGGAGGCCCACCATTTCAGCATTGCTTTTGCCGGGGGGAACCATCGGATAACAGTTCTCACCGCGGCGCACGTGGATATCAATCAGCATCGGGCCGGGGGCCTTCAAAGCGGCCTCCAGGTCAACGCGCAAGGTCTCCCGCTCGCGGATGTGCACGCCGTCCACACCGAAGGAGCGGGCGAGGGCAACGAAGTCCGGCATGCCATTGAGCATGTCGGAAGCTGAATAGCGCTCGTCGTAGAAACTCTCCTGCCATTGGCGCACCATGCCCTGCCAATGGTTGTTGACGATCACCACCTTCACCGGGAGGCTGTAGGCCGCCAGTGTTCCCAGCTCCTGAATGTTCATCAGGATGCTGGCGTCACCGGCAATGCACACCACTTGACGATCGGGGCAAGCCACCTGGGCGCCCATTGCGGCCGGCATGCCGAAACCCATGGTGCCGAGACCGGCACTGCTGATCCAGCCGCGGGGACCATTGCGTAGGTACTGGGCGGCCCACATCTGGTGCTGCCCCACATCGGTCGTAACGATGGCATTCGGCGCAAGGTCCCGAACGGCAAGCAGAACCTCCTGGGGGAACAGGGCTCCCTCAGCGGGAGGAACGGTGAGGGGATAGGTCTGTTTCCACTCGGCAATGCGCGCAAGCCAGGGAGCGGTGCGTGGTTGCACCTGCTGTTGCAGGCTCAGCTCCACCAACCGCGCCACGCTCAGGCCCAGATCACCCAGCACCGCAACCTCAGGACGACGGGTCTTGCCGATCTCAGCCGGATCAATCTCAAAGTGGATCACCCGGGCCCGAGGGGCAAAGGTATCGAGCTTGCCGGTGACCCGATCATCAAAGCGGGCGCCGACTGCAATCAGTAGATCGCATTCGGTGACGGCGAAGTTGGCGTAGGCCGTACCGTGCATTCCGAGCATCCCTACGGATAAGGGGTCGTTCTCATCGAAGACACCCTTGCCCATCAAGGTGCTGGTTACGGGGATCTGGAAGCGCTCTGCGATGACGCGAAGGCTGTCGTGAGCACCAGCAGAGATTGCACCACCCCCCACGTACAGCAGGGGGCGCTCCGCCTCCATGATCAGCTCAAGAGCTGACAGGATCGGCTCATCCCGCGGTGGCTGCGGCTTGCGAAAGCCCTGGGGAACAATCGACCCAGGATCAACGGGCACATAGTCGAACATCTCCTGACCGACATCCTTCGGGACGTCGATCAGGACCGGACCCGGACGACCACTCGCTGCGATCAGAAAGGCCTGGGCAACGATGGACGCAAGATCCGCTGGATCCCGCACCACCCAGGAATGCTTCACGATCGGCAGGGTGATGCCAAAGATATCGGTCTCCTGGAAGGCATCGGTGCCGATCGCCGGACGGGGCACCTGACCGGTGATTACCACCATGGGCACCGAGTCCATCTGGGCGGTGGCGATGCCGGTAACCAGGTTGGTTGCACCGGGACCGGATGTGCCAAAGCAAACGCCCACCTTGCCGGTGGCGCGGGCATAGGCATCGGCCGCATGGGTTCCAGCCTGCTCATGTCGCACCAGGATGTGCTTCACCCACCCCTCGCTCTCGGCGATATGGAGGGCGTCATAGATGGGAAGAATCGCCCCGCCGGGGTAGCCGAAGATCGTGTCGACGCCGTGACGTCGCAGGGCATCCATCAGGGCTGTGGCCCCTGACATTCTCTGTCCACCGTTACCTGCCTGCTGCCCGGTGACGGCCGAAGACGCGGAGGTGAGAGTCACAGGGGCGACAGGTCAATGACCCTCAAGGTTAAGGGCCGGAAGCGCCCCCGGCTTGATCAGAGCAATCCGAGGGCATGAAGCGGCCCTTGACCACTGATCAACTCGAGCAGAAAAGCCGAAAAACCAACCATGGCCAGACGGCCGTTCCAGACTTCCGAACTGTTGTTCCAGCCCCATTCCCACTTCTCCTGTGGGTAGAGCTTCACCTTGGTGGGCAGTTCCGCCGCCGCATCCAGACTCACTTCAGGACCCTGCAGGCTGCTGCTCACCAAATCAGCAAGACCTTCAATGAAGGGGGCATAGGTATCAAGAGCCCGTACCCGGCGGAAATTCACCACGCCAGCCTCGGTGGCCAGCTCCCGGTATTCGATGTCGATTTCTTCGAGCGTCTCGATGTGCTCGCTAACGAAGCTGATCGGCACCACCACGAGGTCATTGGTCTTGGCTTCGCCTAATTCTTCAAGCGCCTCTTCGGTGTAGGGCTTCAGCCATTCCACCGGGCCCACACGGCTTTGATAGGCCAGGGTGAAGGGGTTGTCGTGACCCATCTGAACGGCCAGTTCCTTCATGATCAAACCCGTGCAGGCTTCGATCTCTTTTTGATAAGGGTCGCCAGCCTCTTCGACGTAGCTCTTCGGCACACCGTGAGCGCTGAAGAACACGTGAGCTTTTCCGGGATCATCGCTATTGCGGACTTCTTCAGCGATCAGCTCGGCCATGGCTTTCACATAGCCCGGGTGATCGAACCAACTGCGGATGCAGCGAATCGGCAGCTTCTCAAAGGAGGGATCCGCCTGACGCAGGCGCTGCAGCTCACGGAAACTGGACCCACTCGTGCTGATCGAGAAGTGGGGATAGAGGGGGAGAACCACCACCTCATCCATACCGTCGGCCTTGATGTCCGCTACAGCAGATTCCGTGAACGGATGCCAGTAGCGCATGGCTACATAGCTGGTGGCATCGATGCCGCGCTGCCGCAACAAGCTCTGAAGTTCTCGGGCCTGCTGCTCGGTGATTCGCCGCAGCGGTGAACCACCACCGATGGAGCGATAGGCCTCCTGCGACTTGCCACTGCGCAGGGTGCTGATCAACCAGGCCAGTGGCTTCTGCAGCGCAGGGCTGGGCAGCCGAATGATCTCCGGATCGGCGAAAAGGTTGTAGAGGAAAGGCCCAACATCCTGGATACGCTCCGGGCCACCCAAGTTCAACAGGACGACACCGACGCGAGACATACCGAGCAGAACGGTTTTCGGGGGTTGAGCGTAGCGGCCATCGACGCGATCCTTGAAGTCGACGACACATTTATGGAGCTCAAAAGGGCGCTGGAGACCGCCAATACGCAGCTGGCGGCACGGGGGACACGCCTTCGCATCGAACAGCGGGGTCAACGGCTGAACCTGCGCGGGGCTCTGCCTCTACGCGGGGATCCGAGCCGCAGCAGCTTGCAACGGATCAGCCTTGGGCTGACGGCAGATGCATCAGGGCTGAATCAGGCCCTCAGCACCGCAGCCCTGGTGCAACTGCAATTGGAGCAGCGCAGTTTTGATTGGACGCTCTGGTCGGCCCCGACGTCAACCAAGACCAAGAGCCGATCCATCGGAATTCAGGCCGCACTCGAGAGCTTCGAAACAGCATTTTTCACCGACCCGCGTCGACGCCGCTCCCCGGCGAGCAGCCGCACCACCTGGACCAGCGCCTATCTGCCCTACCTACGGCGCCTGGCCCATCAGAGCGGTGATCAGCAGCTGGAGCCGACGCTGCTGATGCAGACCCTGACCAGTTACGACGACGGCAGCCGCAGTCGCCAGCAATGCGCCACAGCCCTAGCGGCCCTGGCCCGGCATCTGGAGCTGCCCTTACCGGAGGACTGGCGCCAGGAGGCCGGCGGCTATGGCCTGCACCGGGCCCGCTTCCGCCAACTGCCCACCGACCCTCAGATCCTTGAGGCCGCAGCCCGCATTCCCAATCTCCAGTGGCGCCTGGCCTTTGCCTTGATGGCCACCTACGGCCTGCGCAACCACGAGGTGTTCTTCTGCGATTGCTCCTCCCTGGCCCCGGGCGGCGATCAGGTGTTGCGGGTGCTGCCGACCACCAAAACCGGTGAACACCAGAGCTGGCCATTCCACCCCGACTGGGTCGAACGCTTCGGCCTAGGGGAGCTAGCAGAGAACCCGGCCGCCCTGCCGGCGATCCAGACCGATCTTCGTCGCACCACCCTGCAGCAGGTGGGACGGCGTGTGAGTGAACAGTTCCGCCGCTATGACCTGCCGATTACGCCCTACGACCTGCGCCATGCCTGGGCCGTGCGCACCATCCATGTCGGCCTGCCGGACACCGTCGCCGCCAGGATGATGGGCCACTCGGTGGCGATCCACACCCGCACCTATCACCACTGGATCACCCGGCGTGACCAGCAGCAGGCAGTGGATGCAGCCCTCGCCCGTCAACCGGCCTGATGACGAAGCGATCGATCACATCAACAGCTCTTCTAATTGCAGGGCTGATCGCCGGACCGATCCCTGCCGGGATGAGCGCAGAAGCCACGGAAGCCGAAATCAGCAAGGTGCTGCCCAGGGCAGAGCTTCAGACCTGGATGAAAGAAGCCAGGGTTCCCGGGGTGAGCATCAGCGTGATCAAGGATTTCAAAATCCATTGGTCCCATGCCTTTGGCATAGCGGATGCTGCTACGAGTCGGCCGGTCACACCGGAAACGCGGTTTCAGGCTGCATCGATTAGCAAACCGGTGATGGCTGTCGCAGCTGCGGTTCTTGCGGACAGGGGGCAGCTGGATCTCGATGCTGACGTTGGGCAGAGTCTGCACTCATGGGAACTGCCTCGCCTCGTGAAGTCCGGCAGTCAACCGATCACGCCCAGGATGCTGCTCAGCCACACGTCCGGACTCGACGATGGCCTGGGCTTTCCGGGTTACGAACCGTCCGAAGCCCGACCTGATGCTCTGGCCCTATTAACGGGGAGACCACCTGCCAAAACACCAGCCATCGTTGCCCGACAGGCACCGATGACCAAGTCCAGATACTCCGGTGGGGGGAGCGTCGTGATGCAGGTGCTTCTAATGGATGCCACGGGCAAGCCTTTCCCCGAGCTGATGCAGAGCCTGGTGCTGAAGCCGCTCGGCATGGGGAAAAGCATTTATCAACAGCCCCTAAGCGCCAAGCTCAACGCCGATACAGCCCTGGCCCACGACAGCAAGGGACGACGTTTCAACGTGCCCTGGAAGGTCTATCCAGCACTGGCGGCGGCGGGCCTGTGGAGCACACCGACGGATCTGGCCCTACTGGTGAGTTCACTACAGAAAACCAAAGCGGGCCAAGACATCAAGCCATTCACCAAGGCCTCCGCAAGCGAGCTGTTAAGTCCTGTCGGCATCGGATCCTTTAGCGCTGGATTCAATGTCTTTCGACAGGGTGAAGGTTGGTATTTCGCCCACTTGGGAGCCAATCAGGGCTACAGGAGTTTCTTGATCGGTCACATGGCCAAGGGTTATGGACTCGTGGTCATGACCAACAGCGATGGTGGGTTCCCATTGATTGAAAGGATTTGCCGACGCATTCAGATGGCCTACGACTGGGATGTGCTGGAGACCAATGGTGAATTCCGCTTTGGACCGCAACGAGGACTCGGCTGCCTCCCTACTTAGTGCCCCATCAAGACCAATCCGTAGCCGACAGGATGGGAATGGTTGTTGAAAGAAACAACCTGCCCTGTCACTGGTGCTGATGACATCTTTTCTGCGCCCACTCGCCTACCGCTACCGCTGGATTTACGACACGGTCACGGCGGTGTCGTCGCTGAGTGTGGGTGGGGTGGACCGACTGCGGGGCCTAGGGCTCGATGCGTTGCAACCCCATCTCAAGTCCGGAGCTGCGGTGCTGGATCTCTGCTGCGGCAGTGGCGAGGCAGCGGCCCCCTGGCTGGCGGCGGGGTATGCCGTAACGGGCCTGGATATCTCCCCCCGAGCCCTGGATCTCGCCGCCCAACGGCACCCGGCCCTGCAGCGGGTGGAGGGGCTGGCCGAAGATCCGCCGCTTGCCGATGGCAGCTTCAGCGCGATCCAAATGAGCGTGGCCCTGCATGAATTTCCCCGCAGCGATCGGGAGCAGGTGCTGCGCAGTGCCCTGCGGTTGCTGGAACCCGGCGGCTGGTTGGTGGTGGTGGATCTGCATCCGGCTGGGCCCTGGCTGAAGCTCCCCCAACAACTCTTCTGCACCCTGTTTGAAACCGACACCGCTACCGCCATGCTGGAGGACGACCTCCCCGCCCAACTAGAGCAACTCGGGTTCGACCATGTCACCCAAGAACTGCTGGCAGGACGGGCCCTGCAGCGCATCACCGCCACTCGCCCTCGATCAGCCTCAATCAACACCCTCCTTCCATGAGCAACCACGACCTCGATCAATCCGCCGCGGAGCTGGGGATGGGGGGGAAACTGGCCCCCGAAGCGGACGACGCCGGCTATCGCAAACGGATGGAACGACGGCAGCAGGTGCAGAAACAGCGGGTAGAGGAGCGCAACAAGGAAAAGGGCTTGGTGCTGGTGTTCACCGGCCAGGGCAAGGGGAAAACAACCGCCGGGCTGGGGCTGGTGTTACGCACCCTGGGGCATGGGGATCGGGTGGCGGTTGTTCAGTTCATCAAGGGAGGATGGGAGCCCGGCGAAGCGCGGGCGCTGAAGGCCTTCGGCGAACAGGTGAGCTGGCATGCCCTCGGGGAGGGATTCACCTGGGAGACCCAGGACCGGGCGCGGGATCAACAGCTGGTGGGAGAGGCCTGGCAGACAGCCCTCGGCTATCTACGGAATGCCAGCGTGAAACTGGTGCTGCTCGATGAGCTCAATGTGGCCCTGAAGCTGGGATACATCGATGCCGACACCGTTATTGCCGGATTGAACGAGCGACCGGACATCACCCACGTGGCGGTGACCGGCCGTGGAGCACCGGCTGCACTGGTAGAGCGAGCCGATCTGGTGACGGAGATGACCCTGGTGCACCACCCCTTCCGCGAGCAGGGGGTGAAAGCCCAGGCGGGCATCGAGTTTTAAAGGGTTGTCAGCCCGCCTTAGGCCGCTTCAGCAGCCTCGAGATCGTCCTGAAGGCAACGGGTCGCCGCGATGAGCACGGAGAGTCCACTCACCAACAAGGCGCGATGCACGACGGGTTCGCGCCAGCAGTCGGGATCTTGGCTGGCGCGTTCCAGGGCCGAGAGGGTGAGACGGGCCATCACACCGCTCTGGGTGGCATCGGTCTCTGGCATCAAGCAGCCGCGGTTCACCCATCCAAGCGGTGATCTGAGGCCTGTGCCAGTGCTTGCTACTGTCAGAAGGATCTGGACCGTTGATGACCTACACACGCGTCCTGCTGAAACTCAGCGGCGAAGCTCTGATGGGATCTCAGGGCTACGGAATTGACCCCGCCATTGTTCAGTCAATCGCCTCCGACGTTGCCAAGGTGGTTGCCAATGGCACTCAGCTAGCCATTGTCGTGGGCGGTGGAAACATTTTCCGTGGGCTGAAGGGTTCTGCAGCAGGCATGGAACGGGCCACAGCCGACTACGTCGGCATGCTGGCCACTGTGATGAATGCCATCACCCTCCAAGACGGCCTGGAGAGAGCCGGCGTGCCCACCCGGGTGCAGACCGCCATTGCCATGCAAGAAGTGGCGGAGCCCTACATCCGCCGTAAAGCCATCCGGCACCTGGAAAAAAACCGGGTGGTGGTGTTCGGCGCCGGTTGCGGCAATCCTTTCTTCACCACCGACACCACCGCCGCCCTCAGGGCTGCTGAGATCAACGCCGATGTGGTGTTCAAAGCCACCAAAGTGGATGGGGTCTACGACAAAGACCCTGCCAAACATGCCGACGCCGTTAAACACGAGCACCTCAACTATCAGGATGTGCTCAGCGGAGAACTGGGCGTGATGGACAGCACAGCCATCGCTCTCTGCAAAGACAACAACATCCCGATTGTTGTTTTCAACCTGTTCGAACCTGGCAACATCGGCAGAGCCGTGGCCGGGGAACCGATCGGGTCCCGCATCGGCGCCCCCGCCTGACAAAGCACCCAAGCACGCACGCCTCCACCCTCAGCAACCATGTCGACCCAGGACCTCGAAGCCAGCATGCGCAAGTCGTTGGAGGCCACCCAGCGCAACTTCAACACCATTCGCACCGGCCGGGCCAATTCCTCGCTTCTGGATCGAATCAGCGTGGAGTACTACGGCGCCGAAACACCGCTGAAATCGCTAGCCACCCTGTCGACCCCAGATTCACAGACGATCCAGATCCAACCCTTCGACATCAGCGCCCTCGCCTCGATCGAGAAAGCGATCGCCATGAGTGAGCTGGGCTTTACCCCCAACAACGACGGCAAGATCATCCGCATCAACGTGCCACCTCTTACGGAAGAACGCCGCAAGGAGTTCTGCAAGCTGGCATCCAAGTACGCCGAGGAAGGCAAAGTAGCCCTGCGCAACCTGCGCCGCGACGCGATCGACAAGATCAAGAAGCAGGAAAAGGAGGGCGAGTTCTCCGAAGACCAGAGCCGCGATGAGCAAGACAGCGTTCAGAAAACGCTCGACAAGTTCATTGCTGAACTCGAGAAGCACCTGGCCACCAAGGAAGCCGACATCCTCAAGGTGTGAGCAACGGAGTGGATCGGACCTGCGATGTTCTGATCATCGGGTCCGGTGCAGCCGGTGGTGCCGCAGCGGCCCATCTAGCGGCAGCAGGTCACGACGTACTCGTGCTGGAACGCGATGCTGAGCCTCGGATCAAACCCTGCGGCGGTGGCATGGCTGCTTCGGTGCAGCAGTGGTTCCCGTTTTCACTGGAACCCGCGGTGGAACAGGTGATCCGCCGCGTTGACTTCAGTTGGTGCCTGAAAGATCCGGTGGTGGCTGAGCTGCCGGGCGATGCGCCGTTCTGGATCGTGCGCCGGGAAAGGCTCGATCAACTGCTCTCAGACCAGGCCATTCAGGCTGGCGCAGAACGCCTTACAGGCGTTGAGGTCAATGACATCCGTCGTCATGGAGACGTCTGGCACGTAACGGCAACCGATGGTCGCCGTTGGAACGCTCGGGCCGTGGTGATCGCCGATGGTTCGGGATCACCCTGGCCGCAACGGCTTGGTCTTGGCGCAAAACAGCCACAGATGGCCACCACCATGTCGGTGCGGTTGGAAGGGCAAGGCAACCTGGCCGATGGCACCACCCGCTTTGAATTCGGCCTGGTGAAGCAGGGCTTTGCCTGGGCATTCCCAATTGCCGGTGGCGTGAACATTGGCGTGGGCAGCTTCATCGGCAGGCAGGACGCTGACCCAGAGCAGGTGCTGGCTCAGTTGCTGCCGGATCTGGGCTTCGCTGCCGATGCTGGCATTCGTCAGCGCGGCCAACTGCGGGTGTGGAACGGCCATCACCGTCTGGACGGCAACGGCATTGTTGTGGTGGGCGATGCGGCCTCGCTCTGTGACCCATTTCTGGCCGAAGGGCTTCGGCCCGCCCTGATGAGTGGTTACGAAGCCGCACGGCATCTCAGCCAATGGCTCAAAGGAGAGAGCAACGATCTACGGGGATACAGCCGCGCGATGCGCGAGCGCTGGGGCGAATCGATGGCCTGGGGGCGGCGCATTTCGCAGGTGTTTTATCGCTTCCCTCGTGTGGGGTATCAGCTGGGGATCAAACGGCCCACCGCACCGCAACGGATTGCTCAAATACTCTCCGGCGAGATGGGCTATGGCGACATCGCCCAGCGGGTGATCAAACGACTGCTGCTGCAGCGCAACTAAAACTCCAGGCTGAGCTGCTGACTGCCGTTGTCGGGCTGCTGTGATCTGCGCCGTCGTCGGGTGGTCACCGGTTTTAAGCCGGCCTTGCGGGAGCCATGCTTGCGCTGAATCGCATCCGCATGGCGCTCAAAACCGGCCGATCGGCGAATCCCCCAGATCCGGTCTTTGGCCTGCTGCATCGATTCAGTCACATCAACAATCGGAGCCGGCCTGCCGCCCCCGAGCATCCAGGGCTCATGGATGTGAATCGTGGGCACGTCCTTCAGTTCCGGGCACCACTGACGGATGAACAGCCCCTGGGGATCGTGGTCCATGCCCTGCTTGATCGGGTTGTAGATCCGAATCGTGTTGATCGAGGTGCTGCCCGACTGCATCTGACACTGACTCCAGTGGATGCCGGGCTCGTAATCGACAAACTGGCGCGCTAAGTGCAAGCCGCTGTCCCGCCAGGGCAGCCAGAGGTTGTAGCTGGCAAACGACATCAACATCGCCCGCATGCGGAAATTGATCCAGCCGTGGGCCCGCAGAGCGCGCATACAGGCATCGACAAAAGGAACACCGGTGCAGCCTTCCCTCCAGGCCATCAAACGCTCGGCGTCCGCCTCGCGAATGCCCCGCATGAACGGATGGAAATCGCTGAATTCAATCGCCGGTTGATCCTCCAGCTTCTGAATGAAGTGGCAGTGCCAGTGCAGCCGTGATTCAAAGCTGCTGACGCCGCGGCCGCTATGGCTGCGGCTGGTCTGCAGCACCTCCCGCATCGAAAGGCAGCCCCAGGTGAGATACGCCGACAGGCGAGAACAGCCCGTGAACGCCGTGTTGGGGCTCGACATCGCCCGTTGATAGCGCGGGGCGCGGTGCTGCAGAAAATCGCTCCACTCACCCAGACCGATCGAACGCCCACCGGTCTGCCGCTGCGGACAGGCATCCGAAGGCAGGTCTGAACAGGGGCGCTCGGGGATCAGCCCAGGATCAATGCCCTCCAAAGCGGGCAGGCCAGCAGGGGCTGGAGTGATGGTCTCCCCCATCTGCGCCTCCCACCGCTTGGCCCAGCCATTGCGGCTGCGCATCCGGCGCGTCACGCCGAACTGCGGGATTTCACTCCAGGCGATGCCGTGCTGACGAGCCCAGGCCGCCACGCGTTTGTCGCGCTGGTACGTCCAGCCGTTACCGGTTTCCTCATGGCTCCACAGCCCATCGATGCCGAACTGGCGCCGGGCCCGCTCCAGCACCTGCACCACATCACCTGAGCGCACCACCAATGGCTGCCCCAGATCAGCCAGAGCCTCACGCAGCTCCAGAAGCGACTCCCGGCAAAAATGCCACTGCCGCTCGGAGGCGTCGGGCTGCTGCCATAGCTCTGGCTCCACTACATACAACGGCAGCACCGGACCACGCTCAGAGGCAGCCGCCAAGGGCTTGTGATCAATGCTGCGCAGATCACGCTTGAACCAAACGATCTGCAGCGCTGCCATTCACTGCAATTCAAGGAAGCCGTTTCTAGTGGATCCGGCCCTTCATCCAACGTTCAATCCACCGCCATCTCCATCACGTCGCTGAAGCGAGTTTTCACCGTGTTGCGGAAACCGACCACATCCAAACGGCGCGTCATCAATGCGGCTCCCAGGAAACAGACCATCTGCAAAGCGAACACTCCGCCATAGGACGCGAACAAATCACCACCGTTCAAGGCTTGGAACAAGGTGAGCAGCCCACCGCCACTGATGGTGGCCAGGCCGCAGGAATAGGCATAGCCCGCACCCCAGATGCCAAGAAGAAAGCCCGTGCGCCCGGGTTGCACAAAACTGAACATCAAGGTGAGGCAGGCATTCATGCACACCCCAAGCGACAAACCAAACAGGGCCACCCCTGCCCGCAACAGGGGGATCGACTGCTCAGCCCCGGCCAACAACATCAGCATCAAGGCAAAAGCGGCCAGCACCGCACCCACCCGGGCGGTGCAGATGTTGCCGACGCGCTCAATCAACCAGAAACCACTGAGCCCCAAGCCACCAAAGAAGCCCAGAGCGATCAACACATTCAGCGATGTGGTGGCGCAGACACTCATGCCAAAGACGGCGGCGCCGTAGGGCTCCAGCACCGCATCGTTGAGGAACATGCTGAAGGTGAACAGGCAGAGCACCCCAAGGAAACGACCGGCCTGGGGGATGGACCGCAGTTTCAAGAGCAATTGGGGCAAGGCCAACCGCTGGGGAACATCGGGGGGGGGCGACCCCACAGGCGCCATCAAGCCTGTTATGCGGCGTTCCACGCCGAACACCGACGCCACCCCCAGCCCCAGCAGAACCAACGGCGTCACCACCGACAACCGCTGCAGTCCAGCCAGAACAGCGGTGCGGCTGGCATCGGCCGCGCAGGCACTGCCGAACACCTGATTCACCAGAACACTTCCCAGCAACACCCCCATAAGACGCATCCCCCACACCACCGACAGCACCCTCGGCCGCTCGGCTGCCGTGGTGCGATCAGCGATCAAGGCCGAAAACGCTGTTCCACCAGCGGCAATGGCCGTGCCAATCGCCACAAACACGAGGATCAGCAGGCCAATCAGCAGCCCATTGAGCTCACCGCCGGAGGCCTCCATGCTGGTGGCCAACCGCAGCACCAGCTGACAGACCACACCGAACAACAAGGCAATCGCCAACGAGCTGATGACGATGAAAGGGGTGCGACGCAGCCGGCTGGGGGGGATGCGATCAGAGCGATGGCCGAACCAGGCGCGGGTGAACCCCATCAGCTGCTGACCACCTACGGCCAAGGCCGCCAGCACCGCCGGCAACTGGATGTCTTGAATCAGGAGACGGTTCAGCAGGCCAAGGATCAGGACACCAAGAATCCCAAGACTGAGCTGAAACAAGCCCAGTTGCAAAGCCAAACGCAGGGGATGGCTTTGCAACGAGCAATACAAAAACTTGCAGGATTATGCCCTTTTCGCATAAAAAGCGACCCGGAGCTCATCCGTCGGCCAACTTGATGTCCCGCAAACGGGCATCGATCGACGCGAGAAGCTGCACCGCAAACATCGGTGTCTCCTGAACCGCAAACAGAAACTTGTCGCGGTTCATGGCAATCAGCCGGCAATCAGTGGTGGCCGTGGCTGTGCTCAGACGCTCATGGTCCTCCATCACGAGGGCACCTGCGCCAAAAACATGGCCAACAGGGATGTCTTCATGCCCTTCATGGCCTGTCGAATCGATCCAGGTGAGACGCACGGATCCTTCCAGTAACCCATACATGCAGGTTCCGGTTTCCCCCGTGCGAAACAGAATCTGCCCCTGCTTCAGATAGATCACTTCGGCCTTGCTTGCCAAAGCGCGCATGGTGTCGAGCGCATGCATTGGAATGAATCCTTGACCGAAAAATCAAACGTGAATGAGAGGAGAAGCATGGCTTGCTTCTCCCCAGCAAAAGCTCAAACGATGAACTCAGACGGAGGTCAGTGCCAGAGCAGCACCAAAGCCTTGGCGCACGTCTTCCTGGGAGATCAAACCATCATGATCTTGATCCAGCGCATCAAAGATGGCATCACTGCCGAGCCATTCATCACGGGTGATCGATCCATCGCCGTTCATGTCGTTGAGCATGAAGATCTCAGAGACGGCGTGGCGGAAGGCGGAACCGCCCTCCAACTCTGCAAGGCGATGGGCCAGTTGATGCTCCAGGGTTTCAATCGCCTTACTGAAACCTTTGATGCCCTCAGTGAGTTTGTCCGTGGCCATCCGGTCGTCTTGCATCAGCGCATCGAAACGGACGCGATCAACGTGAATCTTGGCCTCACTGCTGCTGGGATGGTTTGCATCCAATTTTCGGGTCAAGATCGCATCACTTTCGCGGAGCTGATCCAACAGCTTGGGTGAAATCGTGAGCAGATCACAACCGGCCAGCTCGGTGATCTCATCGATGTTGCGGAAGCTCGCCCCCATCACCTCCGTGCTGTAGCCGTGGGTTTTGTAGTAGTTGAAAATCTGGGTCACGGAAATGACGCCAGGGTCCTCCGGCCCGGGGTAGGAATCGCGCCCGGTCTCAGCCTTGTACCAATCCAGGATGCGCCCCACGAAGGGGGAAATCAGGGTGACGCCGGCTTCGGCGCAAGCGACCGCTTGACCGAAACCGAACAGCAAGGTGAGATTGCAGTGAATCCCCTCTTTCTCCAGCACCTCAGCGGCTTTGATGCCTTCCCACGTGGAGGCGATTTTGATCAGGACGCGATCGTTGCTGATGCCGGCATCGTTGTACAGACGAATCAGCTTTCGGCCTTTTTCAATCGTGGCGTCGGTATCGAAACTCAAGCGAGCATCCACCTCCGTCGACACACGACGGGGAACGATTTTGAGAATCTCCTTGCCGAAGATCACACTGATTTCATCCAGGGCTTCCCGCACCACGTCTTCCACCGGTGCATCGCTGCCCATCAACTTGCGCGATGACCGCAGGGCCTCATCAATCAGGCTCTGATAGGCCGGAATCTGAGCGGCAGCAAGGATTAATGATGGGTTGGTGGTGGCATCCCGAGGGGTGAACTTACGGATCGCCTCCAGATCACCCGTGTCGGCAACGACCACGGTCATTTCTGAAAGCTGATCGAGAAGGCTGGCCATGATGTACGACGGCTCTTTACCAGTAACGTAGCGGCGCTTTTTCGTGCGTCAGCTGCTCAAAAGCTTGTTCAATTCAGCAGGTTTTGAAGGCGCAATGCGCTCCACAACCAGCAGGGCATCAATGATTTGTTTGGCGACCGGAACCGCCACGGTTGATCCATAGGCGTTTTCACCTTGGGGCTCATCCACCACCACAAACACCACGTAGCGGGGATCTTCAATCGGCAAGGTCGCCACGAAGCTGCAGATTTTCGCGCCTGGGAGATAAATCCCATTCAAGGCCTTCTGCGCCGTTCCTGTTTTGCCGCCGATCCGGTATCCCGGTGTTTTCACACCCTTGCCACTGCCCTTGTCCACCACCGACTCCATCCACTGCAGCACCGTGCGGGTGACTTCAGGCTTCAGCAGCTGCTGACCACTGGGCGCTGCCGCCGGAGCCAATGCATCACCCGAGCGGAATCCGCGGGTGATGTGGGGACTGATCAACTTGCCGCCATTCGCCAGCATGGCGTGGAGCTGCACCAGTTTGAGCGGTGTGAGTGAAAACCCCTGACCAAATGCCGTGGTAGCTGGCTCAATGAGCTGGCTGGTGAACTGCTCCTTGCTCTTGAGTTGTCCAGCCACCGCTCCGGGGAGGTCAGTGTCGGGACGCTCATTGATACCGAGACGCTGCATCCAGTTCCAGTAGGCGTCGTCGTCAAGACGGCGCATCGCCTGGACCATGCCGACATTGCTCGACACCTGCAGCACGGTGGCGAAATCGACTAGGCCATTGGCCCGCTTGTCGTGATTAAAAATCGGCCAACCACCAATGGTGAGCTGGCCGACGTCATTCACCCGATCCGTCGGCTGGATGGCGCCATCCTGGAGCGCCAGAGCCAGATTGATCGGCTTGAACGTTGATCCCGGTTCATAGAGATCCTGAACGGACCATTCCCGAAACCGCCCGGTGGGGAAATCCCAGTAACGATTGGGGTCATAAGTAGGTGTCGATGCCAGCACCAACAGCTCACCATTGGTGGCATCCATCACGATCGCGGCGCCCTTTTGCGCTTTCCACTTCATGACCTGCTCAGCCAGAGCGGTCAGAGCCACCTGCTGGAGCCTGGAATCCAGCGTCAACTGCAAACGCAAGTCGTCGCCGTAAAAAGATCCAGGATCCAGATTGGCCGGCAAAGGGGTGCCATCTGCTCCTCGACGGAGATATCGGGTCTGCTCATGGCGGGCAAGATCGCCATCACGGCTCTGCTCAAGGCCCGCTTGGGGTTGCCGCTCCACATTGAGAAAACCGACCACGTTGGCGAACAACGATGCCTGGGGATAAACCCGCTGGGGATAGGGCTCCAGATCCAGGCCACTGATTCCGAGAGCACCGATGCGATCAGCGGTCTCAGGAGCAAGCTCTTCGGCCAATTTGATCCCCGATACCTGCGTTCCCATCGCTTCTAGAAGCTCGGACGCGGGGCGGGCCAACGGATCAGCCAGCACCTTTGCAACATCCTCAACAGGACGGACAGCATTGGGGGCATCTCCAGGCATGTTGAAGTAACGGGGATGGGCCCAAAGCCGAAACCGCTTTTCATCCATGGCGACCAGGCGGCCGGTGCGATCGACGATCGGGCGCCGCTGCCCCAGAGGCTGGGTGCGCTGCGTCTGCAGTTGACGGGCACGCTGCTCCAAAGCTGGAGCTTGCACCAACTGCAGCCATGCCATGCGACCAATCAAGCCCAGCAAACCTGCCGCCAGAATCCAGAAAATGATCCACATCCGCTTCGGCGGAACCTGCGTCAGAGGAACGACCCGTGCTCGGGAACGTCGCGAACGAACAGGTCGACGCCCTGACAACCGCGTCATCAGTACCCCGACCTAATGGGCTGATCTCCCAACTCCTGAAACGAAACCATCGGAGAGGGAGTGGTCGGCTGGAGCGAATGCAGAGCGGGGCGATCGAGATGGACCAGGTTGGCCACCTGGGTGGGCACAAGAGTGTTCGGTTGTTGGGAACGTTGGAGCAGATGCTGTTCCATGACAGCAGTTGATTCCGTCAATCGGTGCGCCTGGGTGTTGGTCGCCTCCAGAAGGCGGAAGGCCAGTGTCCAGCGATGCTGCCAGTGCAACGTCAGTCCCGCCAGAACAGCAACCGCCGCGATCAGCCCCAGCAGAGTGCCGTCCATCAAGCGATGGAGTCCCCCCAGGAGAGGGGATCGTCGTGCAATCCGTCCAGAGGACAGGGACCCTTGAATCAGCTCAAAAGCTGTGGTCGATGCACGCTGTTCCGGAGCGGCAACCACCGGGATCACAGGCGAATAGGCCAGTGAACCACCTGTGGAAAGGCGGGGCAAGGCTCAGAGCAGCAACAGATTCAGGAACGTCACTGCATTCCAAAGCCCATGCATCAGCACTGAAGGCCACAGCCGTCCGCTGCGGAGCCGCACCAACCCCAGCCCAACCCCGAGCACGGTGAGGGGTGCCAGCTCTCCAACACTGATATGGGCCATGGCAAACAACAGGCCACTGAGCAAGACACCCGCAAGGGGGCCAAGCCGGGCCGCCAGAACTGGGAGCAGAGCACCGCGAAAAATGGTCTCTTCGAACAGCGGAGCCAGCACAACGGCTGTGAGAGCGAGCAAGCCGAGAGCAATCGGATCATGGCTGCCCAGGACCAACTCCAGCAGCGGATTGCTCCCCCCTGGATCCCCCACCAGGCGCACGAGCAACCATCCCGTGAGCATCACCACGGGGGTCACCATCAACCATCCCGCGACTGCATCCAGCAGAGCGGAGAGCAAAGGCCGCAGCCGCCACTGCATCCATCCGCCCAGCGGTGCCCTCTCCTTGGGCAGCGAACGCACTTGCCGCCAGAGGATCAGCAGGCTTGGCAAGGCCATCACGCCGTAGTTGATCACCACGCCCACGGCTTCACGGCGGGGACTGGCAAGCCCAGCCGTGAGTGCACCGACCAAGGGGAACGCCACCAATGGGACGCCAACGGCACTGATGACGACAAAGCCTCCCGCCACCAGCAGGGCCATATCGATCAAAGTCAGGTCCGGCCCCTGAACCGCGGGCCAGGCCATCAGACGGCCCCGTACCAACCGCCAGGCCTGGCCAATCAGCAGCAGACCACCGATCAGGGCAGTCACCAGTGGCAGCACCGTGCTGAACGCCAAACGCAACGCCGCTTGGCCCGCCGCTGCACCATCAATGCAGAGCCCCGGCTCAGACGCGCTGACTTCGCACAGCAGCTGCTGGAGCAGGGGATCTTCGGGTTCGCGTTCAAGCTCTGCAGAGGCAGGAGTCTGGCCCTGCAAGAGAAGGAGCATCCGTTGCTGCCGCTCACTGCGATCCTCGGATGAGATCCCCTCCAGGGCTTTGAGCAGCGCATCCCGCGGCGACTCCCCCAGCAAGGCTTCTCTCAACGAGGACGGCACCGCTGGCTCCGCCAGGAGCGTCAGCTCCTGCTGCTGAAGGCTCAGGGCCGGAGCCACCGATGGTCTGGACAAGCTGTCAACCAAGCCCGACAGCCAGATAAAACCGGCCAGAGCCAGGGATAGGGCCGCCAGAAGCCCCTTCCAGCGCGGGGAAACCGGTCGTGGGGAACTGGGCACCAGCTGGCGTCAACTGCCCACGATTGTCCCCCCCGCAAGGACGCTTCCATACGATGGCCGCGCCCTGACGCTGAGCTGAACCGTGCCCCTTCGTCTTCTTTTGGTCCGCCACGGTCTCAGCAGTTTCAACAAGGAGCGGCGCATCCAGGGTCGGGATGATCTTTCGAACCTCAGTGATGAGGGTCATGAACAGGCAAGGGCCCTAGGCCGCTCGCTGCAGGAGGTGAGCTTCCAAGCCATCTACAGCTCGCCGTTGCAACGGGCTGCCGCCACAACCGCAAGCCTGCTGGAGGCTCATGCCGGTCAGGCAGCGGATGTTGTGCCCGATGACGGCCTGCTGGAAGTGGATCTGGAACCCTGGTCCGGTCAAACCATCGATGAGCTCATCGAAGGGTCACCAGAGGCTTACAGCATCTGGAAACAGCAACCGATGAGGTTGGAACTTCAACGTCGGGACGGTTCGTCTTACAAGCCCCTGCCGGAGCTGATGGAGCAGGCGCGTGGATTCATCTCCAACCTGCTGCAGCGCCATCACGTCGATGGCAATGACACGGTGCTGGTGGTGGCACACAACGCCATCCTGCGCTGCCTGATGCTGGTGTTGCTGGGAGAACCAGACAATGGTTTTCGGCGGCTCCGCGTCGACAACACATCCCTCTCGATCTTCAACCTCCATCCCGGTGTTGATCGCTTCCAGGTGCAGATCGAATGCCTGAACAGCACCACACACCTGCAACCTCTGCCAGAGAAGGGCAAGAACGCCAGGCTGATCCTGGTGCGGCACGGCGAGACCGACTGGAACAAGGAAGGCCGCTTCCAGGGCCAAATCGATATTCCGCTCAACAGCAACGGTCGCCGTCAAGCCGCGGCCGCCCGCGATTTCCTCAAAGACATCCCCATCGATCGGGCCTGGAGCAGCACACTGTCACGCCCAACCGAAACGGCCCAGATCATTCTCGAGGCGCATCACGATGTGCCCCTGACCCAGATCGATGGACTGGTGGAGATCGGACACGGACTGTGGGAAGGCAAGCTCGAATCCGAGATCAGAGACGGCTGGTCGGAGCTGCTGGACACCTGGAAGCGTGCTCCAGAAACCGTGCAGATGCCTGAGGGGGAAACCATCCAGGACGTGTGGGCCCGTTCCGTCCGGAGCTGGGGAGAGATCGCTGGTGAGCTGAAGCCTGAGGAAACGGTGCTGGTGGTGGCCCACGACGCCGTCAACAAGACGATCCTCTGCGATCTGTTGGGGCTGACCCCGGCCGACATCTGGGCCGTTAAACAGGGCAACGGTGGCGTCACAGTGGTCGACATTGCCGCCGATCCAGGCCAGCCTGCAGTGGTGACCTGCCTCAACCTCACCTCCCATTTCGGAAGCGTGATTGACCGAACGGCAGCAGGCGCTCTCTGATGTCATGAACGACACCTTGCTGCTGGATCCGGTGCGCGTCCTGCGTGGCCCCGGACACACGGTTCAGCTCGGTGCAGTCCTGATCGATCAGGGAGTGCTCGTCAGCTTTGACGACGAGGCCCGGCAGCAGGCCCTTGGCCTGGGCATCAAGGCCAGCCCAGCACCGGATCAACTGGTCGCCCCCTGCCTGGTTGATCCCCATTCCATCCTTGAGACCCCCTTCAGTGGGGATCAAGAAACAGCCGTGAGCCTGCGGCACTGTGCCGCCGCAGGGGGCTACGGCCAGATTGCCCTGCTTCCCCGCAGCAACAACTGGCGCGATTGCCCAGATCAGCTCCAGGGATTCAGCTTCGATCAGGATCAAGCAGCAACAGTTCGCCTGCACCTTTGGGGAGGTTTCAGCCGCGGCGGCAAGGCGGATGAACTTGCCCCCCATGGCGATCTGCTCGAACACGGTGCCATCGGACTGGCAGACGATGACGCCATGGTTCCAACCCCGTTGCTGGAACGGGGACTGCTGCTCGGAGAGATGGGGGGATGCCCAGTGCTCGTGGCACCCCGAGATCCCGCTCTGCAGGGGGAGGGTCTGGTGAGGGAAGGCGTGGAAACACTGCGGGCCGGGTGGCCAGCGGATCCGATCACCAGCGAGACCCTTCCGCTCAGCCAGTTGCTACTGCTGCATCAACGCCATCCGGAACGACAACTACGGCTGATGAACCTGTCCACGGCAGCAGCGGTGCAGCAGCTTTCAGGCTGCGAGTTCCCTCCCCTGAGCAGCGTGAGCTGGTGGCATCTCCTGACCGACCGCAGCATGCTGGCCAGCAGCGATCCAGGCTGGCGCGTCTGCCCCTCTCTCGGGGGTCCCGAGGATCGTGACCAGTTGATCCAGGCCGTTCAACAGCGAATCATTACTGCCGTGGCTGTCCACGCTGTGCCTCTGGATGCCGAGGACATGCTGTTGCCGGGTGACCAGCGTCCGGCAGGCCTCAGCGGCCACCATCTGGTGCTGCCAGCGCTTTGGAATGCTCTGGTGCAATCGGGCTGCTGGACCGTTGAAGATCTTTGGCAAGCCCTCAGCTTTGGGCCGTCGGCCCTGATCGATCAGCCCCCTGAACAGCTCGAGCAGGGCAGCCGGCGCTGGCTGCTGTTCGATCCCGAGCAACGCTGGTCAGTCGAGAGAAGCACGCTTGGAGCTCCACGCGCTGCCAACATTCCCTGGCTGGGACGTGAACTTCAGGGCAGTGTTGTGGCCTGCGGACTCAGTTGCTGAGCGGACCGATCCGCGCAGGCGGCCAGAAGCGGAAGACAGCACGCCCGATGATCTGATCGTCGGGCAGGAACGGCCCCCCGGGCCAACGACGTGCATCCTGGCTGTTGCGACGGTTGTCACCCAAAACGACAACATTGCCTTTGGGGACGACGGCATACAGACCTTTGCAGCCGATCATTCCATCCCGATCCGAACAGAAGTTGGTGACGTAAGGCTCTTTGAAGGCTGTGCCGTTGATGCTCACAGCGCCGCGACTGTTGACCTCAACAACATCGCCAGGAACACCGACCACCCGTTTAATCCAGGCCTCACATTCGGGGTAGCGCTGCACCAGGACCCGATCGACAACCCAACTGATGCCTGGGAAGGTGACGATGCCGCACTTCAGTGGATTCGGTTGCCCCGACTCCAATTTCCAGACGGGATCAAACGCACTTGGGGAATTGAACACGACGATCTCACCACGCTGGGGAGGGCGGGACCGATACGAAAGTTTCTCAACGATCAACTTGTCGCCAACCTGCAGGCCAGGAAGCATCGATCCCGATGGGATGTAACGCGCTTCAAAGGCGAATTGCCGAAGCAAGAGATACAGCGAGACCGTGAACAGAAACGGGGCCCAGAACTCCCAAATCGCGCTCACTCTGCCCTTCACATCAGAAGGCCCTTTCTCCGCGTTCAATGTGGGCAGGCTCAATCTTTCGACCCACGATAGGGGGAGCCTGCAGGCCCCATGATCCGTCCACGCTGGCAAGCACTCAAGCCCCATCGAGGCCTGCTCAGCTGGCGCCGCTGGGACCAGGCCATTGCCGTCATCGCCGCAATCAATCTCAGCTGGGTCGCTCTTGACCTCACCTACATCCCCCTGCGCACGTTCTGGCTTCAACGCAATCTTTATCCGGTCCCATCGCTGCCCCTGGTGGTCCCTCTGCCCTGGCTGCCAGACATCACCCCACTTCTGGACCCCTTAAAGGGCATCGAACCCCATCGCGACACAGAGGCTTATCTCAAGGCCTATAGCGCCCTGGATCAAGCACTCCTGAAAAACGGTTCGCGCACACCTGAAAGCAGCGATCTGCTGAAGCAGCAGGCGGCTCTAACCACGGGGCTGATGGACAGCAACCCATTCATCAGTTCAGGCAATGCCGGTGCGCTTGAGAAATTCAAGAACCGACTCCGAGCACGTACCGGCCTGGAATCAGCTCGCGCATCGGCCAACCTTCTACTGAGCCCAGAGCATCTCGAGCAATCCCCCTGGAGCCAGGAGCGTCAGTTCTGGAGCCAGCAGATCGTGCCCCTGGTGGAAAGCAATTACTGGCGAAGCATCGACGAAAACGGACGCCCCAGCGATCTGAGCTGGCGCATCGACACTCCGTTTCAACTCCTGTTCCTCCTCGACATCCTTCTGCGGACCCTGCGCCTGAAACAGCGCTACCCCGCGATCCGCTGGCGCGACGCCCTGTTACGCCGCTGGATCGACCTGCCACTGCTGCTTCCATTTGCGCGCTGGCTCAGGGTGATCCCTGTCACAGAGCGCCTTTGCGGAGCAGGGCTGCTGCAATTGGAACCTCTTCGTGCGGTCATCAGCCGCGGCGTGGTGGCCCTGTTAGCGGTGGAGCTGTTTGAGGTCATCGCCATCCGACTCGTCGACACCCTCCAGCAATTGATCCGATCTCCGCAACTGCCGGAGAGGGTGCGCGGACTGTGCAGTTACCAAAGCAGTGATCTAAATGATGAGCGGGAGGTGGTCGAGTTGCTGCGGTTATGGCTGCCACTCCTGCTGACGCGTGTTGGCCCAGCCATGCGCCCGCAACTGCAAGCCTTGATCAGCCATCTGGTGCAGCAGAGTTTGGACCGGAACGTGGTGCCTGACGCCTTGCGGCGGCTCCCGGGACTGCAAAACGCCGAATCGGAATTCAGCCGCCAGATGGCGGAAAGCATGGTGACCTCCGTCCTCGACCTCTCCAAGGGAGCCGGCAACCGCATCGGTCAGCGCGACCCTGTCCTCGAATCCCTGGGATCAGAGGCCCTCGATCGGCTGTGGGAGGAACTTGCACACATGCTTGAACAAGGCCCTGTATTGACTCGAAGTCAGGACTTGCTCGTGGCCCTGCTGGAAGACATCAAACGCTCCAGCTTCCGCCAGATCCGTGACCAGGGAGATGTCGATGCCCTGATCAGCGAATTGGATGGATTGAATTTCAGCCCTGGAGCGTCGACTCCCAGAGATCAGGCTTAAAGCCGATCAGAAACGTGGAGGAATCCACCACCACAAACGGACGTTTGATCAGTTTTCCGTCGGCAGCCAGAGCATCGAGTGCTTCGTCATCGGTGAGGGCCTTCACTGATGCAGCTCCCATGGCTCGATAGCTCTGACCACTGGTGTTGAACAACAGCTTCCGCTCACCTAAAAATTGATAAGCCGCCGAGAGCAGCTCGCTGGAGGGTGGGCTCAGGGTGATGTCGTGCACGTCATGGGTGATTCCTCGTTCAGACAGCCACGCCAACGCCTTCCGACAGGTGCTGCAGCGGTTATAGCTGTAGACCTGAACAATCTCCGCCAAGATCAGCGGCCGAACAGGGATTTGATCGCACCAACGAGGCTGTTGGAGCCGCGGCCAACACCTTCGGCCGGACGGGTACGAACCGTCACATCACCGTTCACGGTGGTGCGGCAGCTCAGGCGGAAGTTCGCAGGACGGTCAGCGAGGTACACCTCTTCGACGTCGCTGCGGGGCGAGAGATTGCCCTGACCTTCGATCACCTCCATCACACAGGTGCCGCACTGACCAACGCCACTGCAGTTGTTGAGGTTGTTGAGGCTCTTGTACGGGTTGACGCCTGCATCAAGTGCAGCTTTTCGCAGATTCGCGCCCTCGATGCAGCCAACCTGCTGGCCTTCCTGCTCGAATCGGATGGTGGGCACAGTTTCGGCGAATCTCAGTGCGAACCAACTTACAAGCATCTGGCCGAATCAAGCGGACCTTTTCTGAGATCAGTTGGCCGCGCTGATACAAGAATCAAGTAATGGCTGGACCGCATCGATGTCACGCCAACCATCAATCGACACAACTCCTCCTTGCAGCGTGCGGTAGGTCCTGAAAAATTCAGCGACCTCCTCAAGCTGTGATGCCGCAATCTGGCGAATGCTATGGATCTCGTCTTGACGGGGATCCGCATCGGGAACACACAAGATCTTCCCGTCGTAGACGTCCAGGTCGTACAGATCCAAAACCCCGATAGGGCGGGCCTTGATCAGACAGCCAGCAAAAGTGGGCTCGGCCATGATGACCATGGCATCCAGGGGAGATCCATCGTCCGCCTGCGTGTTGGGAATGAAGCCGTAGTCGAAGGGGTAGCGCACCGAGGAGTGCATCACCCTGTCGAGCATCATCACGCCAGCCTCAGCCAGATATTCGTATTTATTTCTGCTTCCTGCCGGAATCTCCACGATGAGATTCACCAATCCTTGCGAAGGAGACGGGGGGAGCTGATGGAGATCCATTCCGATGCGAGGCGGTTGGGATCAGTCGCGGAGAGGAGAACGTTCGATCCGTAATCACAGCCACAAGAGGAGCGCTGAAGCTAATAACAGCAATCAGCAGTCCAGTTACGGCCGTCAAAGAGGCGCTACGACTAAACGGCTCATCCGTCTCGGACGACGCGATGGCGTCATCGCCAGACGGGAGGAAAGCATCTGAGGCCATAGAACGGGGAGTCACAAGGGCTCCCTCTTCTCATCACAACGTTGATCACTTCATTCTGTCACTGCCCAAAGACAGATGCAGGGATCATTAAGCAGCAGGACGATCTTGCTGGTCGAGACGTGCGCTTAGGTCAGAAGGTGGCTGCACGCTGCCTTCGAGATGGGTGCGGATCACACGGAGCTCTTCAAGGATTGATCCCAGAATCTGCTGCGTCGCCGTTGACGGAGAGTTCAGCACCTCAACAGTGACTTCCTTGATGCGCAAAACGTCCTTGGCGAAGCGTGCAACTTCGTTGGGATGGAACATCAGCGGATCTTTCTGATCGCTGCGGTACTCCGGATTCAGCTTGCGAGGGTTAAAGGGAGGATTGAGGTTTCGAGGGTCTGTATTGGTGTAGCGGTAGACCGATGCGCGAGAACGATTGAGAGATTTCTGAACGTCGTCAATTCCCACCAAGGCCTCAGCCTGCGCGGAAGCTTGGGCTGAATCCATGGAAGGTTCTGCCTGTTGTTGAACGTGTGACGCCACAGATTCAACGGACCGAGGAAACATGAGACGGGCCTAGGACAGGCTGGATTGTGCTGGACGGTAGCAGCCGAGACTCAGGGCGCACAGTGGAATCCCAGCAAAACGGACACTTCTACGATCGGCATGCTTCCGAAGCGGTGATAGCTTCCAAATCTCGTTTTCTTGCGATCGATGCGCGTCTCCCGCCTGCTGCTGGTGACGCTTCGGGATGTTCCCGCCGAAGCGGAGATCACCTCGCATCAGTTGCTTCTGCGTGCTGGGTACATCCGTCGCATTGGATCAGGGATTTACGCCTATCTACCTCTGATGTGGAGGGTGCTTCAAAAAATCACAGCCGTGGTGCGTGAGGAGATGAACCGCGCCGGCGCCCAGGAGACCCTGCTTCCACAGCTGCACCCTGCAGAGCTCTGGCAGAAAAGCGGTCGCTGGCAGGGCTACACAGCTGGCGAGGGAATCATGTTTCACCTCGAAGACCGGCAAGGCAGAGAGCTGGGGCTTGGACCAACCCACGAAGAAGTCATCACGAACCTGGCAGGTGAACTGTTGAGGTCGTACCGGCAGCTTCCGGTGAACCTTTATCAAATCCAGACCAAATTCCGAGACGAGATCCGTCCTCGCTTCGGTCTGATGCGAGGTCGCGAATTCATCATGAAAGACGCCTACTCCTTTCATGCCAGCGAAGCGGACCTTCGCGAGACCTACGGGTTGATGGATCAGGCCTATCGCCGCATTTTTGAACGTTGCGGACTCGATGTCGTCCCCGTCGATGCCGACAGCGGGGCGATCGGAGGTGCGGCCTCCCAGGAGTTCATGGTGACGGCGGATGCCGGGGAAGACCTGATCCTGATCAGCGATGACGGGCAATACGCGGCCAATCAGGAGAAAGCTGTTTCGATTGCCCCAGCGGCATCGCCCTTGCCCGAAGGCCCTGAGGAGTGCATACCGACCCCTGGTTTGGGGAGCATCGAGAGCCTCTGCGACGCCAAAGGCTGGGATCCAAGCCAAGTGGTGAAGGTGCTGCTTTTCGTGGCGGCCTTGGACGACGACACGCTCCAACCCCTCCTGGTCAGCCTTCGTGGTGACCAGGACCTGAACCCCACCAAAGTCGTCAACGCCGTCAGCAGCATCCTGGGCAAGGGCGTCCTCGATTGCCGCCCGATCACGCCAGACGACCAAAACCGCCAGGACATCGATCCCATCCCCTTCGGATCCATCGGACCTGACTTGTCCGATGACGTCCTGCAGGGAGCCAAGACCTGGGAGCCAACCTTCCTGCGCCTGGCAGACGAAACAGCCATTGAATTGAGTCGTTTTGTGTGTGGTGCAAATACGCCAGATCAGCACCGTTTCAACACCAGCTGGACCGCCCTCAAGCAACAGCCGACAAGGTTGGATCTGCGCAATGGACGGGCGGGCGACGCCTGTCGACACAACGCGGACTCACGGCTGAGCGAAAAACGTGGCATCGAAGTCGGCCACATTTTTCAGTTGGGCCGGAAATATTCCGAAGCCATGGAAAGTCGGTTCACCAACGAGAACGGCAAGACCGAACCGTTCTGGATGGGTTGCTATGGAATCGGCGTTTCCAGGCTGGCGCAGGCTGCCGTCGAACAGCATCACGATGACGGTGGCATCTGCTGGCCAACCACAATCGCTCCATTCGAAGCGATTGTGGTCGTCGCCAACATCCAGGACGAGACCCAGGCCCAGCTGGGGGAAACGCTCTATGAGGAACTTCAGAAGGCAGAGGTCGACGTGCTCATCGATGACCGAAAGGAACGAGCGGGCGTCAAATTCAAAGACGCGGATTTGATCGGTATTCCCTGGCGGATCGTGGTGGGACGCGACGCAACCGATGGCGTCGTTGAGCTGGTTCGCCGCAGCAACCGAGAGGTACAGAAGCTTCCCCACGCAGAGGCCTTGTCTTGCCTGATCAAGGCACTCCACCCCTAAAGTCAGCAGATTCTCAAGGGTTTCATGCTCTCCGCACTGACACGCCTGCTTCGCCCCTTGAGCCGGGCTGCCGTAGCCCTCGGCCTGGGCTTATGCCTTTTTCTAACGGCCTGCAGTGGTGATGCTGAAGCCCGTTTGAGCGGCAATTACGTGGAAGACACAGTGGCGGTCTCCCGCACGTTGAGAACGGTGATCGACCTGCCCCAGGACGATCCAACCCACGCCGAAGCCGAAGCGGACGCTCGGTCACTGATCAATGACTACATGTCCCGCTACCGGCCTCAGCCGCGCGTGAACGGACTCAGCTCCTTCACAACCATGCAGACCGCACTGAACTCTCTGGCGGGTCACTACACCTCCTATGCCAACCGTCCCCTTCCTGAGGCACTCCATGACCGGATCGCCAAGGAACTCAGCAAAGCCGAGAAGTCTGTGGTCCGGGGCAGCTGAGTCCCTGGACACACGCTTTGACTAGGCCACCCGAGATCTGAGATACTCGCGGATTGTGCAGATCTGCGGCTTCGGGCCGCCGTGTTCTTGGCCAACGTTGTCGTCATCGGAGCGCAGTGGGGTGACGAGGGAAAAGGAAAGATCACCGATCTCCTCAGCCGCTCGGCCGATGTGGTGGTGCGCTATCAGGGTGGTGTGAATGCAGGCCACACGATCGTCGTTGACGAACGTGTCCTGAAATTGCACCTCATTCCCTCTGGAATCCTCTATCCCGACACGATCTGCCTGATTGGGTCAGGAACGGTCGTGGATCCCAAGGTGATGCTTGGTGAGCTCGACATGCTCATCGCCAATGACATCGATATTTCTGGCCTGCGCTTGGCATCCACGGCTCACGTGACGATGCCGTACCACCGCCTGCTCGATCAGGCCATGGAGAAGCAACGCGGAGCGCGTCGGATCGGAACAACTGGCCGCGGAATCGGCCCCACATACGCGGACAAGTCGCAGCGCAGCGGCATCCGGGTGATCGACCTGCTGGACGAACAACGGCTCAGGGAACGCCTTGAGGGGCCTCTGCAGGAAAAGAACGAACTTCTTGAAACCATCTACGGCGTTGCTCCTCTGAATGCCGAGGATGTCATCAAGGAATATCTGGAATACGGGAAGCGCCTCGCACCCCACGTTGTGGAATGCACCCAAGCCATTCACCAGGCTGCCAGGGATCGCAAAAACATCCTGTTCGAAGGAGCCCAGGGCACCCTGTTGGACCTTGACCATGGCACCTACCCCTACGTCACCTCGTCCAATCCCGTCTCCGGAGGGGCCTGCATCGGTGCTGGCGTCGGTCCGACTCTGATTGACCGTGTTATCGGAGTCGCCAAGGCCTACACCACTCGCGTGGGTGAGGGCCCCTTCCCCACGGAACTGAGCGGGAGCCTGAATGATCAGCTCACCGAACGCGGTGGGGAATTCGGAACCACCACGGGCCGGCGGCGGCGCTGCGGCTGGTTTGACGGTGTGATCGGTCGCTATGCCGTGCAGGTGAACGGTTTGGACTGTCTGGCCGTGACCAAGCTGGATGTTCTGGATGAACTCGACGAGATCCAGGTTTGCGTGGCCTATGAGCTCAACGGCGAGCGGATCGAGCACTTCCCGAGCAGTGCCGAGGACTTCGCCCAGTGCAAACCCATCTTCAAAACACTGCCTGGCTGGCAATGCTCAACGGAGGAATGCCGCAGTCTTGAGGATCTCCCCAAACCCGCCATGGATTACCTGCGCTTCCTCGCGGATTTGATGGAAGTGCCGATCGCCATCGTCTCCCTTGGTGCCAGCCGTGATCAGACCATCGTTGTGGAAGATCCGATCCATGGCCCGAAACGCGCGTTGTTGAGCGCCTGAGCCTCTGAGGTTCATACTTCGGGGCTGTCTTCACAGCACCGATGTCGCCTGAAACCCGTTTCCCCAGCACCTGCAATCTCGATGTCGTTGGCATCGGCAACGCGATCGTGGATGTTCTGGTCCAGACGGACGACAGCTTCATCTCTGACAACGGCCTCCAGAAAGGAGGCATGGCGTTAATCAATGAGCAACAGGCCGAGACCCTATACAAGGCGAGCGGTCCTGGCCTTGAGACCTCCGGTGGATCTGTCGCCAACACCATGGTCGGGATCGCCCAGCTCGGCGGTCGCGCTGGTTTCATCGGTCGTGTCCGGGACGACCAGCTCGGAACCATTTTCAGCCACGACATTCGAGCCGTTGGTGCACGCTTTGAAACCCCAGCCGCCACAAGCGGAGCCACAACGGCGCGCTGCCTGATTTACGTCACGCCCGACGCGGAGCGGACCATGTGCACCTTCCTAGGGGCCTCCACGCAGCTGGAGCCGGAGGATCTCGATCTGTCGATGGTCAAGCAGGCCAAAGTGCTCTATCTGGAGGGGTACCTCTGGGACAGCCCAGCCGCCAAGCGAGCCTTCATCGCCGCCGCAGAAGCCTGCCGCGAATCAGGAGGGCAGGTGGCCCTCTCCCTATCGGATGGCTTCTGCGTGGATCGGCACAGGGAGAGTTTCCTCGAGCTGGTCAATGGCCATGTGGATGTGCTTTTCGCCAACGATGTCGAGATTCAGTCGCTCTACGAAACCGAGGATTTCGATCAGGCCCTCGACCGGGTCCGCGGCTGCTGCTCGGTGATCGCAATCACCCGTGGAGCTCAGGGATCCGTCGTGCTGAGTGGAGACCAACGCTGGGATATCGGCATCTTCGGCCTGGGCGACCTGGTGGACACCACAGGAGCAGGCGACCTCTATGCCGGGGGATTCCTGCATGGCTTCACCCAGGGCGAGTCCCTCGAACGCTGTGGTCAGCTTGGTGCTCTCTGCGCTGGTCAAATCGTGACGCAACTGGGGGCACGCTCCCAGGTCTCCCTCAAGCAGCTGGCGGCGACGCATCTGAACTGAGCTCAGCCAGGGCCCAAGCCCCATAGGCCGGTGAAGCGGTCACCGGCCAGCTCAACCACTCGGGTGTGTCGTAGCTGTGCAGTTCTGACAAGGCCAAGCGAAGCGCCTCCAGATGTTGGGCGGAGGTCTTCATCAGCAGTTGGACCTCATGGGAATGCTCCAGCACCCCCTCCCAGCGGTAGAAAGACTGAACGGGGTGAATGGAGACACACGCCACAAGATGGCGCTCCAGCAAGACCTCAGCCAGCTGTTGGGCTCGCTCGGCGTCCGCTTCCGTGGTGAGGGCAAGCACCATCCCACTCGCTTCAATCTCGCTCAAGCCGATCCAAAAGGCTTCTCACATCCTCGACACAAGCCATGCCATCGGGGGGGGATGGACGGCGCAACAGCACCAAGTTCAGCCCCAGCTCTGTTGTGAGTTGATGCCAGAGCTGTTCCGTCACACCACCAGACTGGCGGCACAGCACCACGCCAATGCCCCAGCGTTGGCAAAGGGCCCGCTCGATCGCCCCCGGCACCTCCCCCTGCAGGGGACGCACCACGGCGAGGTGATCCGGGGGCAGACCCGCCCGCAGGGCTGCTCGCAATCCATCAGGGGACGGAAGCGCACGGCCATAGGGGATGGCTCCAGCGCGGCGTACAGCAGCAGCCATCGCCGGAAGATGGCGACCCCCAATAGCCAGCAGCAGGTGCTGGCCCTGGAGCGGCTGCACTGCCAATGCCTCGGCATCAGCCACCAGGGAGGCACCTCCAAGCGGTTCGCGGCGACGCTCATAACGCAGCAGCGGTTGGTCCACCGCAGCACAGGCGGTGACCAGGGAATGGCTGATCTGAGCTGCAAAGGGATGCGTGGCATCCACCACCCAACGAAACGGCCCGGCCTGTTGCAGAGCGGCAATGATTCCGCCAACACCTTGCAGGGCACCGATCGAGATCCGCTCCAGCGGCAGTCCCGCGTAAGCCTTCGCCGCACTTGAGGTCACCACGCTCACGCTCACACGCCAGTTGAAGCGGGAGAGCTCCTGCACCAAGCGCGGCCCCTCACCGGTTCCAGCCAGCAACAGGACACGACGCTGGTCATTCGCGGGCCCTTGCATCAGGATGTGCGCCGACACCAGCTCAAGCCATGAACCATTGCGTGCTCGAAGTGGAGGTGATCGACGCACCGACGGTTCGATACACCCAAGACAACCAGACTCCCATTGCGGAGATGGCCGTGCGCTTTGACCCCCTGCGGGAGGGTGATCCGCCAGGCGAATTGAAAGTGGTTGGCTGGGGCAACCTGGCCCAGGAGCTACAGAACCGTGTGCAGACAGGGCAGCGGCTGCTGATCGAAGGCCGACTGCGGATGAACACCATGCCCCGGGGTGATGGCATGAAGGAAAAAAGGGCTGAATTCACCCTGGCTCGGCTTCATCCGATCGGCGCGGTAGCCACGGGTGCAGCTCCTTCCGGCAACGCCTCAGCCCCGGCCCCCAGCCGCCAGGCCCCTGGGGCCGCGCCGACCACAGTGGCGAACGAGCCTGAACCGGCCAGCTGGAATGCTGCGCCCCTGGTTCCCGACACCGACGACATTCCGTTCTGAATCAGAGGACACTTTCGGGTCGTGGTCGCTTAGCGACCCGCTTCGTCCTGCAGCTCTGAAGCTCGGGTGATCAGTTGCCCGAGCTCTCGCTCGAGGGCCGCCAGGTCAAGCCGGAGCTCAGGCCAACGACCGCCATCGATCTGCTGCAACAACCAGCTGCGATCGCGATCGAGCTGCTGGAGCAGATCGTCCATGCCAATCGACGATGGATCAGGCATCTAGCTCGAGGCAGTGGATCTCCATCCTGATGGCCTAGAGGTCAAAATGACGATCAAGCCAAGGCCTTCATGAAGGATTTCTTCTCCCCCGGCAGCCTCGTCACCATCGCAGGAGGCGTGCTGACAGTGATCGGTGCCACCGCTTACGCGACGGGAAGCGCCAACCTCAGCCTGCCCACAATTTTTTATGGAATTCCCATCTTGTTGGGGGGCCTGGCCTTGAAATCTTCGGAGCTGCCACCCGCTATCCGGGTGACACCCATCAAGACCTTCCAAAAAGAACGGGAAGCAGCAGCCCCTGAACTGGGCAAACTGCTCGGCGACGTGACGCGCTGGCGCTACGGCCAGAAGGCCCATCTGGAGTCGTCGCTCGAAGCGCTCAAGCTCTGGGACGAGGACACCCCGCCGCAGTTGGAGGAGATCGAAGAGCTGCATTCCGACGCTGGCTATGGCCTGCGGCTGCGTTTTCTGCTGGGAGCCGTTCCTCTCGAACGCTGGCAAGAGCGGCAAGAGCGTCTCGGGCGTTTCTTCGCCAAAGGAATGCGAGCGGAACTCAAGGAACTGGATGAGCAGCGGCTGGATGTTGTTCTGCTTCCAGCGAGTGAGGCATAAGCCATGGCCCAGTCCGCCCAGAACAACGATGACGCCCTCAGGGTGTCGGTGCTCAGCGAAGCCCTTCCTTATATCCAGCGTTTCGCCGGGCGACGCATTGTGATCAAGTACGGCGGTGCCGCCATGGCCCATGCCGAACTGCGTGCTGCCGTCTTTCGCGATCTGGCTCTGCTTGCCTGTGTTGGGGTCCAACCCGTTGTGGTTCATGGCGGCGGGCCGGAAATCAACCAGTGGCTGCAGCGTCTGGAAATTCCAGCCGAATTCCGCGACGGATTGCGCGTCACTGACGCCGACACCATGGATGTGGTGGAGATGGTGCTGGTGGGACGCGTCAACAAACAGATCGTGAATGGGCTCAATCAGCTCGGCACCCGTGCCGTTGGCTTGAGCGGAAGTGACGGAAGCCTGGTCGAGGCTCGCCCCTGGGGGGATGGCAGCCATGGGCTAGTGGGGGACGTTGCCCGCGTCAATCCCGACGTGCTGGAACCGCTGCTGGAGAAGGGCTACGTGCCCGTCATATCCAGCGTTGCCGCAACCCCCGATGACGGGAGAGCCCACAACATCAATGCCGACACAGTTGCGGGAGAACTGGCGGCGGCCCTGGAGGCCGAAAAACTGATCCTGCTGACCGACACCCCCGGCATCCTCAAGGACCGAAACGATGCTGACTCCTTGATCCGCAAACTGCGCCTCTCAGAGGCAAGACAGTTGATCGAAGACGGCGGCGTCGCAGGAGGCATGACCCCAAAAACGGAATGCTGCATCCGCGCCTTGGCGCAAGGCGTGGCAGCCGCCCACATCATTGACGGCAGGGTTCCCCACGCCCTGTTGCTCGAAGTCTTTACGGACGCTGGCATCGGCACCATGGTTGTGGGACGCGGCTGAAGGGTGAGCGAGCAAGACTCAGGACTGGACCTTTCCGAAGCAGAGGCAGCCCTCGAGCGCGGGGACTATGGACAGTGCCTGGATC